>VAZM01000138.1:0-6251 GCA_005883135.1 Alphaproteobacteria bacterium
GGTCGAGATGTCGACCGGAAACCACAGCCCGTGCGGCTTGAGCCGGCGATTGAGCTCGTCCAGCACGATGCCCGGCTCCACCACGCAGCGCCGGCCGGGCGCGTCGAGCGCGATGAGGTGGTCGAGATATTTCGAGCAGTCGATGACGAGCGAGGAATTGACCGCTTGGCCGGCCTGGGAGGTGCCGGCGCCCCGTGCCAGCACGCTCGCGCCCTCCTCGCGCGCGATCGCGAGCGCGTGCTCGGCTTCTTTCACCGAGCGCGGCGCAACGACGCCGAGCGGCATGATCTGGTAGTGCGAGGCGTCCGTGGCGTAGCGGCCGCGGGTGAACGCGTCGAACGCCACATCCCCGAGGAGATGCGCCTTGAGCCGCCGCTCGAGCCCCGGGACGACCGTTTGGGCCATTCCATTCACTCAGTCGTGCGATGGATTTGAAATTCCCATCATATTGCCTCAAGCTCGCTTAGGAACTTCAAATCCAAAGACCGCACTAAAGTCATAAGGTTGCTATGTCCCCTTTGATTCCGAACTTCGCATTTGAGCGTGCCGCGAGGACGTGCGAACTTCGCAATCGGGACACTCGCCGGAGATTAGCTCCGGGTCGCAAGAGGCTTGACTGAGTCTCGCATTCGTCCTTGATGGCGGCAAGCTGCGGCCGGGCCGTCGTTGCCGCGCACAAGCCGCGCCTGCAAAGGGATCAATTGATGTCGAAGAACTCATCACGCCCCGTGGGCCGCCATTTCCTGCACATCCCCGGGCCGACGCCGCTGCCCGATCGCGTGCTGCGGGCGATGGATACGCCGATCATCGATCACCGCGGGCCGGAATTTGCCAAGCTCGCCAAGAGATGCCTCGACGGCATCAAGACGATTTTCAAGACGAGCAATCCGGTGATCATCTATACCGCGACGGGCACCGGCGCGTGGGAAGCCGCCCTCGTGAACACGCTCTCACCCGGCGATCGCGTGCTGATGGTCGAGACCGGGCAGTTCGCCACGCTGTGGAAGACCATGGCGGAGAAACTCGGGCTGCAGCCGGAATTCATCAAGACCGATTGGCGCATTGGCGCCGATCCGGCGGCAATCGAGGACCATCTGCGCCGGGACAGGAACAAGGAAATCAAAGCAGTCTGCGTGCTGCACAACGAGACCTCGACCGGGTGCCTCTCGCCGATCCCGGAGATTCGCAAGGCGATCGACGCCGCCGCCCACCCCGCCCTGTTCTTTGTCGACACCATCTCCTCGCTCGCCTCCACCGATTACCGGCACGACGAATGGGGCGTCGACGTCACCGTCGGCGGCGCGCAGAAGGGCTTGATGCTGCCGCCCGGCATGTCCTTCAACGCGGTGAGCGACAAGGCGTTTGCGGCGGCGAAAAGCTCGCAGCTGGCGAAGTCGTTCTGGGCCTGGGACGACATGCTCGCCATGAACAAGATCGGTTTCTTTCCTTACACCCCGGCGACGCAGATGCTGCACGGCCTCGCCGAAGGCATCGCCATGCTGCACGAGGAGGGGCTCGAGAACGTGTTCGCGCGCCACCATCGCCTGGCCGAGGCGACGCGGCGCGCGGTGCGCGCTTGGGGACTCGAGATCATGTGCCGCGACGCAAAATACTATTCGCCGACAGTCACGGCGGTGCTGCTGCCGGAGGGCCACGACGCCGACGCGTTCCGCCACTTCGCGCTGGACACCTTCAACATCTCCTACGGCTCGAGCTTCGGCCGCTATGCCGGCAAATATTTCCGCATCGGCCATCTCGGCGACGTGAACGAGGGCATGCTCATGGGGGCGCTGGCGATCACCGAAATGACGCTGGCACTCGCCGGCATCCCGCACCACAAAGGCGGCGCGCAAGCCGCGGTCGATTATCTCATTGCGGCACATGCGGCCCCGGCGCGAGCGGCGGCGGAATGATGCAGTGCGAGCGCTAAGCGCCACGCCAGCGCGGTTCCAGGTACACGAGCACCAAACCGGGGATCGGGGCAGGGAATTTGCCAAGCTCGTCAGGGAAGCTCATACTCTTTAATTGATTGAATTCTGACGGAGGCCGTCCATGGACATTCAAGGACTCGGCTATGTCGGTATTCGCGCAAAATCGCTCGAGGATTGGACCGCGTTCGGCACCCGTTTTTTGGGGATGCAGCTCATCGAGCGCAGCAGCAAGAGCTTGGCGTTGCGCATGGATGATCGCAAGCAGCGCGTGGTCGTCAGCGAAGACGGCGGCGAAGGTGTCGCGTTCTTCGGCTGGGAGGTAGGCGACGCCGCCGCGCTCGACGCTTTCGCGGCAAGGCTGGAAGCGGCCGGCATCGAGGTGGTGCGCGGCTCGCGCGCGCTTGCGGACGAACGCCGCGTCAAGGATGTCGTGGTGCTCGCCGATCCGCAAGGCAACCGGCTCGAAATCTTCCACGGCGCCGAAACCGCGAGCGAGCCGTTCAAGCCCGGCCGCTCGATCTCAGGGTTCCGCACCGGGCCGCTCGGCATGGGCCATGCCGTGCTGCACGTCAAAGACATCAACGACGCGGTACCGTTCTATCGGGACGTGCTCGGCTTCCGCCTGTCGGACTACATGGTGCGACCATTCAAGGCCTATTTCTTCCACGCCAATCCGCGCCACCATTCAATCGCCTTCATCGAGACCGGCCGCAGCGCCACGCACCATTTGATGGTGGAGCTCTTCAGCCTCGACGACGTCGGGCAATGCTACGATCTGGCACTGGCCGAGGAAGGCCGCATCGGCGTCACGCTGGGCCGGCACATCAACGACGAGGTCACCTCGTTCTATTCGAACTCGCCGTCAGGGTTCATGGTGGAGTACGGCTGGGGCGGGCGGGTGATCGACGTCGAGAGCTGGCAGCCGCAAGAGGTCACCTGGGGCCCGAGCATGTGGGGGCACGAGCGTCTGTGGATGCCGCCGGAGAAGCGCGCCGAGGCGCGCGCGATCCGCGTCGCGGCGGCCGCGAGCGGCCTGCGCAAGCCAGTCAACGTGATCGAGGGCAATTACAAGCTCGCAGCCGGCGTCTGCCCGTGGTGGGACGGAGTGCTGCGCGGGGAGGCAGCGGAGTGATCCACCCTCTCGCCTGAGGCCGAGCAGCGCCCTGTTACCCCGCGGGTCACGCCGCGGGGAACGAATCCGTCGCAAGCTTGTTTGCAGGGAAGAGCCCTGACCCAATACGGGGAGCAACCCCACATGCGCGCTGCGACGCTTGCATCGATTTTGCTGGGTGTTGCGCTGGTCGGCGTGCCGCTGCAAGCGCCGTATGCCCAGCAGGAAAAGCAGCCGTTCTGCCTGCAGAGCGCGACGGGCTCCCTGAACTGCACCTACGACAGCCTCGAGCAGTGCCACCAGATCCTCGGGGGGCGTTCGGCGAGCGGCACGTGCATTGCGAATCCGGCCCGGTCGGAGACGACCGGCGCCGGCGGCACGCGATCGCCGGATCGGCCGCCCGACAGCAGGGACAAGCCGCCGTCACCGGCGCGCTGACCCGCGCCGACACCGCACGCTCGCGTCAAGCCGCGAGCTTCACGTATTCGAAATCGCCCGGCTTGTTGTCGATTCCCACGCGCGGCGGCGCGATCCAGCTGGCGAACTTGCCGGGCTCGAGCACCTGACGCATCAGACTTTGGACGAACTCGCCGTCGCCCTTCGACGGCAGCCACTTGTCCTTCTCCTTGTTCCAGCTGGCATCGTCGACGAGCGCCCCGCTCGGAGATGCCTTGATGTCCTTGAACTCCCCGATTTGCCGATGGAATGCCACATGCGGCAACTGGAATCGGAAGTTCACGCCGGTCCGGTCGATGATCTTGTTCCAGCGGTCGAGGCCGCGCTGGCAATCGGCGGTGTAGTCATCACGCAGCCGCATGTTGATGGCGGTGAGCGCGGGCTCGTCCACGCGCTTGATCTCGCCGCCCACGAGTTTGAGCACCGGATAGGTCGAGCTCTCGAGCCTGTGGTCGTCTTGGATCTTGGTCTCCTGGAAGCGCCCCTTGAGGCTGGCGTTGAATGCGTTTGCCGCGTTGGTCGAGACCTCCGAGCCGAACAGGTCGAGCGACAGCGAATAATGCAGGTTGAGCTTCTTCTGAATCGTCGGCAGATCGATGACGCCGAGATCGCGCACCTTGATGATATCGCCCGGGTCGTCGACGCCGGCCTCCTTCATCGCCTCGCAGGTGCGCTGAATGGTGCGTCCGATGCCGGTCTCGCCGACGAACATGTGGTGCGCTTCCTCGGTCAGCATGAAGCGACAGGTGCGCGAGAGCGGATCGAAACCGGATTGCGCAAGGCTCTCGAGCTGCATCTTGCCATCGCGGTCGGTGAAGAAGGTGAACATGTGGAACGAGAGCCAGTCCGGCGTCGCTTCATTGAAAGCCCCGAGCATGCGCGGCTTGTCGGCATCGCCGGAGCGGCGCTGGAGCAGTTGCTCGGCCTCCTCGCGGCCGTCGCGGCCGAAATATTTCTGCAGGATATAAACCATGGCCCACAGATGCCGGCCCTCCTCGACGTTGACCTGAAACACGTTGCGCATGTCGTAGAGGGACGGCGCCGTCTTGCCGAGATGGCGCTGCTGCTCGACGGAGGCGGGCTCGGTATCGCCCTGGATGACGACGAGGCGGCGCAGCATGGCGCGATATCCGCCCGGTACCTCCTGCCAGGCGGGCTCGCCGTAATGCCGACCGGACGGGATCTTCCGGCCCTCCTCCTGTGGTGCCAGCAGAATGCCCCAGCGGTACTGCGGCATCTTGATGTAATCAAACTTGGCCCAGCCCTTGGGATCGACCGAGACCGCGGTGCGCAGATAGACGAGCGCCTCCTGAAAGCCGGCAGGCCCCATGGTCATCCACCAATCGATATAGCCGGGATGCCAGCGCTCGAGCGCGCGCAGCACCTGCCGGTCCTCGGTGAGATTGACGTTGTTCGGGATGCGAGTCGAATAGTCGACATTGACGATGTCGCTCATGGGATGCCTCCTCAAACTCTCCGCGTATCGAATGCCGGCTTCTGTCCGGTGCCGTAGCGCTTGAGCGCGCCCTCCTCGCCGACGGCGTTGGGCCGCTGGAAGATCCAGTTCTGCCAGGCCGAAAGGCGCGCGAAGATTTTCGATTCCATCGTCTCGGGTCCGCCGAAACGCAGATTGGCTTCGAGCCCGGTGAGCGCGTCAGCAGAGAAGCTCGCACGCTCCTCCAGAAAGACGCGGATTTCGTCCTCCCAGTCGATGTCATCGACGGCGAAGGTGACGAGGCCGAGCTTCTCCGCCGCTTCGGCATCGAGCATCTCACCGATCGCGCCTCTGGCCCGTTCGAGCGCGGCGGGCTCGGCAAGGAAGCGGCTCGCCAGCCGAGAAATCCCGTTCGCCATCGGATAGGCGCCGAAATTGACTTGCGCCAGCGTCAGCATCGCGGGCGATTTGTTGTCGCCGTCGCGCTGGCCGATCAGCATGTAGGAGCGGTCGCTCGCGAACACGACCTCGGCCAGCGTACCGGCGAAACAGGAGCCCGGCTCGACCAGCGTCACGAGAGAGCGCGAGGTAAGATCGATGCGCTTGAGCGCGCGCTTCCAGAAACCCGTGACCTCTCGCGCGAGCCAGTGATCCTTGTTGGCGTGGAGGAACCCGTCGTAGGCGAGGACTTGCGCGGGATCGCCCGATGATTTGAAGACGATTGCGGCAACGTCGAATTCGTTGGCGCGAATGTCGAGGATTGCATCGTCGAGCTCGCGCGCGAGTGTGAGCGGCCAGAACTGCGCCCCCAATTCGACCATCGCCTCGGCGGACGCCGGCGGCGGCGCGTCCGGACCACGCAGCGTAACGGTCGCGCGCCGAGCGCCGCGCTGGAATTCGACGGATATCGTGCTGTACTCGACCGCGTCCGCCGACCGCTCGCGCTTGAGCGGCGCGAGTACGATCCCTTTGCCGTTGCGCGGACGTTGCGACCTTGCCGCGAACTCCCGCGCGCGGTTGGCCACCGCCTCTTCGAGGCGGGAGGCGGGCACCACTTCGTCGACGAGCCGCCAATCCACGGCACGCTTACCCTTCACCCCCTCCTCGGTGGTGCAGAACACGTCGGCGCGATCACGGCGCACCTTGCGTTTGTCGGTGACGCGGGTCAGCCCGCCGGTGCCGGGCAGCACCGCCAAGAGCGGCAGCTCCGGCAGCGACACCGCCGAAGCGCCGTCATCGATCAGCATGATGTGGTCGGCTGCGAGGGCGAGCTCATAGCCGCCGCCCGCGGCGGTGCCGTTGATCACGCAAATGGTGT
>VAZM01000138.1:6266-8357 GCA_005883135.1 Alphaproteobacteria bacterium
GGTGAACTTGCAAAAGTTGACCTTGTGCGCGTGCGTGGCGCCGGCGAGCATGCGAATATTGGCGCCGGCGCAGAACACCCGCGGCTTGGCCGAGCGCAGCAGGATCACTTTGACTTGCGGGTGTTCGAACCGCAGCCGCTCGATGGCGTCCGCCAACTCGATGTCGACACCGAGATCGTAGGAATTGAGCTTGAGCTCGTAGCCTTCGAACAGCGTGGCCTTCTCGTCGACATCCATCAGTAACGTCGCCACCTCGCCGTCGACGGCCAGCTTCCAATGGCGGTATTTCGAGGGATCGGTCTGGAAATCGATGCGGCTCTTGCCGTTGTTCAATTTGCGTTCTGCCTCGGCCATGGATGTCCTCGCAATGCGGCTCAGGAAGCCGAAGTCCGGCGATTGCGATCTCGGCGGTTCGTGGCAGCCGAAATCTGAACGGCCCGCTCTTCGGGGTTCATGTCTGCTTCGTGATGCTCGCGCAGCAGCCGATTGACGAACTCCGAGGTCGCACGCAACGTCGCTTCGGCTGCCTCGCGGTGCGGGGCATGCCGCGTTTTCGGCAGCAGGGCGACCTCGACCGGGCAGTAGCACTCCTCCTGCGCCATCTCGATCTGCCGCAGCGTGCCGTATTGGTCGTCTTCCCCCTGCACGATCAGGATCGGAATGCGAATGTGAGCGAGCTCGTCGCTCAGCTCCCATTTGCGGAATTCGGGATTGAGCCAGGGCCCGCACCAGGCGTGGAACGCATTATCGGGGTCGGCGTGCCAGCGCGCGAGCTTGGCGCGTAGTGGCCCGGTCTCGAAAGCCGTCTTGGTACGCGCGATTTCCGCAAGCCCCGTCTCCTCGGTGAAAAAGTGCGGCGCCATCAACACGAGGCCGCGCACGCGATGATCCTGCACGCTCCCGGCGTAGATCGCGGCAATCGAGGCTCCATCGCTGTGCCCGACAAGAAGCCCGCGGCGGAAGCCGATCGCGTCGAGCACGCGGGCAAGCACGTCCAGCGCCTCCTCGTGCATGAAGGAGACCGGACGCGGCAATTTCGCCGGCGACGAGCTGCCGTATCCGGCGCGGGAGTAGACGAAAACGCCCGTGCCGGTCGCTGCGGCGAGCTCCTGAGCAAAGCTGCCCCAGCCTGCAACGCAGCCGAGCCCCTCGTGCAACAATACGAGGGTCGGCGCCGCGTCGGGGCGCGGTCCAATCATGCGGTATTCAAGCCGCATCTGGCCAAGCTCAAGATGGCCGTGGTCGGCGAGCATCACCGGGCTCCTCCGGCTGCAAAACTCGCAGCGGTCCGCGCGAGTTTCGCCAAGCTCTCCTCCACCGTATCCTCGGAGGTGTCGAGCTCGGCCTGCGCGCGCGCATAATCGCTCCGCCGCGCGTCGAGGATGGCGACGAGATCGGCCATGGCTTCGCGATTCTGCGCCATGGGGCGGAAATCGCCCTGCGCCATCACGCGCCGCATATGTTCCTCCGGCCGCGCCTTGATCCACACCGTGTGCGTGCGGCGCAGCAGCAGCGCATAGGTTTCGGCATTCGACACGATCCCGCCGGCGGTGGCGATCACGGCCGTCTCGTGCTCGTCGATGACGCGTTCGAGACAAGCGCGCTCGTAGCGGCGGAAGGTTGCAAGTCCTCCCATCTCGATCAGATCGGGAATGCGCGCCCCGTAGTCCTGCTCGATGAGCCGGTCGAGCTCGATAAACGGGCAGCCGAGCGCATCGGCAAGACGGCGGCCCAGCGTCGATTTGCCGGCGCCGCGCAACCCAATGAGCGCGATCCGACGCCCACGATCGACCTGCATGTGCTGCGAAGCGCGGCGCTCGATCAACTCGGCAAGCGAGGAAAGTTCTGCAACCGGCACGCGGGCGAGAATATCGAGGATTTCGGCCATCGCCAGCGTGCGCCCGTTGCTGCGCGGGAGCAATTCAATGATGGGGATGTCGAGGGCGCGCGCGATCGATTCGAGGATGATGACCGACGGGTTGCCCTGCCCGCTTTCGATCTGCGCGAGGTAGCGCTCGGAGGCGCCCGAGGCGTGTGCGAGCTGCCGGCGCGTCATGCCGCGCTTGGCGCGGGAGAGCCGCAGCAGGCGGC
>VAZM01000139.1 GCA_005883135.1 Alphaproteobacteria bacterium
CGCCGAACAAAGTCTGTGTGAACAAGGGGTCCAACAGCCGCAAGTGGCTGGCGATCGCCCCACCGAGGAGACCCGTCATCAGGACAGCGCCAAGTATCGCCGTGCGCGGAACGAGATAGAGAGCGAGGCAGAGTAGCTCGATCAGGCCAATCACGCGGTCAAGAGCCAGCGGCCAGCCAAGCTGCTGCTGCGCCTCCCTTACTGGTTCCACATCGGCGAGCTTCATGCCGGCGTCCATCAAAAAGAATAGTACGACGACCCCGCTCAATACGCGCCCGGTCCATAAAATCGCGCTCGATCCCTTTGCTGAGTTGGTGGTGCTCGACATTGCAAGATCTCCTCCATGGCGTCCTTGTACGCATGTCAATTTGGATATAGGTTACTATATCGAATATGAAACGCAAGACCACAAAGTCAAGGAGCTACAACGCGGTCTCTCGGCAGGCCAAGGCGGAGGAAACGCGCGCCCGAATCCTGGCGACGGCAAAGGCGCAATTCTCAGAGCGCGGCGTGGACGTAGTGACGATCGATGACATCGCGTCGAAAGCCGGCGTGGCCTCTCCGACGGTCTATGCGTTGTTTCGATCCAAAGCCGGTCTTCTCAAGGCGATCATACAAGGCACGTTCTTCGGCCCGCACTACGCGCGCGTCGCGGAGCGCACCCAGACAACCGAAGATCCCTTCGAACTTCTGCGAATCACAGCCTCCATCTCGCGCGTGATATTCGACGCGGAGAGGGTGGAGATTGGGTTGATGCGCGGCGTATCGGCGTTCTCGCCCGAGCTGAAAAGTGTCGAGGCGGAGTTCGAGCGGATTCGCTTTCACCTTCAGGAAGGACGGGCGCGCTTACTGGTGAAGACGTTCCCCGCAGCGCGCAAGCTCGGCTTGACCAAGGTCTGCGACATCATGTGGATGTATACGGGGCGCGACATCTATCGGATGCTCGTATTGGAGCGGGGCTGGTCGTCCAATGATTATGAGGAATGGCTGGGCCTGACCTTGATCCAGGCGTTCACCCGCCGACAACAGTGGACCGCATCGTAGAGAACTGCGCAGCCTTGAACCGCCTTCGCGCTTGCGAGCGACGGTCTTTTCGACGCCGAGTCTATGATGCCGTTGTTCGCACGGATTTTCAAAAAATCGACCGATCGATACCGATAGTCGCCGAGGCCGAACAAATGACAGGTTACCGCATCTACTACTTGCATCGCGGAGCACAGATCGTGATCCTCCTGTGTGGCGGCGACAAGCGTACGCAGCAGCAAGACATCAAGCGTGCCCTGAAACTGGCGGAGACATTGTGATGCGCAAGACGACTGGCTTTGATGCCGCCGACTATCTAGACACCGAAGAGCGTCAGGTTGCCTATATCGCGGCGGCGCTCGAAACCGGTGACGCGGATTTCGTGCGTGACGCGCTTGGTCTCGTTGCGCGCGCACGCGGCATGAGTGAGATTGCGAAGAATGCAGGCTTGAACCGTGAAAGCCTTTACAAGGCACTTGGCGAGACCGGCAATCCGGAATTCAGCACGGTTATGCGCATCGTTCGCGCCTTAGGCCTTACCCTCTCTGCGCGCCCAGCGGCGACCGGACGAACGTCCAAGCGGCGCCGAGTCGCTTGAACAGAGCGAAGCACGTTCGCAGAGCAAGAGGTAGTGCAAGATCGCGCGCGGTCGTGGTTTTGCCGCTTGGAGCGCGGGGCGCGCTGCGGCATCATAGCGCCAGGGCGAACGAGTAGTGCCCATCTTCATCGACCATGGGCGCCAGTCGCATCAGCTATTTGGTGCGCGAAACGATCCAAACTCGGGACGGGCTGTCCGCACAATGTCCGCGCAATACGTTGGGCGGACGTTCTCGCGGCCCTTGACCGAGGCGCGGTTTTAAATCGACGCCGCCGCGGCCATTAACTGCATCTAAACCATGCTTCGACACTATTGCCCTATGTCAAATCAACCCGACTGTTGCCCCATGTCCAATCAACCCGCTGCTGCCAACCGTCATCACCTTGCGGCCCCGTTTTTTCCCGGATCCCAGCCGTGGGAGGCGCCCGATCCGCTACCCGTGATGCGGCGGGAACTGAAGCTGTTGCTCATCGAGATGAACGTATTGCGCGTGGAGGTCGAACAACTGCGTGCGATCGAACATTCCTTTCGAGTTCCGTCAGCCGGCTCATCGACAGCCGAGACCATTGGCGCCGAGAAGCGGAACGCCTCCGCGCGCTCATTACGCAGGTACCGCCATGGTCACTATTCTGGTGGCGGTGTGTTGACGCGGTAAAGGCGTGGCGAAACTCCACGGACCGCAGCTTGCACTGGGCCTGAGCAGATTGAGGTCGGCCTGCGCCGGAAGACTCGTTTGCACTCTCATTCCGCCGCTGAGGACGAAGAATGTGAAATTCTGGCACTGAGCCAAAAAGCTCAGCTGCCGTTCGTCATGTCTTCGGCCGTGGAGCGTCTCGTCATAACCTCCCGGAAGGGATGCCCCGCCTGTCGCCATCCGGACAGCGTGTCAGAGATAATTGTTACCGAGGCCTGAGCCCTCTGAATAAGATCTATACAGCCGGCGGCCTCTCGCTGGATTCGCTCTCCCTCGGATTCAAGAAAATTTCTTACGTCTTGCAGTTCGCCGATAAGCTTTTCGATCTCTGCAATCGATGGAGCGCCGATCCTCTGAATGAGTGGGGTACTATCAGGATCAATTTCGGTTTTCGATGGCTCCATAATACCCATTCCTGCCTGTCAGGAAGCCCAAGTGATCCAAACCATCGCTCCATCTTTTTGAATAAGTCTACCTCACATCATCCGGATTACCAGCCGCAGGCAGCCGAGGACATCGGGCGGCAGGCGTGGGAACAATTCAGTTCGACTGCCTGCCCTGAAGCCCTCGCAGGAACGAGGCCGTCATGTATTCCGCTCATCGCAGGATGGTTTGAAAGTAGGCCGGGTCGATGAGATCATTGGTGAAGTAGTCCGACGGCTTTGAACCCCGCGGGAGGACGCCCGCGTTCTCCATGACCTTGACGGTCCTGTCCCAGTCCACGTCCGACTGCACGCCGAACGGGCGGCCCCGCGTTGCCTCGGTATAAAAATAGCCTTCGAACTGTCCGACTTGGTTTTTCAGCACCGCCGCATTCAATGACAGTTGCGGCCTGGATTTCATGATCGCGTCGACGGCTTCATCGACGTGCCCGTCGAGCACGTACACCCAGGCGCTGGTGATGACGTTCGTCAGCTTCTTGATCGCTTCGCGTTTGGCCGTGAGCGTGCTGGCCGTCGTGAACAACCCGAAACCGGGCAAATCGAGACCGGAGTCGGCAAACAATATGCCGTCCGATGGCCGCTTGGCCGCGACCAGCGGCAAGACGTAGGGAACGGACGACACGACCGCATCGGCGCTGCCGGAAACGTAAGTGCTGACTTTGGCCGCGGCGTCGACGCTCAACAACTCGACCTTGCCGCGCGAGGCTCCGAAAAACGTGTCGATGAAGGGACCCTCCAGCGAGCCCGCCGTAAACGCAACCTTCCGGCCCTCAAGGTCCTTGGGCGTGCGCCATCCGGAACCAGCCGGAACGAGGACGCCCATGTCACTCTTGCGAACGAAGCCGGCAATCGAGATGACGGGCAACCCCTTGCCGCGGGCAATGGCGAGCGAGGAGAGGTTCGCGTGGCCGACATCGAACTGCCCTGCTCCGACCAGCTGGACCGTGACCACCGACCCAGTGCCGTCCTCGATCGTCACATCGAGGCCGGCTTTGCGAAACCACCCCTTCTGCTCCGCCAGAAAAAACGGCGCATGCGAACCATTCGGTATCCAATCGAGGCGCAGGCTGAGTTTGTCGTCGGCAAGACTTTGCGCCGGTGCAAACGGCAGGACCAGGAACAGCAGAGCCGCTGCCTGAAACCAGGTTCGGAGCGAGCGAGCGTTGCGACCAAACATTGCCATCTTGGTTTCCCTCGTTGCGACCGGAAGCACGGCACAGAGGGTCATTTATGACAAACTGGTTAGCCAATGTCGATGCGAGGATCGCCCCGGCCTCGACCAAAGCAAAGCGCGCTTCGCCGTCGTCCGGTCTCACCAACGGAAGATTTTGACCCGCGTGCGCCATGCGGACGCCATCCACGCACGAACACAGCTTGACCAATCCGCTCATGACTTGAGCCCTGCGAGCACGGCCGCGGGATATTGACTAACTGGTTAGGTTGATGTCAAATCCGAGGCCTGACAAAACGCTGCCACGTGCATGACTGGGAGTGGCTGGCTGTTTTGACAGCACACAACGGCGAACGCTGGCGAACGCTAAGGACGCCCAGCAAGCGACTGAGGAGGACCGCCATGGCTGCACGCCATCCCCGCCCCGCAGAACTCGCCAACGCGAGCCTGGAAGACATCGTGGGCAAGTACGTTGCCAGATTTGCCGACAGAAAGCCGGACTGGGCCGCGTTCGAAGATGCCAAGATCGAGGGCTACAAACGCGCCCAGCACCGTTTCATCGGTGCGGGCGGCTCGGGCAAGCACGGCGACGTGAGCGCGATCCCTCCGCGCGGCTTCACGCTCAGCATCATGTACGTCGAGCCGGGACAGGGCAACGCGGCGCACACCCACGAGGTTGAGGAGGTATTCTTCGTTCTCGACGGGTTTCTCGACGTCTTCGTGGAGGACGAAAATGGCCGGCGGATCACCAAACGTCTTGGCAAGTGGGACTGCATCTCAACGCCGCCAGGCGTGATTCACGGCTACGAAAACAACAGCCTGGCGTCCTGCTATTTTCAGGTGATGCTCGGGCGGGCGAAACCGGAGACCATGGGCTACAAGGACGACGAACTCTACAAGCGTCGCGGCGCCCACCTGTCCGCGGCAGACGGAAAAAAGATAGCGTAGGCCCCGAGCTGTACCGGAGATCGATCGCCTCTCAGGACACCCAATACGGGCCGATCATTGAAACCGCCTCCGTTCGAATATTTTGCGCCGACGAAGCTGCCGGAAGCCGTCGCATTGCTGTCCGCAAGCGAGAACGCCCGGCTGCTCGCCGGCGGGCAATCGCTGATGGCGATGCTCAATATGCGCTACGTGTTTCCGGACCGCATCGTGGATCTCAACCGCGTGGCCGAACTCGACTTCATCGAAGAGGAAGCCGGCACCCTCGTCGTCGGGGCGATGACGCGACAGCGGACCCTGCAGCGCTCGCCCGCGATCGCCGCGAAATTGCCGGTCGTTGCAAAAGCGTTGCGCCACGTGGGCCATTTTCAGACCCGCAATCGTGGCACGTTTGGAGGCAGCCTGTGCCAGCTTGATCCTTCGGCCGAGCTGCCGGCTGTGGCCCTGGCCTATGAGGCAACGGTCGTCGCGGTCGGGCCCGCAGGACAGCGCAGTATCCCATTCGAGCAGTTTCCCGTGACCTTTATGACCTCCTCGCTCGCCTCCGATGAAATCCTCACCGCGGTGCGCTTCACGCCATGGGGAGGCAAGGTCGGAACCGGCTTCTCGGAGTTTTCCCGGCGGCACGGAGACTTCGCCGTTGCCGGGGCGATCGCTGTACTCGCGGGCGAAACGGGGGGACCGATTCGCCGCGCGTCCCTCACGCTGTTTGGTATCGCCGAAGCTCCGAAAAGGGCCCGTGATGCCGAGGCCGTGCTGGTGGGGCGTCGGGTCACGGCCGACCTCATCGAGGAGGTCGCCGCGCTCTGCGTCGCGCACGCGACGCTCGAAGATCCCTTCGGCAGCGCCGAGTATCGCGGCCACGTCGCGGCGGCGATGGCGAAAAGCGCCTTGAGCGAGGCCTCCGCCGAGCTTGACCGGCAGTAAGGGGTTCCATGAGCGGAGCCGCCGCAGCCCGCACCATCTGCCTCAACGTCAACGGCGAAGAGCGCTCCGCCACCGCGGAACCGCGTGTCACGCTGGTCGATTTTCTGCGCCATGGCCTTCGCCTGACCGGAACGCACGTCGGATGCGAGCAAGGCGTCTGCGGCGCGTGCACCGTTCTGATCGACGGGTTCGCGGTGCGCGGTTGCCTGATGCTCGCCGTGCAGGCGGAAGGCCGGCAGGTACAAACCATCGAGTCGCTCGGAACGGTGGAAGCCCCACACGCGCTGCAACGGGCCTTTTTGAAACACCACGCCCTTCAGTGCGGATACTGCACGCCGGGTATGCTGCTTTCACTGGCTCAATTTCTGCATGACGTTCCCGATCCGACGGAGCAGGAAGTTCGAGAGGCCATCTCCGGCAATCTGTGCCGCTGCACCGGATATCACAACATCGTCAAAGCGGCGTTGGATGCCGCCGCCGAATTGCGCGGCGCTAGAGAAGAGAATTGAGATGGCCCCGCAGCGCTATGTTGGATCGCGTGTTCCCCGGGTGGAGGATCCTGCGTTACTGCACGGTGCCGGGCATTTCGTCGACGACATCCATCGGCCCGGCCAGCTGGAGGCCGCGTTTCTGCGCAGCTCGGTCGCTCACGGCATCGTCAAATCGATCGACGTCGGCGCCGCGAGGGCCCACCCGGGCGTGCACGCCGTCTACACGTTGGCGGATCTGAGGCCGGTTCTGACCGCAGACCGCCTGCCGCTGCAGTTTCCCAGCGACGGCCTTCCACCGAACATCTCTCCCTATATTCTCGCGTCGAAGGAGGTCGTTTTCGTCGGCGAAGCGATGGCCGTGGTGGTCGCCGACAGCCGCTATGTCGCCGAAGATGCTGTCGGCCTGATCGATCTCGACATCGAGCCACTTCCGGCGGCTTCTGATTGCCGGGACGCCTTGGCCACGGGAGCGCCTGATGTGCATGTGGATCGCCGCGGCAACCTGCTTGCAACCTTCTCACAGGAGTACGGGGACGCCGACGCCGCGATCCGCGCTGCGCCGAAACGCCTGAAGCTGTCGCTGAAGCAGCACCGCGGAGGGGCGCATCCGATCGAGTGCCGCGGCGTCCTCGCCCACTACGAGCCGGATATGGACGTGCTGACGGTCTGGAGTTCGACCCAGCTCGCCCACGAGGCCCGCTTCTTCGTCATGAAGATGCTCGGTCTCG
>VAZM01000140.1:0-4127 GCA_005883135.1 Alphaproteobacteria bacterium
AAGGCTCGACGCCTGCTGCGAGGTCAGCCAGCCTATACGGACAACCTTCGGCGCCGTTTGCGCGGCAACGCTTCGCGGCATTGAGGCAACGGCCAGAAGCGCTACGGCAAAGGGCCGTGAGACAAGCTAGCACGCGCGCTGGTACTGCTTCCAAGTCCGCCAAACCAGATGTCGAATTTATCTGTGCTTGCGCATCGCCGGGTGCATTCCCATTTGGGCGTCGGAGAAACACGATGACTAAGTATTACGCTTTCCTAGCTGCTGCCATCATACTTCTCGCCCTCGTTCCTAACGCAGAGGCGCGGTTTCGGTAACAAAGCCCTGCCGAATGGAGCACGTTTGAAGTTCCCGACTTTGGAACGAGAATCCAATATCCGGCGGGCATCTTCACTCCGGCTGGCCGACCTGAAATGGGTCTTGGACAGCGGTTTGAGCGCGCTGACGGGCGTGCTGTCCTGTCCATTTACGCTCGTTCCAACAAAGCCGGCGAGACCCCCAGAACTTATCTAAGAAAACATCTGCGCGTGGAGCGATCCGAGTTGGAGTACGTGCGTATAGCTCGGTCATTCTTCGCCATCTCGTCAGAGCGTGACGGCGTTATCCTTTACAGTCGATGCAACTTTTCAGGCGGTGCCCGTGGCGTAATTCATTGCTTTGACCTGAAATATCCGCGAGAAGAAAAGCGTTCCTGGGACGCAGTCGTAACTCGCATTAGCCTATCGCTGCGCCCTCTTGAAAGCTGATGCGATGCCGGAAGCAGCGCGTAATATGCGGCTCCAGTACGATCGGCGCACGCGCCTAAGGGCGCCGCGAACATGGTGACTTGCTTTTCCACCCTGCGTGTTAGTTCAATTTATCGCTGATGATAATTGCGCCGACCGCAATCACCGCCCCCACCCGCGGGATTCCGGAAACGGGTTAGTGGGCAGGACTTCCCGGGAATCGCTTTCGGCGGAAGAGCCCACCGTGCAGGAACTCGGTCACTGCCTCAATGCGCCCGTGCCGCCAGGATTTATTCTTTACGGTCACCGCGCCGGACGAGTTCCACGCTCCTCAATGACAGTAGTGCCACCACTCGTCCCACTTTCGTGGCATTCTTCCACAGTACGCATTCGGCCTTCAGCCTCCGTGCGAACGCCGAATCCGACACTGCCGATCACCACACCGACACCGGGCGACGCGGGCCGTTCGTCAACGATCTGCATCGCTTCGTGGTCACATTAGGTTCAATGAATGCGGACCAGAGATCGTTGGGAATGTGAACCACGGGGGGCGGAGTTTCCTCAATGTCAACGGAAGCGTGCGCCCTCGAAAGAACCAATCATGCTCCCGAACATTCCGAAAATAGCATCACTCTACTTCCTTGCAGTATTGGGCTTATTGTGCGTGTTTGCGACTTCCGCTGTCGCGGCGAAACACGCCAAACACAGATCGCACACCGCGACAGCAAAACACAAGTCGGTCCTCCCAGCGAAACAGCCTCCGGTCATCTCGACAGACCGCACTCCGACCAACAAGAACGATTGTCTCGCCGTAGCACAGGCCCTTTATGGGCGAGCGGAAACCCTGTCCAAGCGGACCAAAAAGATGATTCCGCGAGAATTTGCGCGCGTTGCTTCCAACCTCGATGAGTCCTGTGGTGAGGAGGATTTCAATAAGGCATGGATCAGCATCGAGTGGATGAATACGTGTCTCGAGAATTTCACAAAAGATTATAAGCTGGGGTTCTGTTCTAGAAACAAACGTTATTTTTGCGCGATTGATGCAAAGTCAGAAGGTTGTCTGCAGAGCCAGTAATGTTCATGGTCTTTGCTGTATTTGGGGCTCGTTGACACAGCATAAGCGGATCAGGAGCGGACAATGCTCGGCAAGGACGATGTAGATGAAGAGCTTCAACGGGGGTTTGGGCTGTCGCTAAACGAACTTAAGCCGCTGCTGAAAGCTGGTGGCGATGCTGCCGAAATGAAGTTCATGGAATGCTGCAGATACTTGTGGGAGGCGGATGGAGCAGAATTGACAGACCCGTTTATCGAGGCAGCTTTTAACGAATTGCCAGAGAAGTCACGCTGCGTTCTCTTCCAGCGGATGTTGACGATTGTTTACGTCGCACAAGATGCTGAGCGGCTATCATCGTCTCCAGAGTGAGGCCGGCGGCTGCGGGGTCTAAGGCCCCGCCCGGCCTCACCGAGAGCGGGCCTAGCGCCTGTGGTTACGCACCTTGCGCCCGTGCGTGAATCGCAGGGCGCGCTCCAAGTCGGCGGCCAACTTCAACCACTGCTTGGCAAGGTTTCGCAATATGCGCGCCTGCTCAGGTGTGTCAGCCGTGTCAGCCAACTCCTCACAGCGCGCAGCATGCCTACGACAATCTTTCGGATCACCTGGCATTGCATTCTGCCCGTGCGCAGCACACGACCGGCGGGAACACCAATCGGTACTGGTAGCTGCCCCAATTGAACCGGTAGTTGACCCCCAGACGGTCGTCCGGCCCCAGGAAATTGTGCTCCACCTTCGCCGCGGGTCTGCCCGCGTCCACCAGCTAGCCGCTGTTGCTGTCCACAGGTGAGGCAAGGCGGAATTCGCCTTGCCTCCGAGAGATAATCAGACGCTAGGCTTTCTCAGTAATATCCCCTGCGGATAGCTCGGCGGGTGTGACGGATGGTGGTTCTGGCGACGCAGCGGCCAGCGACCAGTGTCCTACCGGGCCCGCATCCGAAGCGAGCTTGCGTGATCATGGCGTCCGACTGAGAAATGGGCGCAGGCGTTATCGCTTGCGCCGAACTGGCGACAGCTATCACAAAGGCAGCAGCAACAAACAACCTGATCATTGTTCTCCTCCATTTTTGGTCGGCGGGTTTTTTTAATCCCGCTGCGGCGGGCCAAACAGTCGTCCGAGGAATAGTGCTATTACTATGCTGAACATTGCCTGAACGGCGGCATGGGTTGGACGTTCAGCGGCCTGTCAAATTTGCAAGACTCTCGATTGGCATTCGCGCGCCGATCAACGGCGCGCGCGTCAGCCCAGCCCCCAACCGCCCACGACCGTGTCCGCACAACAAAAGCCGCCCGGGAGCTGAGGCCGGGCGGCCTTTGGGATGAACTGCCGGCTTTTTTCCGGTTCCATTCATCCGCTGTAGCAGACTAAAGCTGCGAAGGGTGTCGCATCACCACCGCTGCGCAGTGTACCAATCGTCAACGTCCTTACGGACCTGATCCTTGGCTACACCATAGCGCTCTTGAATTTTGCCCTCGAGTTGGTCGCGGCGGCCATTGATGACGTCGAGGTCATCGTCCGTGAGCCGGCCCCACTTCTCTTTGATCTTTCCCTTTACCTGCTTCCAATTTCCTTCCACACGATTCCAGTCCATCGGGCGCACTCCGCGTTTTGGTATATCGGAAAACGCCATTTGCGTTGGAATGTTCCTCGTGGCGAACCGGGGTGGCTGACTTCGCGCGGAGCCATTGCTCCGAGTATTGCGATCCCCCTCTCACGTTACTGGAACTCTACCCACTTCACGTGAGTTGCAACGAAGTCAGTTCGATTTCGAAAGGGACACTTCTCATGCGACCAGTTTTGGCCGGTGCCGCTCTGGCGGCTTTCGTCATTACCCCCAGCCTTGCCGACTACTACATCGTTCAGGAGCCAACCACGAAGCGATGCAGAATTGTTGAGGAACGACCAGCGTCGCCGGGTGTCGGTGTGGTGATCGGCGGTGTTGGGTTCGGCGTTCGCACGGAGGCTGAAGGCCGAATGCGCACAGTGGAAGAATGCCGGGAAAGCGGGACCGGTGGTGGCACTACTGTCATTGAGGAGCGTGGAACTCGCCCAGCGCGGTAATTCGTCAAGAAGCGAACCGGGAGCGCCCGTCGGGGGGCGCAGGTGTAGAAAATGTCGCCGCATGAAATCACTCAACTCCTCGAGCCATCGAATCTGCTGGAGCCGCTCGATCTAACCGAGCAGCGGACCGGTTTTGCCGCCCGATCCCCTTGCGTCGAAACCGGCGCAGGCGCGTGGCGACGGGGCCCTCGGGAAACGGACGGCGTGCGGCGGCCGAGGAGAAGCGAGCGGCGGTCGGGTTTCAGACCGATTTTGATGGTCACGGGCGCGCTTGCCTGCTTCGCAGGCGGGT
>VAZM01000140.1:4182-12566 GCA_005883135.1 Alphaproteobacteria bacterium
CCTGCCGGCAGGTGCGCTCGCGGATGCCGCGGCCAAATCAGAAGCGTCAAACTCGCCTGAACCAAGATCCGCGAACCTCAACGCGAAGCCGGATGCGCCGCAAAATGCGACGGCCGCGGCGCCCCCGACGCCGAACGCCGCGGAGGGCAACACTTCCGCGGTCATTCAACGCGCTGCCGTTCCAACCCCTCAACCGGCGGCGAATGATGTATCCGTGGGTTGCGCAGGCCCGTGCAACCAGCAGGCTTGTCCGCGCGATGACGCCAATTGCCTCGAAGGCGGGGCTCCCACGCGGGTAAAGGCGCTTACGAAAGCAGATGGCAGCGCTGCGGATCCTCCTCAGATGCCGCCGGCTGGCGCGGGGACGAAGTCTCAATCGGCCGAATCGGAGCGCGCCGACACGGGCACGACGTCCCGCGAAGAAGAGCGCACACACTCGCCGCGCCCGACCAAACGCGCGCGGATTGATCATGGTGCTGCGACCATTAGCGGGTCGAGTCGCCGGCAGAATGCAAATGAACCATCATTTTGGCGTCAGGACTTGGCGTCGGGTGGCAACATGCCGACCGCGAATTCCGGCTGGTGAAGACGGAGCCGGACGGGACGACGATTTCCTGATCGGCACTCGATACGGGTGGTGAGGACGTGACCAGGAACGAAAGTTTGGACAATTGCGTTGAGGAGGCGCGAATGCTGGCCGTGGCTAAATGCCGTCTTCCGTTCACTCCCGGCGCCAACTCTTCGCGAATGCGGTCATATTCTGTTGGGCAGTTGCTCCCGAAAGGTCGGTGCCCTGGGTCTGCTGAGCCGCCGCACGGTCGCACACCTCGGCCATCGCCAGCATTTCGGCTCGGGCCTGTTCGGTGGATACGGTCTGCGCCGTTGCTCGGCACTCTTGGGCGAGGCGTCGAAACTCATCCGGCTTAGTGCCCGTCACGGCCATCTCCCATTTGGTCAATCTGCGGTTCCAACCCAATGAGAGCGTCCGGGTTCCCATAACCAGTCAGGATTTCAACGTACGTGCCATCGCTCTTCGGCGCCGTGAAATCATGATGCGGTTTCGACCGCCCAGAACAACGCGAGTTCAAGCGCGCCTTGGTCAGCTCGGACACATCGGCCTCAGCGACAACAGTTCGCAGGCGCGCTGCCACTGCCCGCGAAGCTCGCGTCTCTTCAACAGCGAGAGCATGTAGGCCCGCGGATCGAGGACGGCTTTTGATGGGTAGCCGGACGGCCGGCGAAACATCCCTATCATGCGGTCACTCCCCGCCGCCAACTCGTCGCGAATGCAGCCATCGGGCTTCTCGCGGCGCGCGATCGATCCTCGGCGGACCGTCATGCCGCTACGGAACTTTGGGAATTGAGGATGGTTCTTGCCCGTGTGGTGGAATGCATACCTGGAGTTAGACATCATGAGACGACCTATTGCAGCACTGGTGCTCACCGCTGGGTTGGCAATGGCCACTGTCGCGGCGCCAAGTCAGGCACAGGCTCAGTGGAGAGGCTGGGGCTGGGGACTGGGAGGATTCGCGATTGGCGCCCTCGCAGGCGCAGCTATCGCAAGTACTACCTGGGGCTACCCAGGCTATTACGGTTATGGCTATCCGGCCTATGGGTACGGGTACGCCTATCCCAGCTATGGCTATGGCTATGGCAACGGCCCGGCCTACGGCGTCAGCTACAGTTACAGCTATCCGGCTTACTACGGTGGCTACTACCGGCCGTACTACGGCTATGCTTATGCGGTCCTCGGGTGGTGCGGCGCGTCGTCGTCCATCGCGCCCGTTGGCGCTGATGGCTAATTGCGGCTCATGCCTCAAACCGCAGAAGCGTACAGCGGCTGTTAGCAAAGCCCATAAACGAGACCCCCCCTAAGGGCGGGGGTCTAGCGAGCCGTGCGAGGGCTGCTCCCCGCTATCTACTCCCGTCGCCAACTCTTAGCGACGCAGCCATGGCGGCTCCGCGCGTCGGTATCTCGCCCATGATTTAATTGAAAGGCAGCTCATTTGCGCCGCCAGCTCTTCGCAAATGCTGCCATCGCGGCCTCGCGACTCTCAGCATAGCCGAGTGTGGGCATCCGGTCCCTCTTGTCGTCCTAATCAGCCGAACGCAGCCCGAACGGAATTACCCTTCCGTCGTTAATGTGGCATGGATGTACCAAAGGTGCCGCCTTGCCAGAGGTGCGGTTGTGAATTGGAATTGACGACACTCATCGACGCCGCCGGCGGCCGCCCCACCACGTATATTTTCAAGTGTCCGCAGTGCAAGCGGCACGCGCCGTATTACCGCAACGAGGACGGGGAACTGCGACAGTGGTAGGCCGCCTCAATTGGCGGCCTCGTTCATTTGGCCGACGCCAATGCCCGCGACCATAGCTTGCGATTTCAAAGCCGCTCCCGGATCAGGAGCTGGCTGCGCTGCTCGAAGCAATCTAAGGAGCCTGGCGCGGCAAGCCTTTCGCTGCAGTGCGGCCGGGACACCCGGTAACCCCCCCTTAAATCGCCCTCGTTAGCTTGCCTTTGGGCAAGACCCGCGGGGAGGCGAGCATGGGGCTGCGAAGGAAGAGAGCGCGCCGCCGCGCCCCCGCTCTCCCACCGCCGCAAGCGGCCGAGCGCGCGCGCAGCAAGCCGGCGGCGGGCCGCAAGCGCGGCTCCGGCTCGCTCCTGCGGCGGCTCGTCTACTGGTCGCTGGTGCTCGGCGTCTGGGCGGTGATCGCGGCCGCCGGCGTCATCGCCTTCGCCGTCTCGACCTTGCCGCCGATCCAATCGCTCGAAGTGCCCAAGCGCCCGCCGACCGTCGAGATCGTCGGCACCGACGGCCGAACGCTGGTCATGCGCGGCGAGATGAGCGGCAGCGACGTTTCGATCAAAGAGCTTCCGACCTATTTGCCGCGGGCCTTCGTCGCGATCGAGGACCGGCGCTTCTTCAGCCATCACGGCGTCGATCCCATCGGGCTTCTCCGCGCCGCCGCCGCCAACGTGCTGCACCGCGGCGTGTCGCAGGGCGGCTCGACCCTCACCCAGCAACTCGCCAAGAACCTGTTTCTCACCCAGCAGCGCACGCTCTGGCGCAAGATGCAGGAGGCGGTGCTGGCGCTCTGGCTCGAGCACAAGTTCAGCAAGACGGAGATCCTCGAGCTCTATCTCAACCGCGTCTATTTCGGCTCCGGCGCCTACGGGGTCGAGGCCGCCGCGCAGAAGTATTTCGGCAAGCCCGCCCGCGAGGTCAAAATCGCAGAAGCCGCGATGCTGGCGGGATTGGTGAAATCTCCGTCGCGCCTGGCGCCGAGCCGCAATCCCAACGGCGCCGAGCGCCGCGCCCAGGCGGTGCTCGCGGCCATGACCGAGCTCGGCTTCGTGACCGAGACCATGGCCAAGGCCGCGCTGACGCAGCCCGCGCGCGCGGTGAAACCCGCCGGCGGCTCCATCAACTACGTCGCCGACTGGATCATGGACGTGCTCGACGACCTCGTCGGCCGGGTCGACAAAGATCTGGTGGTCGAGACCTCGATCGATCCCGTCCTGCAGGCCGCCGCCGAGCAGGCGCTCGTCGACGAGCTCGCCCTGAAAGGGCAAAAGTTCGACGTTGCGCAGGGCGCCATCGTCGCGGTCACGCCGGAGGGCGCGGTGCGCGCGATGGTCGGCGGCAAGAACTACGCGGAAAGTCAATTCAACCGCGCCGTCGCCGCCAAGCGCCAGCCGGGCTCCGCCTTCAAGCCCTTCGTCTATCTGACCGCGCTCGAACGCGGGCTCACGCCCGACAGCGTGCGCGAGGACAAGCCGGTGGCGCTCAAGGGCTGGAAGCCCGAGAACTACAATCGCGAGTATCACGGGCCGGTGACGCTGACGCAGGCGCTGGCGCACTCACTCAACACCGTGTCGGTGCGCCTCACGCTCGAGGTCGGGCCGGCCGCCGTGGCCAAGACCGCCTATCGGCTCGGAATTGCGTCCAAGCTCGACGCCAATCCGTCGCTCGCGCTCGGCACCTCGGAAGTCTCGCCGCTCGAACTCACCTGCGCCTATGCGCCATTCGCCAACGGCGGCAACGCGATCGCGCCGCACGTGGTCGAGCGCGTGCGCACGCGTGCCGGCAAGATTGTCTACGCGCGCGCGCCGCAGCCGCTCGGGCGCATCATCGAGCCGCGCTACGTGGCGATGATGAACGCGATGCTGCGCGAAACCCTCGTCTCCGGCACGGCGCAGAAGGCGCAGTTTCCCGGCTGGCCGGCCGCCGGCAAGACCGGCACCAGCCAGGATTTCCGCGACGCCTGGTTCATCGGCTACACCGGCCATCTCGTCACCGGAGTCTGGGCCGGCAACGACGATTCCTCGCCGACCAAGAAGGCGACCGGCGGCTCGCTCCCGGTCGACGTCTGGTCGCGCTTCATGCGCGCCGCGCATCAAGGCGTGGCGGTCGCGTCGCTGCCGGGGCTGGCGGGCAACGCGTCGTTCGCCTCGGCACTGCCGAACGCCGCGTCGCTGAACCCGGCGAGCGAGGGGCAATTGGGTCCGCAAGCCGGCAGCCAAGGAGTGCGGCCGCAGCCCATCGACCGCGGCCTCGACGGCTGGTTTTTGGATCGCCTGTTCGGCCGCCGCTGATCTGTCAATTGGGCAGTGCTACTCTCGCTAAAGCATTTTCGTTTGTGCTGGATCCATGCTTGCGCCGCGCGGGGGTCCATCTTTGAGGCGAGACTCGCGCATCACCGCACCACCCCCACCCCGCCCGCCTTCGCTACGCTTCGGCGGGCGACCCTCCCCACAAGGGGGAGGGTAGGACCGAGTTTGCCGCTTGCGTTGATTCTACCTCACTGGAATAGGCTCTTGCTTTCATAAGCTCTAGCTTCCGGAGGCACGGCATGCGGCTCAAGGACAAGGTTGCCATCGTGACCGGCGCCGCGCACGGCATCGGGCGCGCGATCGCCAGGCACTTCGTCGCCGAAGGCGCGCGCGTCACCATCGCCGACGTCGACGCCGCCGCCGGCGAGGCCGCGGCGCGCGCGCTGGGCAACGCGCGTTTCCTTGCCACCGATGTCGGCGACGCCACAAGCGCCGCAAACGCGGTTGCCGAAACCTGCCACGCGTTCGGCGATCTCGACATCGCAGTCAACAACGCCGGCATCATCCATGCCGCCGATTTCCTCGACCTGACGGAAGCCGATTTCGACCGCGTGCTGCGGGTCAACCTCAAGGGCGCGTTTCTCATCGGCCAAGCGGCGGCGCGGCGGATGGTGGCGCAGGTGAAATCCGGCAAGCCGCCCGGCGCCATCGTCAATATCAGCTCGATCAATGCCGTGGTGGCGATCGCCAACCACACGCCCTATTGCGTGTCGAAGGGCGGCATCGATCAGCTCACCAAGGTGATGGCGCTCTCGCTCGCGCCGTACGGCATCCGCGTCAACGCCATCGGTCCGGGATCGATCATGACCGACATTCTCAAGGCGGTGGCGACCGACAAGGACGCCAAGCGCCGCATCTTGTCGCGCACGCCGCTCGGGCGCATCGGCGAGCCCGACGAGATCGCCGCGATCGCCGTCTTTCTGGCCTCGTCCGCGGCCTATATGACCGGACAAACCATCTACGCCGACGGCGGTCGGCTCGCGCTCAACTATACCGTGCCGGTCGCGGAGCAGGCGCTGGAGTGAGGCGGCAGTTGGCGACTCTGGCGTTCCACTGTCCTGGCCGGGCTTGTCACCGCAAGTCGGGTTCACCCGACTTGCGGACTTCAATAGTTGCAGAACTCGGGCAAGCCCGAGTTCTGGTGCCATCCACGTCTTTGTTTGGTTCAAGATAAAGAAGACGTGGATGCCCGGCAGCGCAGACAAGTTTACGCAGTCTGCGCAAGCTTGACTGCGTGCCGGGCATGACGAGGAGACCTTTGGGTGCAACCCGCTAGATGACTTCCCCGCTGACTGACCCACGAGATGGATATCCTGCACGACAGGAGGAGATCATGACAGTTCGGGCCGCCGGGCCGTACCGATTGGCAAGACTTGCCAGACCGGTCGAAAAAATGACCCAATGGGGAACAAAGTGAGGTGCCCGATGTTTCTATTTGCCCTCCAGGGCCGAGACGCGTCCCATGATGGCGCGTCCCATGATGGCGCGTCCCATGATGGCGCGTTCCATGATGGCGCTTTCCCTCGGCATCGAACCGGCTAATCACCAGGAGATGTCTCGATGAACATCAAATCAGTGGTTTCGTCGGCACTCACGGTTCTGGCTTGCGGCCTCGGTGTAACTCTTGTGATGCGCCCGACTGTCGTCTCTGGCGCCTCAATGATGCCAACACTTCACGACAAGGACGTCTTGATCACGTCACCGCTTGCAACGCAATTGTTTCGACCGACCCGCGGCGACATCGTCACCATTTGCCTCTCCGCAACTCCGCTGTGTGGGTTTATTTTTTCGCGAGATACACAATATGTGAAGAGGATCGTTGCAGTGCCTGGCGACCTCGTGCGCTACGGCGCATGCAATATTTTCGTGACCACCCGGGCCGGTGAAAAGGTCAGGGATACGGAGCCAACGATGGCATGTCGTGAGTGGAGTGACTTGAAGCAAGTTGTCATTCCCGACGGGCTGTATTTCGCCGCTGGCGACAATCGCGGCAACAGTTTTGACTCGAGAGTTTTCGGCCTGGTCAGCAAATCGCAAATCCATGCCAAGGTGCTCGTACAAATGCGATTGACGTGGGCGCCTTGACCCTTTTCTCGATCTCGGCGAGTCAGCGATTATCGAACATCAGAACAGTTTCGCGGACGCCAGTCGCGCCCCATCGCTAAGAGTACGCAGCTTCGCCCACACCACATCCGGAGCGACACGCCCCCACCCTGCCGAGGTGTCGAAGCCGCAATCGCTGGCGGCGAGCACCGCGGAAGCGTCGCCGATCACAGCAACGATCCGTTTGATTCGATCCGAGACCACCTCGGGATGCTCGATGATGTTGGTCAGCGGGTCGATGACGCCAGCCACCAGAATCTGTCCGGACTTCAGCGGAAGCCTCTCGAAGCAGTGGAATTCATGCGCGTGACGCGGGCCGGCGAAGGGCAAATACAACGCCCCGACGTTCGCTTGCCGAATGATTGGCAGGATATCTTCAAGCGGTACGTCGCTGTCATGAGGACTTTCCGAATTGCCCCAACACACGTGCAGGCGCACACGGTCTGACGGAATGCCGTCGAGCGCACGGTTGATCACTGCAACGACTTGTTCGACGAATTCGAGAAACGTCGCAAGCGGCTCATCTTTGTAAGATATGTGCCGCTCCAGCGCGAGGTCGGGGGCATCGATCTGGAGCACAAACCCGGAGCGTACAATGGTTTCATACTCGATCCGCAATGCATCGCCGAGCGCCTCGAGGTATTTCAAGCCGCTGTCGTAATGCTGGTTCTTGATCGCCGCGGCGACGATTCCGGGCGACGGGGCATTCATGAAGCTTTCAACGAATACATTCGGATTTTCCTTGAGGACACCTGCGAAATCACGGCATTCTTTCTCGATCGCTGCTGCATCGATATAGCGCACCTCTCCCACGGCCATGGGAAGCTCCTCGTTGGGCGACACCCGTGCCGCGCTCGAAGTCTGCTGGATCCACCGCTTCTTGAACTCGGGATAGCGTTCGACATCGGCGCGTGAGGGCCGCTGCCAACTTCCGCCAAGACCGGTGAGCCGTTCCTTGAGATAAAGAAAGAACGAATCGCGCTGCTGCTCGCCGTTGTTGCCGATGTCCACGCCAGCTTCCGCCTGGCGCGGCACGATTGCCCTCACCGCCGCAAGACCGGCCGCTGCGATCGTGTCTGCATCGATGCTTTCGCCGCGGGCGCGTCGGACGAACAGGCCGGTCAAATTTTCCGGCCGCGGCAGGCTACCCGCATGCGTCGTCAGAATCCGCTGCGAACTGCGCCGCATCAATGGCCCCGCGTTGTGGAGTGCGAATTCACCACGCCCCTGGGGCCCCGACAAGGCCGGCTACTTGAGACGACCCGTCTTTACATAAAATGCGCGCTCGGCCTCGACGTAAGCATTTAGATTGGCCTGCATTCGCGACGGGTCGGTGAGCTTCGGATCGAAGTACACGCCGGCCTTGAGATACTCGCCGACCAGTTCAGAGTCCTTCATCGCAGCGCGTATGCCAGCCCCCAGGTAGGCCTTGCGATCCTCGGGCGTCCCCTTCGGTACGACCGCAAATCGGATGACGAACCACTGGTATTCATTTCCCCCCAGTGCCTCGTTCATCGTCGGAGTATCTTTCAGAAAGCTCAGGCGCTCAGAGGCCGCGACACCGACAGGCCGCACCTTGCCGGCGTCGGCGAGGCCACGGAACTCGGAGTAGAATCCTTGCGCGATGTCGACGTTTCCCCCGGCCAGAGCATTGATGCCGGCGCC
>VAZM01000141.1 GCA_005883135.1 Alphaproteobacteria bacterium
GAATACAAGGCGTGGTCGGGCGGCCGCGACTGGAAGGAGGATTTTCCGCACTGGGAGCCGGTCCACCGTATCCTGTTCAAAAACGGCATCCTCGGCATCGAGAATGTCGGCGGCGACATCGACAAGGTCACCGGCAAGCGCTGCACCTTCGCGCTATTTCCGTGGAACTGGGATCGCGGCGACGGCTGCATCATTCGGCTGGTCGCCATCGTCGACCCCAAGGGCGCCTACCGGATCGAGAAGGGGGAGAAATTCTAAATGCAGGTCAAACATCTCAGCGACGCCAAGCCGTACGAGGCGCCCAACCACCGCGGGTATTCCTCGCTGCGTCTGTTCGGGCTCGACGCCGGCGGGCCGAAACAATTCACCGTCGGGGTTTCGCATTTCCTGCCCGGCGGCGGGGCCGGCCCGGACGCCTCGCCCACGGAAAAGGTCTATTACGTGCTCGCGGGGGAGCTCACGCTGATCGCGGGCGGGAACGAGACCGTGCTCAAGGCCAACGACTCCTGCTTCATCGGGCCGAATGAACGCCGCGAGATCGTCAATCGCAGCAACGACGTCGTGACCATGCTGGTCGCAGTGTCGACGCCGCAGCAGTGATGCCGATGGCCTCATGCGGCGGCAATATACTCCGTCATGCGCGGGCAGAAGCGCGTCGAAGACGCGCGTAAACGCGCTTTTGACCCGCGCATCCATCTCTTGCGAAGAGGATGGATTGCCGGGTCAAGCCCGGCAATGACATGGGCGAGAGGCCGTTATTGCGAGTAGTCGTCATGTCCGAGGACTTCCTGAAAAATCCGCTCTCCCTGTTCGACATCCGCGGCAAGACCGCGATCGTGACCGGCGCCACCGGCGCCTTCGGCGCGCTCGCAGCGAAGGTGCTGGCCGGCGCCGGCGCCAACGTCGTGCTCTGCGCCAACACCGCCGGTGAACTGCGAAAAGTGGCGGCGGAATGCGAGACGCTCGGCGGCAAGGCCGAGAGCGTGGCCAAGCGGCCGAGCTCGGAAGCAAATTGCGAGGCGATCGTCGACGCGGCGGTCAAGCGGTTCGGTCGCGTCGACATCCTCGTGGTGGCGTCGGGACAGAACAAGGTCTCGAAGATCGTCGACCAGAAGCCGGAGGATTTTCTCGACGTCATGGACGCCAACGTGACGCAAACCTGGCTGATCGCACGCGCCGCCGGCCGGCAGATGCTCAAGCAGGGCCAAGGCGGCAAGGTCATCTTGATGTCGTCGGCGCGCGGCCTCCTCGGCCACCCCGCCGGATACACCGCTTACTGCGCCTCGAAATCCGCCGTCGACGGCATTACCAAGGCGCTGGGCTGCGAATGGGGCGATACCGGCATCACCGTCAATGCGCTCGGGCCGACCGTGTTTCGTTCGCCGCTGACGCAATGGATGTTCGAGGACAGCGATCGATCGAGGGAGGTGTGCAAGGGCTTCTTGAGTCGCGTCCCCAAAGGCCGGCTCGGCGAGCCGTCCGACCTGGCGGGGCCGCTGTTGTTTCTCGCATCCAAGGCGTCGGATTTCTACACCGGCCACATCCTCTATGCCGACGGCGGCTACACCGCGGGGTGATGATGGCGAAGGCGCGCATCGCCGTCATCGGCGCGGGGCTCATGGGTCACGGCATCGCGCAGGTGTTTGCGCTCGCCGGCCACGAGGTCTCGATCCAGGATTCGGTTGGCGCGAATCTCGATAGTGCCAAGTCGCGCATCCTTGCCAATCTCAGAGATCTCGGCGACGACCCCTCCGCCGTCGAGCGCGTGCGGCCGACCGCCGATCTCGCCGCCGCCGTGGCCGAGGCGGACTATGTGGTCGAGGCTGTGCTCGAAGATTTGCCGCTCAAGCAGAAGCTGTTCGCCGAGATCGAGAGCAACGTGCAGCCGCACACGATTCTTGCCAGCAACACCTCGGTCATCCCGATCACCCGGATCATGGAGGGGTTGCGCGACCGCTCGCGCGCGCTCGGCACCCATTGGTGGAATCCGCCCTATCTCGTGCCGTTGGTGGAGGTGATCGGAACGCAATGGACGTCGCAGCAGGCGATCGACGCGACGATCGCGCTGCACAACGCCGCGGGCAAGATGCCCGTGCACGTGAAGAAAGACGTCCCCGGCTTCGTCGGCAATCGACTGCAGCACGCCTTGTGGCGCGAGGCGATCGCGCTGGTCGAGCGCGGGGTTTGCGACGCCGAGACGGTGGATACCGTCATCAAGGCGAGCTTCGGCCGCCGGCTCGCCGTCCTGGGGCCGCTCGAAAACGCCGATCTCGTGGGCACCGATTTGACGCTCGCTATACACAGGACCGTTCTGCCCGACATCGACCGCCGGCCGCATCCGTCGCCCTATCTCGAGGCACTGGTGGCGGACGGCAGGCTCGGCTGCAAATCGGGCGAGGGCTTTCGCCCATGGACTGCTGAGGCGCAGGCCGCGCTGCGCAGGAACGTACTGCAGCATCTCAAGAAGGCGCGTTCCGCTGATGGGACGTAGTGACGAGGCAGAAAAACGGAACGGACATGGGAGACTCATATGGGCAACGACGGGTCGGACGACCCCAGCTTCGGCATTTCGCGCCGAACGCTCGTCCGCGCCGGGCTCGGCACGATTGCCGCGCCGGCGGTGCTGCGGATCATTCCCGCCAACGCCCAGAGCCGGGTCATCAAGATCGGCCACGTCAGCCCGAAGACGGGTGCGCTCGCCGGCTTCGGCGAGGCTGACGCTTTCATCCTCGAGCAGGTCCGCGGCATCCTGGCGAAGGGCGTGCAAAGTGGCGGTCGCACGTACCAGGTCCAGATCGTCAGCAAGGACAGCCAGTCGAGCGGCAGCCGCGCCGCCGAGGTCGCCTCCGAGCTGATCCTCGGCGACAAGGTCGACCTCATCGTCGCGTCGGCGACGCCGGACACCACCAATCCGGTCGCCGATCAGGCCGAGGTCAACGAGGTCCCCTGCATCACCACCAATTGTCCCTGGCAGCCGTATTTCTTCGGCCGCAAGGGCGATCCGGCCAAGGGGTTCACCTGGACCTATCATTTCTTTTGGGGACTTGAGGACGTCATCGGGGCGTTTCTCGCGCTCTGGGATTCGGCGCCGACCAACAAAGTCGTGGGCGGCTTGTTCCCCAATGACGCCGACGGCAATGCCTGGGGGGATGCGCAACACGGCTTGCCGCCGGCGCTTGCAAAGGCCGGCTACAGGCTCACCGATCCCGGCCGCTATCAATTGATGAACAACGACTTCACGTCGCAGATCTCGGCGTTCAAGGCGGTCAATGCCGAGATCGTCACCGGCAACATGATCCCGCCCGACTTCACGACCTTCTGGTCGCAAGCGGCGCAACAGGGCTTCCGCCCCAAGATCGTTACCATCGGCAAGGCGCTGCTGTTCCCGTCGGTCATCGACTCGCTCGGCGCGCGCGGCAACGGACTCACCACCGAAATCTGGTGGACGCCGACCCATCCGTTCAAATCCGGCCTTACCGGTCAGAGCGCGAAGGAATTGACCGACGCCTATGTGAGCGCCACCAGGCGGCCGTGGACGCAGCCGATCGGCTTCCAGCACGCGCTGTTCGAGGTGGCGATCGACGTCCTCAAGCGCGCGAAGACGCTGGAGCCGGAGGCGATCCTCGCGGCCGTGGTCGCCACCGACTATAAATCGATCGTCGGCCCGGTGAAGTGGACCGGCCAGCCGGTGAAGAACGTCACCAAGACCCCGCTCGTCGCCGGACAGTGGCAGCGCAAGGGTGACCGCTTCGATCTCGTCATTACCACCAATAAGACCGCCACGGAGATTCCGGTGGGCGGGGAGCTGCAGCTGTTGTCGTGACATAGGCTCAATCAGCATGATTGGCCGGGCCAAGTACGCGGTTGACGCCGCAGCGGTCCCCTCCCCCGCTTGCGGGGGAGGGACAGGGAGGGGGCAAACGAACACAGCGAGGGCGGCCGCCCCCTCCCCAACCCTCCCCCGTAAACGGGGGAGGGAGCGCACCGAGTTCGCGGCGCATTAGGCGAGCGCAATGGCGCCCATTCTCCGCTTCGATAAGATCTCCAAGCGGTTCGGCGCCGTCGTCGTTGCGGACGCGATCGATTTCGCGCTGGCCGAGGGCGAGGCGCTCGGCATCATCGGACCGAATGGCGCCGGCAAGACGACGTTGTTCGGCATGGCCAGCGGCACGGTTGCGCCCGATGCCGGCCGCGTTCTCTTCGCCGGCATTGACGTCACGCACCTTACCCCGGCGCGCCGCTGCCGCATGGGCATCGCTCGCTCATTTCAGATTCCGCAACCGTTTAGCGGCATGACGGTGTTCGAGAATTTGGTTGTCGCGGCGGCGTTCGGCGCCGGCCATCGCGAGCGCGACGTCTATCCGCGCTGCGTCGAATGGCTCGACCAATGCGGCCTCGCGGCCAAGGCCAACCGACTCGCGGGCACGCTGACGCTGCTCGATCGCAAGCGGCTCGAGCTCGCGCGCGCGCTCGCCACGCAGCCGCGCGTGCTGCTCCTCGACGAGGTCGCCGGCGGCCTCACCGAACACGAATGCGTGGCGTTGGTCGAGTTGATCCGCGATATTCGCCGCAGCGGCGTCTCCATTGGATCGAGCACGTCGTGCACGCGCTCACCGCGGTGGTCGGCCGGCTACTCGTGCTCTACGGCGGCGGCTTCATCGGCGAGGGGGCGCCGAACGACGTGATCGCCTCTCCCGCCGTGCGCGAAATCTACATGGGAATCCCCGCCGATGCCTGAGCCGCTGCTCGAAGTGCGCGCGCTCGACGCCTACTACGGCGATTTCCAGGCGCTGTTCGGCGTCTCCTTACGTGTGGCGGCAGGCGAGGTGGTGGCGGTGATCGGCGCCAACGGCGCCGGGAAATCGACCCTCCTTAAATGCATCGCCGGCGTCATCGCATCGCGTCGCGACGCCATCCTGTTCGACGGCGA
>VAZM01000142.1:0-4889 GCA_005883135.1 Alphaproteobacteria bacterium
GAAGGTGGCGATGGCGGCCGCGAGCGCCGAGAGCGGTCCGGGCGCCGACTTTGCTGCTTCGCCGAGAGCGGCCATCTCACGCTCGGCCAGCGCCGCCACGAGCGCCGCGACGAGTTCGGTCTTGGACGGGAAGTAGCGGTAGACCGTGCCCGTCGCGATACCGGCGCGCTCGGCGACCGGCGCAATTTGCACGGCCGCCATCCCGTCGGCCGCCGCGATCTCGCGGGCCGCCGCCAGGATTGCGTCGTGACGGGCGGTAAGCCTGCGGACCACATTTTCCGTTCGGCGGTAGGGCATGCGAATCTCGACAGCAACAAATGAAGCATCATTCATAATGATGCAACCGTCGCGCGCGTCGATGTCCGAGATAGAGTCTTGGGTGCGCGGAGACTTACCCGCCTGCTTGCGCCTTCTCGCGCGTCGCGGTGAGCGACATCGTCGGCGTCAGCGCCTCGGGATCGACCTTGAGGTGAAGGATCGCGGGCTTGCCGGATCTTTGCGCTGCCTCGAAGGCGGGAAAGAAATCCGCGGTCCTCTCCACCGTCGCGCCGTAGCCGCCGAAGGCCCGGGCATAGGCCGCAAAATCCGGATTCCTCAAGTCGGTCCCCACCACTCGCCCGGGATAGTGGCGCTCCTGGTGCATGCGAATGGTGCCGTACATACCGTTGTCGGCGACAACGATGATGACCGGCAGGTCGTATTGCACCGCAGTCGCGAATTCCTGGCCAGTCATGAGGAAATCGCCGTCGCCGGCAAAGGCAATCACGGTGCGTTCCGGCGATAGACGCTTCATCCCGATCGCCGCGGGCACGCCGTAGCCCATGGAGCCCGAGATCGGGGCGAGTTCGCTGCCGTAGCGGCGGTAGCGGGCGTAACGGTGCACCCAGACGGAGAAATTGCCGGCGCCATTGCAGATCACCGCATCCTCGGGAAGCTTGCCGCGCAAGCCAGCAATGATCTCGCCGAGATTGACCGGACCGGGAACCGCGGTCGGCTTGTCGGTCCAAGCGAGGAAGTCGGCGTGGGCGAGCGGCGTCTCATTGCGCCACTTGGCCTCGCTCGGCGGCTCGAGACCCTCGAGCGCGGCGGCAAAGGCGGTGGGGGTCGCGTTGATCGCAAGATGGGCCCGATAAACGCGGCCAAGCTCCTCGATACCGGGAAAGACGTGCACCAGCGTTTGCCGCGGCGCTGGAATATCGAGGAGCGTGTAGCTCTGCGACGGCATTTCGCCGAGCCGGCCGCCGACGAGGAGGATGAGATCGGCGCCTTTCACGCGCGCGAGCAGTTTGGGATTGGGCCCGATGCCGAGATCGCCGGCGTAGCAGGGATGCTCGGGATCGACGAGGTGCGCGCGACGGAACGTGGTGGCGACCGGCAGCGCGAACCGATCGGCGAAGCGCGCAACAGCGGCGCAGGCGGTCTCCGACCAGCGGCTGCCGCCCAGCAGCATGATCGGCCGTTCGGCTGCGCGCAGAAGCTTCTGCAGCCGGCTCATATCGCTTGCGCCAGGCCAGATCTCCACCGGCTCGAACGCCGGCGCGTCGGGGACGGCGAGGCGCTCGACCAACATGTCCTCCGGCAGCGCCATAACCACCGGCCCCGGCCGGCCGCCGGTCGCGGTGTAGAACGCACGCGAAACGAGCTCGGGGATGCGGGCGGCGTCATCGATCTCGGTCGCCCATTTGGCAATCGTCCCAAACACCGCGCGATAGTCGAGCTCCTGGAAGGCTTCGCGCTCGCGCATCTCGCGGGCGATCTGGCCGACGAACACAATGAGGGGCGTGGAATCCTGCCGCGCGATGTGCAGCCCCGCCGCCGCATTGCTGGCGCCGGGCCCGCGGGTGACGAAGCAGATGCCGGGCCGTCCGGTCGCCTTGCCGCAGGCTTCCGCCATGATGGCGGCGCCGCTCTCGTGCCGGCAAACGGTGACGGCGATATCGCGGTCGTGAAAGGCGTCGAGCGCCGCGAGATAGCTCTCGCCGGGCACGCAAAACACGTGCCTCACTCCATGCACGACGAGCTGATCGACCAGAACTTCGGCGGCGGTCCTCGTGCCGTCATTGGCGCGCATCACGCGTCTCCATGGCTGTGCAGCTCACGTCTACACCATGCCGCAAGCATGTGGGGTGGGCAAACGAGCCGCAGGCACGCGTCAGGTCGCCGGCTCGCGCTTGAGCACGTGCGGCAATTGCGTCATGACGGGCCTCGCTCGGGCGGGGAAGGAAAAAGCATAGCATGGCGAACGCTTCGACTGCGCCGACGTTGACATGGCTCGGCGACAAGCCATGCCGCCGCCGGATCAGCGCTGGCGGCGCTAGGACATGCCGGGCATGAGCGAAGGCGACCAGGACGCCGTGTTCGCGCTTCTTGCCGACTCCGCGACGCACGGCGGCAGCGCGGTCAAGCGCGTCGACACCCACGCGGCCGCGGTGTTTCTCGCCGGCGAGCGCGCCTTGAAGGTCAAGCGCGCCGTGCGCTTTCCGTTTTTGGACTATTCAACCCTGGCCAAGCGGAAGGAAGCCTGCGAGGCGGAGCTTCGCATCAATCGATCATTCGCGCCCGACATTTACCGCCGCGTGCTCGCAATCACGCGCGAGGACGGCGGCCGGCTCACGCTCGATGGCGCCGGCACGGCGGTGGAGTGGGCGCTCGAAATGCGCCGTTTCGACGAGAACGCGACGCTCGACCGACTGGCGCAGGCGGGCAAGATCGATGCGGCCCTTGCCGACGCGCTCGGCCGCGCAGTGGCGGCGCTTCACGCCGGCGCCAAGCCGGTCGAGCCCGAGCCGTGGATCGCGGCGCTGGCCGACTACATCGAGCAAAACGACGCCGCGTTTCGCGACATGGCTGAACTTTTTCCCGCTGCAGAGGCCGAAACGGTGGCGCGGCGCAGCCGCGCCGCGCATTCCCGCATTCGTCCGCTCCTTCGCGAGCGCGGCCAGCGCGGGCTGGTCCGGCATCTGCACGGCGACCTACATCTCGGCAACATCGTCCTGCTCGGCGGGCGGCCGGTTCCGTTCGATGCCATCGAATTCAGCCCGCTGATCGCATCGGGGGACGTGCTCTACGATCTCGCCTTCCTGCTCATGGATTTGGTCGAGCGCGGTCTCAACCCGGCAGCGAATCGCGTGTTGAACCGGTATCTCGCCGAAACGAAACGGGTCGAAGATCTCGACGCGCTCGCAACGCTGCCGCTCTTTCTGTCGCTGCGCGCGGCGATCCGCGCCAAGGTGACCGCGGCGCGGATCGATCATGCCGCTCCCGATCAGAGGGCCGCGATCGCACGCAGCGCGCGCGCCTATTTCGAATTCGCGCGCCGGTTCATTGAACCGGGCCCGCCGCGCCTGGTCGCAGTCGGAGGGCTCTCGGGCACGGGCAAATCGGTGCTCGCCCAGGCGCTGGCGGGAGAACTCGCGCCTGATCCCGGAGCGGTGGTGCTGCGCTCGGACGTGGAGCGCAAGGCGCTCTTCGGCGAGGACGAGCACGTGCGGCTGCCGCAGGATGCCTATTCGCCGGCAGTGACGGCGAGGGTTTATGCCGTCATCGCCGACAAGGCGCGCCGGGCGGTCGCAGCGGGGCATTCCGCCATCCTCGACGCGGTTTTCGCAACGCCGCAGGAGCGCGCCGCGGCGGGGACATCGGCCGAAATCCTCGGCGTGCCTTTTCATGGCCTTTTCCTCGAGGCCGATCTCGACACCCGCCTTGCCCGCCTGAGCGGGCGCGGGCGCGATCCCTCCGATGCCGACGCGGCGGTCGCCCGCATGCAGCAGAGCTACGACCTCGGCGCCCTCGACTGGACACGCATCGATGCCTCCGGCACGCCGGAAGAAACCCTCGCGCGGGCGCGCAAGGCAGTAAACCCATGAAACGGACGTCCCCGCTTTGCGAGTCGACTTAACCGCCATGGCCGTCGATCCCCGCAAAATCGCCGTCGCCATCGCCGGCTTTTGCACGTTCCTCAACCTCTATTCGCCGCAGGCGCTGTTGCCGGCGCTGGCATGGGAGTTCGGCGTCGGCGCCGCCGAGATCAGCACGATCATGACCGCAAGCACGCTCGCCATCGCCTTGACGGCGCCGTTCACCGGCGCCATTGCCGACGTGCTCGGCCGCAAGCGCGTGATCGCCGCCGCCATGCTGGCGGTGGTCGTGCCCACGATCGGCGCCGCATTCGCGCCGGACGTACAGGCGCTCGTGGTTTGGCGGTTCATGCAGGGATTGTTGCTGCCGCCGATCTTCGCCGTCACCGTTGCCTATATCGGCGATGAGTGGCCCGCGACGCAGGTGGCGGGGGTTGCCGGCATCTACATCGCGGGATCGAGTCTCGGCGGATTCTGCGGCCGCTTCCTCCCCGGCCTACTCAGCGATCTCATCAGCTGGCGCGCCGCCTTCTTGGCGCTTGCGGGCTTGTCCTTCGTGGGCGCGCTCGCGCTCGCGCTCTTGCTGCCGCGGGAGAAGCGCTTCGTTCGCTCGCCGGGCCTCACCGCGTCGGCACGCGGGATGTTGCGGCATTTGAGGAATCCGCAGCTGCTCGCCACCTATGGCATCGGCTTCGGCGTGCTGTTCAATTTCATCGCGGTGTTCACCTACGTCAGCTTCCATCTCGCCGCAGCGCCCTATCACTTTTCCTCGACCTTGCTCGGGCTAATCTTCGTCACCTATCTCGCCGGCACCGTGATCGCGCCGATGACCGGCTGGATGGTGGCGCGCCTCGGACGCCGGCGCTTCATTCTTGCGCTCATTGCCGCGTGGGCGGGCGGCGCGCTGCTCACGCTGCTGCCGCCAATTGCGGCGATCATCGCGGGGCTTACCCTTTGCGCCGGATGCGGCATGCTGTGCCAGACGGTCGCCACCGGCTATGTCACCGAAATCGCGAACGAAGGCCGCTCGTC
>VAZM01000142.1:4955-5359 GCA_005883135.1 Alphaproteobacteria bacterium
ATCGCCTTGGTGGTGACGATGTTGGCGGCCATGGCCCTGATTGCAACGCTCGCCTATCGCCGCGCGACGGCCTAGGGTCGCTTTTTCACGCCCAAGGGGGACATGAATGAGCGCGCCAAGCCGAACCCAACTCGAATTTCTGCAATCGATCGACACCCCGACCGTGTGCAACTTGGTCGAAATCGTCGCGCCTGAGCGCCGCGGCTTCGGCTACACGGTGAGGCACCTGCATTGTCCCTTTCCCGAGCTTCCGCCCATCGTCGGCTTCGCCAAGACCGTGACCTTCAAGGCGAAGGACGCCGTCCCGCTCGGCGAGGTGGGCTATATGCAGAAGCGACTTGATTACCTCGATTACGTCGCAGGCTCGCCGCAGCCCGGCATCATGGTGATGGAAGATCTCGATG
>VAZM01000143.1 GCA_005883135.1 Alphaproteobacteria bacterium
CAGGGGGAAGCGATAGGTGAGATCATTGCCAGGGCGGCTGTAGAGCTTCACCTGTGCGCCCTTCTTGCGGGCGATGACCCGAAACCCGTCGTGCTTGATCTCGTGCAGCCATTCGCCGCCTGAGGGCAGCTTGTCGGTTTTGGTTGGGAGGCACGGCGCGATGAACCCAACCACAGGGTGTGCAACATGCCGGCTGAATACCGGCAGGTTTAGGCGATTGCAACTTCATGAATGAAACGTATAGGCCGCCCGGTGGCGTGCCGAGCGGCTTTTGCTCAAGCGGCGCGCTGCCGCCGTCGCCACCAGGCGAGAAGACCACTGCTCGCCAAGATCAGACTGGAAGGCCAGCACCGGCCATGGGGCCGGTCTCTAGGGTGAGCGGGTCGCTTGTCCGGCACCCAACTGGTCTCACCAGCCTAGGCGCACCCCGGCGCGACCGCCCGCTCCGCCGCCATTTGCGCCATAGGCTAGGCCGCCATTCGCCTGGACGTTGGTGCCGAGGCGTAATGCCGCGTTGAGCGCGACGGCGTTGGTGCCCTGAAACGTGCCCCAGTCCATGGACACCGCGAAGCGCTCGGTCGGCAGCAGCCATGGCGTGCCCCCCATTGCAAACGCCATGGAAACACCATTGAGCGCCTTGGTGGTCCTGCCGTCGAGGTCATTGAGACGGGTGTTGATACCGCCAATCTGCGAGTTGATACCGGCGAGTTGCGAGTTGATTGCGTTGATATCGGTCAAAGATGCGAGGCCCAGGCCCGCCGCCGTGTTGGTCGCAAGATGGCCACTCGCGTCGGATGTGACGATTTCCAACGGCCCGCTCTGCGCCGCCTTGCTCGCGGTCGACGTGATGCCCGGCGCCACGTAGGTGTTGCTCGCGGTGCCGAACGCCATCTGGTTGGGCGCGGTGGCAGTGGCTCCCGCGCCGATGGCGCTCGAGTTCGCAAAGGTGGCCGAGGCGCCAGGGCCGATGGCGGTCCCGTTGAGACCGGTCGCAGTCGCGCCGTCGCCGAAGGCGGCGCCGCCATTCGCTGCGCTTGCGGCCGCGCCCACCGCTACCGAGCCGGTCGCTACCGCGCCGCTGCCGATTGCGATGGAATTAACGCCGGTGCTTTGGCTGGCACCAATGGCAATTGCGCCATTCGCGCTAGCCACCGCATTGGCTCCCAGCGCAGTGGCGCCGTCGCCGCTCCCTATGCTGTTCGCGCCAAGCGCTGTCGCAAGAGAACCGCTTGCGTTTGCATTCGTGCCAACGGCCGTCGCATTTGCACCGTTGGCTTGGGCGTTCACGCCGCAGCCCAGAGACGATGCTGACGCCGAGGCTCCACTATTGCTGCCGGTCACCGCGTTAACGACGGGTGTGGTTGTTGGTGTCACCGCTGTCAGGATGGGCGCAGTCGTTACGTTAACTCCGTTTACGAATGCAGCACTGGCCGGTGTGACACTCGCAATAGCATTGCCGGGCGTCGTACTGAGGGTCGCCCCATTCAACACCGGCGTGGTGCTGGTTGTAGTGCCCGTCAGAAAATTTCCGGGTGTAGACTGAATTCCATTCACGAATTGAGCATTGGTCGAAGTCGGTGTCACGCCTGTAATCGCATTACCGGCAGCCGTATTGAGGGTCGTTCCTGAGGTCAAAAACGTACCCGTGGTTGAGTTTACATTCGTCACGACGGTCGTGTTCGTCGTTGTGCCGTTCAGGAACGGTACAGTCTGGATTGGCAGGCCAGCGGTGTTCTGCAAGAGCTGAAGGTTATCGGGAGGATTACCGGCAATGGTCGAGTTATTGGCACCAAATACGGCGTTAGTACCTAACGGATTTGATCTGTCAAATGCGATAGTCCTGAGATTAGGGTTGTTCGTTCCGGGGGTAATGCCAGTGACGATCCCGGTGGTCGAAGTCACACCGGTTACAGCGGTTCCGGTGACCTGATTGAGAGTCGCTCCGGTCAAAAACGACCCCGATGTCGTAGTAGTATTCACGCTCGTCAAAGCGTTGCCGACTGTCGGCGTCACTGCCGTCACTGCCGTGCCCGTCTGTCCACTGACGCCGTTTACAACGTTGGTGGATGTCGTGCCGAGGCTCGCGCCGGTCAGGAATGACCCTGGCGTGGTTTGCACGCCCGTGACAGCGTTGGCAAAGGTTGGCGATACAGCCGTCACCACAGTCGTCCCCGGCGTCCCGTTAACGCCGCTTACGACATTGGCGAAGGTCGAAGTCACTCCCGTGACACATGTCGCTGCCGAAGCCGAGGACAACAGTCCGGCGTTGAGGCTGCCGACGGTGAGTGCTGAGAGAAGTGTTTGGTTCGAGGCAGACGACAATAGCGCCAACAGAACCGCCGCTCGGCGCGGCATCATTATGTGCTTCGGTTTAGCCATTTGCCCCCCTTACCAATCTGGACTTTGCAGAAACTGTTTGGCAAACCTTGCAAAAGGCATGGATTACAACGGTGGATTCGGTCGAATTTGTTGTGGCTGTTGTAAGGATGCAACAATCAGGTTTACCAGGGCGCACGCTGGCGAGGACAAGGAAGCACGGAACTAAAGTTTGAGCCCGGCAGATGGGCGGGGGACCGAAGGGTGCTCGCAACGCGCTTGATGCTTATGCTTATGCGTGTGCTCTAGCACATGTGCAGCACCAGCTCTGGCTAAGCAAGTTTGATAACGGCCCAGCTTCCCGAATCGATCTCCTAAGGAGAATGCTACAGAGGAGCCCGTGTCATGCCAGTCTATACCTTCACCACCCTCGACGATCCCTTAGGCATGGCCGCAGTTGCGTTCGGCATCAGCGATGCGGGCCAAGTCGTCGGTGCGTATACCGATGCGAATATCCACGGGGAAGGCTTCCTCTACAGCGGGGGCACCTTCACCACCCTCGACGATCCGTTGGGCAGCGGCGGCACGAATGCACGCGGCATCAACGACGCGGGCCAGATCGTCGGGGTGTACTTTGACACCAGTAACAACGAGCACAGCTTCCTCTACAGCGCGGGCACCTTCACCACCCTCGCCGAACCGTCGGGCACCACCATCGCTTTCGGCATCAACGATGCGGGTCAAATCGTCGGGGAGTACGAAGACGTCACTGGCAATGCGCACGGCTTTCTCTATAGCGGGGGCACCTTCACCAACTTCGATTTTCCCTCGGCTACCGAGACCTTTGCACAGGGGATCAACAACGCAGGTCAGATTGTCGGGGAGTACAATGACGCCAGTAACCACACGCACGGCTTCCTCTACAGCGGGGGCACCTTCACCACCCTCGACGATCCCTCGGCCACCACTGGCACCCTTGCGCTCGGTATCAACGACGCGGGCCAGATCGTCGGGTATTACACCGACGCCAGCAGCGCCCACGGCTTCCTCTACAGCGGCGGTTTTTACACCACCCTCGATGATCCCTTAGCTACCACCGAGACCTTGGCATGGGGCATCAACGACGCGGGCCAAATCGCTGGAGGGTACTTCGATGCCGGCAGCATCCACGGCTTTCTTGCAACCCTCGGACCGAATGCGCCGCCGCCCGGCGGCACCACCGCCGACATGATCTTGCGGGCATCTCGCGCGGTGAGCCAATACGAGGTTTACGACATCGGCAGCAATTCGATCTTGGCGGCCTACTCCTTGGGCCAGATCGGGAACGATTGGACGTTTGTTGGCCTCGGCGGGTTCTTTGGTAGCGATACGACCGACATGATCTTGCGCAACAGCAATACCGGCGGTTTCCAGGTCTACGACATCAGCAACAACAACATCACTAATTCCGCCTTCCTGGGCGCGGTCGGCACCGATTGGCAGGTCACGGGTTTCGGCAACTTCAGCAGCGTGCCGGGCCAAACGGACATGATGATGCGCAACACCACGACCGGCGGCTTGCAGGTCTACAATATCGCCAACAATCAGATCACTGGCTCGGCCTTCCTGGGCATGGTGGGGTTGGATTGGCAGTTCTCAGGTGTCGGCAATTTTTCGAGCCTCGGCGAAAGCGACATGCTGCTGCGCAATTCCGCTACCGGCGGCTTGCAGCTCTATGACATTGCCCGCAACCAGATCACCAATGCCGCCTTCCTCGGCAACATCGGGCTCGATTGGCAGTTCTCCGGCGTCGGTAATTTCAGCAGTGTCCCCGGCGAGAGCGATCTCTTGTTGCGCAACAACCAGACCGGCGGATTACAGGTCTACAATATCGCCAACAATCAGCTCACCGGCTCGGCCTTCCTGGGCACGGTGGGGCTCGACTGGCAGTTCGCGGGGATAGCGCCGGTGCATGCCGCCGGCGCGTCCGACCTCGTGTTGCGCAACGTCAATACCGGCGCATTCGAAGCCTACGACATCGCCAACAATCAAATCACTGGAGCCGCCGCTCTAGGCTCGGTGGGGCTGGATTGGCAGCTCGGCGGCTTCGCGGCCGATCCGCCGACCGGCGCCATAGGCAGCGCGGACGATCAGCCCGCCTCAAACGCGCAGCTCGTGCAGGCAATGGCGGGGTTCGACGGC
>VAZM01000214.1 GCA_005883135.1 Alphaproteobacteria bacterium
GCAGCGAGTTGATGCAGGTCCCGGGCTGGTGGTGGGTCATCAGCGCCCAGACGTTTGTCGATTACCTCGACGTCTGCCCCGACATCCTGGAGCTGGCGCCGCAAGTGCGCTGCCCGGTGCTGTTCCTGCGCGGCGACCGCGAGGCGAGGCATATCTATCCCGGCGAGGCCTTTGTCGCGCGCGCCGGCGGCCCGGCGGAGTTCGCGCTCGTGCCCGACTGCGATCATTTCTACGGCGGGCGCGAGCGCACCGCGGTCGAACTGATCGCCGACTGGTTGGCCCGTTCCGGCATCACGCGCTGAGCTGCGCGCCATTCGCTTAGCCGCGACGTAAGCGCACCGGCGATCCGCGAAGCCTAGCGCATGTAGTCTAGATACAACTCGCATTTTCTCCTTGACTACATATTGCATCGATGCTAAATATTTGGCAGCTTGACGCTCGTCCTCATCCTGAGGAGCGCGCGTGCGAGATCGTGCAACCACGTCGAACGCGCGTGTGCGCGTCTCGAAGGATGGGGACGAGGCGGTGTGCCGTCATGCTTCGAGACGCCGCACAGCGCGGCCGAGTTGGCGCGCGTGCGCAGCTTGTGTGCGCTGCGCGGCGTCTCAGCACAAGGGCAGGAGAGGGCGGTGCGTGTACGTCGAACGAAGCGAGCGTCGGCCGGCCACGACGATCTTCGGTGGGAAGGCGAGAACCAACCTGTGGCTGTAGAAAAAGATGCGTGTCGAGGGCTCCCTGTTTCCAGCCTGTTATTTACAGGGAGCTGTACAACCGCAGCGCGTAGCTCGGATACGCGACTCGAAATCCGGGCAGACGATCCCCAAGGTTCTGGCTTTGCGTCCGCGTCGCATCGGACGCGACCGCCGCTATTTGGGGCGAGCAAAAACAGCAACCTGCAGGTGTATAAAATCGTCGCGGTCACCCATCCATTGTTTCCGATTGTTTTTATCAATGGAAAAAGCAACTGGAGCGTGTGAGGCGGCAGCCGATGCGCAGGACCGCAAGATCGGTCCACTGATGGCAAAACGAAGAAAACCCGTTCCTTCACCGGCAATTACATAAAGACTAGCGGTGGGGCGAGACGACATGAGGAGTGACGATCATGAAACGCGTTCTTGCGATGCTGTTAGTGGCGACGGCTTGCGTCGCCGGATGTACGCCCGGCTTTGCCCGAGGCGGTGGTGGCCATGGCGGGTTTGGTCACGCGGGTTTCGCGCGAAATCCAACGACGCTCTTGGGCTCGCCGGCACCGACCACGCCGACCTTTCAAAACCAGATTCCGGCCCCGCTTGCAGCCCCTGCGCAAGCGCCCGCCATCAATGGGCCGTCGGCACGCAGTCCCTACGGCGGCGTTATTAGGTAGGCGTGCCGGCGCTTAGAGGTCGATCAGGGCTGATGAGCGATGCATTGGCCGCGTCGTGGGCGATGCCTGCCTCGTCTCGCTCGGTCCGCTATTGCCGAGATCGCCTGAAGCCCGACCGCCGGCGCAAATTGATGCTTGTGCGCGCCCGGCAAATTGGGCACATCAGCCGCTTTGGCGCCGTTCGAGCGCTGCGTTGCGGCTGGAGACGGGAATGAGGCTGGGCTACTTCACCATGCCGGTGCACCCGATGCACCGCAGCTGGGTCGAAACGCTCAAGGAGGACCGCGAGGCCATCATTCTCGCCGACCAGCTCGGCTTTCATGACGCCTTCATGGGGGAGCACCTCACCGACGCCTGCGAGAACATCACCAACAGCATGATGTTCCAGGCTTCGCTGATCCCGGCGACCAAGCGGATCAAGCTCGCGACCGGGACTTCGAACCTCACGCAGATGCATCCCGTGCTGATCGCGGTGCAGGCGGCGATGTTCGATCATCTGGCCGAAGGCCGTTTCATCCTCGGCGTGAGTCCCGGCGCGCTGACCTCGGATGCGGAGGCGCTCGGCACCCTCGACGAGGATCGCAACAAGATGTTCGCCGAGGCGATCGACGTCATCCTCGCCATCTGGGAGCGCGATCCCCCTTACGACATCGCCTTTCCCGACAATCGCTATAAAGTCTCGACCGCCCGCACCATGACGCTCGACCTCGGCATCGGCTACATCGCCAAGCCCTACCAGAAGCCGCGGCCGGAGATCGTGGGTACCGTGGTGGCACCGTTCTCGCCCGGTGTCGTGCAGATGGGAAAACGCGACTTCCATCCGCTGTCGGCCAATTTTCTGCTCTCGAACCACCTCAAGTCGCATTGGGAGAATTACTGCAAAGGCAAGGCCGAGGCGGGTGCGGAAGCGAACGTCGCGGATTGGCGGGTGGCGCGCGCGATCTGCGTTCTCGACGACGACAAGACCGCGGCGCGCTACGGCTGCGACGACGCCAACAGCCCGTATCGCTTCTACTACTCGCAGATGCGCGCGAAGATGAAACGCGGCAAGCGGCTTTACGTGTTCAAATCATACAAGGAGCAGCCGGACGAGGAGATCACCCTCGACTACGTCATGGACCACTGCGTGATCCACGGCGGCGTCAACAAGGTGGTCGATCAGATCCTGGCGTTGCGCGAGGAGATCGGCGACTTCGGCGAGCTGGTTTACGCCGGCATGGATTGGGTCGAGCCGGCGCTCAACAAGCGCTCGATGCAATTGATGGCCGAGGAGGTCATGCCGCGCGTTAACGCCGCGATCGGCAAGTCCGCCGTCGCGGCGTGAGTGATCCGATGAGGGGTCATGCGCGGGCAGCAGCGCATCGAAGACACGCGTAAACGAGCTTGTGACCCCCGCATCCGTCATTCGTTGTAGTCATGCGCGGGCTTGACCCGCGCATCCATCATTCTTTGTAAAAAAGTGTTTCCGAAGACGGATGCATTGCCGGGTCAAGCCCGGCAATGACGAGCTTTCGCCGGAACGACAACCATGTTCACCCCGCATCTACTCCCGCCGGCGGCGGGAATGGGATCCACCTGCGCTCCTCCGTGCTGCGATGGCAGGCTTCGGCGAACGCGACGTCGCGAATGCCGGCGGTGAAATCGCACGCAAGCGGCGCGCCGGCCGCCACATGGCGCAGGAAGGCTTCCCATCCGACGCGGTAAGGGTTGCGGTAGGAGGGGAGCGTCGGCGCGTCCGCCCAGCCGCTGTGGTAATCGGCGCCGATATCCTGCATCACGTTGAAATGGCTGATCGCCGGCGTCTGCGCGGTCGATTGCACGCGGCAGCGATGCAGGCCTGCGATCGCCGATCCTTGCGTGCCGTCGATCTGCAGCGTGAGCAGGTCGTCGCGACGCACCCGCGTCGCCCATGAGCTTGCGACGGTGCCGAAAACTCCGCCTTCGACTTCGAGCAGGGTCGCAGCCGAATCCTCGACGGCGACGCTATAGCGCTCGCCTCGTTCATCGATGCGCTCCGGCGTGGCGATCCAGGCGCTCGATGCGACGGCGGCGATCCGGCCGATGATGCTTTCGATGACGTAGCGCCAGTGCGGGTACATGTCGAGGATGATGCCGCCGCCGCCCGGGCGATAATTCCAGCTCGGGCGCTGGCATGGCTGCTCGCTGCCGTCGAACACCCACCAGCCGAAATCGAGTCGGAATCCGACGAGGCGTCCCAACTCGCCACGGGCGACAACCGCGGCGAGCTTGCTGAGACCGGGAAGATGCACCTTGTCCTCGACCACGCCGTGCCTGAGTCCGCGGCGCTCGACCTGGCGCAACAACATGAGCGCCTGCGCGGCCGTCGGCGCCACCGGCTTTTCGCAATAGACGTGCTTGCCCGCGGCGATCGCCTTCTCGAGAACCGAAACCCGCTGCTGCGTCGCAGCCGCATCGAACAAGATCGCGTAGGCGGGGTCGGCAAGCGCCGCGTCAAGATTGGTCGTCCAATCCGCGAGCTTGTGGTTGCGTGCGACTGCGGCCAGGCGCTCGGCGTCGCGGCCGACAAGCAGCAGGCGTGGCAGCAAACGGTCCTGCTCCAGCGCGAGCCCGCCTTCGGCGATGATCGGGACTAGCGCATTCGCCAGATGCTGGGTCGATCCGATGCGGCCGGTGGCGCCATTGACGATGATGCCGATTGTTTGCTGCGCCATCCTGCAATTCTGTTGCGTCGCGGAAGGTGAGGGCACCCACATGCGTCACCCGCGGGCTTGACCCGCGGGTCCATCATTCTTCGCAAGAAACTTTTTTGCGAAGAGGATGGATTGCCGGGTTACGCCCGGCAATGACGAAATTCACCACGCTAGACTATGCTATGCCCATCGCGCCGGTGTCCATGTGCGAGAGGGCAAGTGCCGCGTCACATCGTTTGCCTCACCTTCGACTTCGACACCCAATCGGGCTTCATTGCCCGTGGCATGACGAGCGCGACGGCGCTCTCGCGCGGCGAGTTCGGTTTGGTGGGAGCGCAACGCATCCTCGCCTTGCTCAAGGCATACGGCATGCGCGCGACCTGGTTCGTTCCGGGATTTACCATCGAGAGCCATCCGCGCGCGTGCGAGGCGGTCGTGCGCGACGGCCATGAAGTTGCGCATCACAGCTGGGCGCACGTTCCGCCGGCGCAACAGACGCGCGCGGAAGAGGAGGCCGATCTCGTGCGCGCCAACGATGCCATCGCGGCGCTGACCGGCCGAAAGGCGCGCGGCTACCGCTCGCCCTCCTGGGACTTGAGCGAGAACACGATCGACCTGCTGCTGGCGCACGGGTTTATCTACGACTCGAGCCTGATGGGGGCGGACTATTGGCCCTATCGCGCGCGCAGAGGCGATCAGGCCGAGCTGGGCAAGCCCTTCCGTTTCGGCGAGGAAACCGCGTTGATCGAAATGCCGATCAGCTGGTCGCTCGACGACTATCCGCACTTCGAGTTCGTCCGCACGCCAGCGACCGTGCTGCCGGGACTTAAATCCGCGCGCAGCGTGATGGAGAGCTGGCGCGATGAGTTCCGCTACATGCAGCAGACGGTCGATTGGGGCGTTCTCACCTATACCATGCACCCGTACGTGATCGGCC
>VAZM01000270.1:0-8748 GCA_005883135.1 Alphaproteobacteria bacterium
CGTTCGACTGATGATTTCCGAAGCAGTGGCTCGGGGTCTTGATGTAGATGTCGCGCGAGAGCAGGGCGTCGTCGTGGACGAACACCTTCTCCCAGGGCACCTTGACGTCGTCGCACAGCACCATGCTGTCGCTCTCGTCGTAGCGCCAGGCGAGCGGGGAATCGAATTCCGAGCTAGCGCCGAGCACCGCCGGCTTACGCGACCAGAGCGAAAGCCCGGCGGCGTTGCAAGGCACCGCGCAAGTGATCGCTTCTTTCTTCTGGTCGGGGGCAAGCGGAATCACGTTGCCGATCCAGATCTCGTTGGCATAGACCGCGCCGGTCGCCAGCATCTTCATGCCCGAGATCACCACGCCGTCGTCCTCCTCGCGCACGACCCGCAGCGTTGGAACCGGAATGTTCAGCCGGTGATAGAATTCGGGATTACGCGCCGCCTGCGGCGGCACAACCGCGTAGACGACGTAAACGTCGTTGTCGCGCAGATGATGATAGTAACGAACAAGATTGTCGGCATGGGCGCAAGGCGCCGGCAGTGCGTCGGGTTTGATCGCCATGCCGGTGACGAAGGACGCGACGTGATCGGGCGAGCGTCCGAACATGCCGAAGGTGGCGTCGGCGATCCGGCGGTGCCCGACCATGCGCCGCTGCAGGTGCTCGCGCGTGCGCGGGCGCAGGAAATAGATCGAGTGGCGGCCCCCGTCTTCCTCATAGGTGAGGATTTCGCGGTTGGCCGGATCCGCCTTCATGTCGTAAAGCGCGGCCACCGTCGCGGCGGCGTTGCGAAAGGCGGGATGACTGGTGACGTCGTCGACGCGCTCACTGCCGATAAAGACGACGCGGCCGTCGCGCAGCGATTCTAGGTGCTCCTTGCCCGTGCGCAGCATCGCCCGCTCCTTCCCAGGGTCAGAATTCTAGCATGCCGCAGGACGGCGGGGAGCAGCCCGCGCCCCTGGCTCGCTCCCCTCCCCTGCGCCGGCGAGCATAAGCCAACAAACACCACCATTGTCTTTCGCCAGCGATCTGCGGCAAGTTTCCGTCCCATGACCGACGCACTCGGCTTCCGCAGGAAATTCGGCGTGATCGCCCCCTCGACCAACACCTCCGTGCAGCCGGAGTTCGAAGCCATGCGCCCGCGCGGCGTCACCAATCACTTCGGGCGCATCCATATCCCCAACGATCCGATCCGCGACGACGCCGACTTCAACCAGCTGATGGACAACATCCGCGCGCAGATGTTTCGAGCGGTCGACGAGGTTATGACGTGCGAGCCCGACTACCTGATCATGGGCATGTCCTCGGAGACGTTCTGGGACGGCCTCGAGGGCAGCAAGAAGCTGCAGCAGCGGGTGGAGGCGCGGGCGGGCGTCAACGTATCGATGGGCTCGGATGCGGCGCGGGCGGCGCTGCAGCGCTATGGCGTGAAGCGGATCGGCGTCATCACGCCGTACATGCCAATCGGCGATGCGCAGGTGCGCCGGTTCTTCGGGGATTGCGGCTTCGAGGTGGTGCGCCTCAAGGGCCTCAAATGCGCAAGCCCCGTGCTGATTGCGCATGTGCCGGAGCATGAGCTGCGCGACGCTATCCTGGAAGTGAACGGGTCGGATGTCGACGCCGTCATCCAGGTCGGCACCAATCTCGCCATGGCGCGGCTCGCCGGAATCGCCGAGTTCTGGCTCGACAAACCGGTGCTCGCTATCAACACCTGCATTTATTGGTGGTCGCTGCGCCAGAACGGGATCGACGACAGGATCGAGGGTTTCGGCTCGCTGCTGCTGGAGCATTGATTCTCGCGCCATGAGGAGGGCGGCGCGCTGCGCGTGACGCCCTCCGCGCTGCTCACGTTTCAGGAGCGAATTGACCGATCAAATTCGGCTTCTCGTCCTGGAACTGGATGACGTAGACCGGTTTGAGCGCGTCTCCGTTCGATCCGAACGAGATCGCGCCCTCGAGCGCCGGAAAGTCCTTCATCTTGCGCAACTCGTCCTTGATCGCCGTGCGCTCGGCCGCGAGCTTGGACGGGTCGCCGGTGATCTTGGCCTGCTTCATTGCGTTGGCGTAAAATAGGACGATGTCGTACGCCGCCGCATCGAACTGCGCCGCGGTCGTGCGGTCGAGGCCGGCGGCCTTGGCGCGTTTGGCGAACTCGGCCTGGAACGCTTTCGTGCGATCGTTGAGGTCGGCATAGAACGTCGTCGGGATGGTGGTGCCGTCCCCCGCCTTGCCCATCTGCCGGCCGAGCTCGGGATCGGCGATGGTAGAGCCGGCGACCAGGCGACCCTTGTGGCCTTGCCGCCGCAGCTCCTGTGCCAGGCGTATTGCCGGCTCCGGGCCCGAGCCGACCCCGATCAAATCGGTCGGCTGGGCGACGAGCTGCGAGACCTGAGCCGAGAAATCGAAGGCTTGGCTCTGGAAGGTGACGCTGAGCTTCACGTCGGTCCCGGCCTTCTTCATGATTCCCGGCAACACGTTCTCGCCCATCACCTTGGAGATTACGTCATCGGTGGCGTAGGCGATGGCGGCGGTCGCGATCGGAAGATTCTTCTGCTTGAGCGCGCGCATGACGCGGTCGAACATGTAGCCTTCATCCGATGTGTTGCGGAAGGCGTATTGGAACGGCTCGGCCAATTTCGGTGCCGACGACGCCATGGACATCGAAACGACCCCTGCCCGGTCGGCGGCCGGGAACACCACACGGCATTCGCTGGAGCTGAACGGCCCGATGATGGCCAACACCTTGTCGTCGTCGGCAAGCTTGCGCACGCCGACCACGGCCTGGTCGGGCTTGCCGGCGGTATCAAAGCCGACGATGCGCAGCCGCTTGCCGGCGATGCCGCCGGCGGCGTTGATCTCGTCGATGGCGATCTGGGCGGCGATCTCGTTCGTCTTCGAGAACGTCGCGAACGGCCCTGCCCCGGAGGGCAGATAACCGAGCGCGAGGTCCTGACCGCTGGCGCTGCCGGCCCAGAGCGAGGCCACCGCCGCCGCCACCACGGCGGCCATCGATCTCGTCTGCATCGTCCTTCTCCTTTGTTCCACCGCTTCGATCCTGCGGTCAGCTTGCCGAGGTCGCATGCTGGCCGCCGCCGCGCCGCTCCGCCGTGCCGCGGCCGAGATAGGCAGCCTGCAGCGCGTGATCGGCGACAATGCGCTCGGGCGCGCCTTCCATGACGACCCGTCCGAGTTCAAGCACATAGGCTCGCCCGGCAAGCTCGAGCGCGCGTTGGGTGTTCTGCTCGACCAACAAGATGCTCTGCCCGTTCTCCCGATTGAGCCTGCGAATGAGGGCGAACACCTCATTCGACAGCTTCGGGCTCAGGCCGAGCGAAGGCTCGTCGAGCATCATGAGCCTCGGGCGGGCGAGCAGCCCTCGTCCGATCGCGAGCATCTGCTGCTCGCCTCCCGACAGCACCGAGGCCGGGTGGTGCCGGCGCGCGGCGAGGTGCGGAAAGCGATCATAGATGTCGGCGATTTCGGCGGCGACCGCGCGGTGATCGCGCCGGTGGAACGCACCCATCAGCAGATTTTCCTGGATGGTGAGGGTCATCACGATGCGGCGGCCCTCCGGCACCAGAATGAGGCCGTCTCGCACGCGCGCGCTGGTCGGCCAACGGGTGATGTCGCGGCCACCGAAGAGGACGGCTCCACCGCACGGCCTGGTCAGCCCCAGCAGGGCGCGCAACAGCGACGACTTGCCGGCGCCGTTGGCGCCAAGCACGGCCACCACCTCGCCCTCGGCCAGCGTCAGCGAGACGCCGCGGACCGCGTGCACGCGGCCGTAGCGGACCTCGAGCTCATGCACTGCAAGCACTATGACGCTCCATCGGCTGGGCCACCGGCGCGCCGAGATAGATCTCCTGCACCAGCGGATTGCGACGAATGTCCTCGGGGCTGCCCTCGGCGATCTTACGCCCGAAATCGAGCACGATCACGTCCTCGCACAGCGCACCGACGAAATGCATGTCGTGCTCGACGACCAGCACGGTGAGGCCACCGATGCAGATTTTCTCCAGCTGGGCCTGCAGCGCCTCGGTTTCTGCCGGATTGAGACCGGCGGCGGGTTCGTCGAGCAACAGCAGCCGCGGCTGCGCCATGAGCGCGCGCACCAGCTCGATGCGCTTTTGCACCCCGTACGGGAGATTGCCCACCGTGGAGCGCTCGTACTCGATCAGTCCAGCATCGACGAGCGCCGCGCGCGCCGCTTCGCGCCAGCGGTTGCGCGGAACAAGATTGACCGGCTGCAGTACGCCGCGTACGCCGCGATTGCGGCAGTGCTGCCCGACCATGACGTTTTCCAGCGTGCTCAGGTGCGGCATCAGCCGGATGTTCTGGAAGCTGCGGGCAATGCCATGGCCGATGCGCAAGTGCGAAGACGTGGCGGTGATATCGACGCCGTCGAGCAGGATGCGCCCGGCGTCGACCGGGAAGACGCCGGTGATCAGGTTGAAAACGGTCGTCTTGCCGGCGCCGTTGGGGCCGATCAGCGCCGTGCGGACGCCGCGCCTGACGGCAAGGTTCAAATCCTCGACCACGCGCAAGCCGCCGAAATGCTTGCTGACGGACTCGAGGCGCAGGATGGGATGGGTCGCGCTCACCCGCTCGGCTCCTTCGGCAAGGCGGCGGCGACCTCGGCGTGGCGGGGTTGCGCGCGAGCGAGGCCGAGCAAGCGGCGCAATTGCGCGCCGGTGACAAGTCCCTCCGGCCGCAGCGCCATGAGCACGATCAAGGCGGCGGCAAAAGCGACGTAGCGCCAATTGGCGCTCGCGCGCAGCACCTCCGGCAGCAGCGTAAACACTGCCGCGCCCAACAATGGCCCGAACACGGTTTGAGTGCCGCCGAGCAGCACATAGAGCACGATCGTTATGCTGAGCGAGATGTTGAAATATTGCGCCTCGATGAAGCTGAAGTGATGCGCGTAGAGGCCGCCGCCAACACCAGCAATGGCCGAACCGAGCGCAAAGGCGGCGACCTGGAAGGCGCGCACGTCGATTCCCATGAGGTCGGCCACGGTTTCGTCGTCATGCACCGCGGTCACCGCAATGCCAAAACGTGTCGCAAACAACAGCCACACCAGCGCGACGACAACGGTAGCCGTGGCGGCGATGGCCGGAAGCCGAATAAAGGCCGCGACCGGATAGCCGGCCGCCCCGCCAACGACTTCGAGATTGAGAATGATCGCTTGCACGATCTGGCCCAGCGCGAAGGTGGCAAGCGCCAGGTAGATGCCGCGCGTGCGCAGCACCGGCGCCGCCACGATGAGCGCCACCGCTCCGGCCACAATGCCGGCGAAGGCAATAGCGATGAGCGGGGGAAGCTTGAAGACGTTGCTGAGGTAAGCCGAGGAATAGGCGCCGATGGCGGCGAAGCCGGCCAGGCCAAGATTGAGCTGTCCCGCCGCGAGCGGCAGAAAGCCGCCATAGGCGAAGACCACGTTGACGGCGAGCAGAACCAAAACGCCTTCGAGATATCCGCTCATGCGCGCTGCCCTGCGAACGCCGCGGCGAACAGTCCGGTCGGACGGACGCACAGAATGAGCAACAGCAGCCCATAGACCGCGATGTCGACGAAGTCGGCGCCGAAATACCCGATCGACATCACCTCGACCACGCCGATGATCAGCCCGCCCGCGATCGAGCCCCAGACGCTGCCCATGCCGCCGACGATCATCGCCGAGATGCCTTTGAGACCGACCATTTCGCCCATGAACGGTTGCACCTGGCGGTAGTTCAACGCGAAGATCACACCTGCAAGCGCGGCAAACAAGCCGCTGATCAAGAATACCACCGGGACGATGTGGTTGATCTCAACGCCAAGCAGCAGCGCGGTGTCGGAATCCTCGGCGATCGTGCGCAGGCCACGGCCGAGGCGGGTCCGAGCCAATCCCAGTGTCAGCGCCCAGATCAGCGCGATCGATGCCACAAGCCCGACAAGTTGCGGCACACTGATCACCAGGCCGGCGATGCGCCAGTCGGCATTGGCGAAGAGCGGCGGGAGGGTGCGCAGCTCCGATCCCCAACAGATCACCGCCAAATGTTCGAACAGCAGCAGAAACGCCATCGAGCTCACCAGCGGCACGAACTCCTGCGCGCCGCGCATCCAGCGCCAGGTGAACCGCTCTACCACCAGCGAGGCGAACGCCCCGGCGAGAAGGGCTGCTCCGATGGCGAGCCACCAGGGCAGCCCGCCGCGCAGCGACGCCCAGGCGGTCATCCCGCCGATCATGAACAGGCCGGGGATGCTGAAGTTGAGGAAGCGCAGAACGCCGATGCTCAGCGTCAAGGCGACGGCGACCATCGCGTAGATGGAGCCGAGCATCAGGCCGTTGACGATCTGCTGGGAGAAAATGACAACGCCCTCGATCTCGCGCCCGGCGCTCCATCCTAGCCGTCGATCAGCACCAGTTTCCCGACCACGGCCGCATGCGTCACTTCGCCGCTGAGTGTCGAGAAGCGGTGAAAATCGCCATGCGCGCGCTCCCGCCGGGAGCGGCGCTCAACGTTGACACATCAGCGAGCGACCACAAGCACATTTTTCGCGCGCGGCGCGATCATTCCGGCGTCAGCTCGCGACGGCTCATTCCGCCGCCTTGAGCGCCGACAACGGTTCATGCTCGACCGTGTTCACGTAGTGCACGGCTTTCGCGGAGCCTTTTACCAGCGATTGCGCGGCGGCGCACAGCGCGATGAACGACTTGGCGTCGAGTGGGCCGAAGAACAGGTCGTTGATTGCGCGGATCTCGACGCTGATACGATCGATCTCGAGGCCGCCGGCGGGCGTCAAGGTGAGCAGCACGCCGCGGCGGTCGTGAGGATTGGGCCGTTTCAGCAGCAGCCCGAGGCGCGCGAGCTTGCCGGTCTCCGACGCGATGAAGGCGCTCGATACGTGCATCGCCCCGGCGAGCGTGCCGACCCTGACACCGGCCTCGCCTTCCAGGTGCGCGATGGCGATCAGAACGCTGTATTGCGGCCCGCTGATCTCCATGCGCCGGCCGAGATGCGCGCGAACGATCTCCATCCGGCTCGCGATCGTAAAGAGATCATTGACGAGGGTGCGAAACGGGCGGTCGGAGCCCTTCGCGAGCAAGGCCGGACGGGAGACGGTGGGCGGCAAGACATAAGCCGTGGCCCTATCCCGCTTGGTCCGCCGCCCTGCGCGCGCAAGCCTAGAGATCGACATATCCGGTATCGCGAAGCAACGTCGATTCGACGGGAATGTGCAGGCTGTCGTGTACGGTGTTGTAGAATTTCCAGAAGCCGACGACGCAGGCGAGTTCGACGATCTGCGGCGGCGTGAGATGCTGCCGCAGCCGCTGGAGGATCTCGTCGGGAACCGATGTGGCATCCTCGGAGGCGGAACGAACGTAGTCGAAGCAGACGCGCTCCATCTCGTTCTTCGGCTCGTACGCGCCGGTGATGATCTCTTGCAGTTCTTCCTCGCTCACTCCCCAGCCCTCGGCTCCCGTACCCGTCGATTTTTTCAACATCGCGCAGCTGTGGGCCGTGCAATAGGCGCAGCCGTTGATCGCGCAGGCGACCGCGGCAAGTTTGCGCTTGAGCAATTGATCGAGCGTCGAGCTCGGATCGCGCATGACGTTGCTGTTGAGCTTCCACAGCGTCTCGGCGATCTCCGGCCGATAGGCGTAGAGCTTGAGCGCATTCGGCACAAAGCTCATGCGCTTCTTGTAGGGCTCGAGCACGGGCTTGAGGCGGGGATCGAAATCCTCCTCGCGCATGTATGGAATGAACGGCTCGGCTTCGAACAGAACCTTCGGCTTGGGCGGGGCCATGGCATCCATGACGGGTCTCCTTCAGAGGTAGTCGGAAAGCTTGACCTTGCCCCAGTTGCGGGGCCAGGCGCGTTCGAAATCGGCGGGGTCGTGGCGCGACTTGATGGTGGCATCAATGCCCATCTTGCCGACGACGCGCCAAGGAAATTGCCCTTCGAGGGGGCGTGCCGACGGGTCGTACGGCGAGCCGCGCGTGTTCGGCACCACGATGACGTCGCGCGCCGGATCGCAGCGCGTGGCGATGGCGTGATAAACGTCGCCGGGATCGTCGAGGTCGGTATCGGGAGAGACAGCGACCACGAGCTTGGTGTTGAGCCACGGCGCGCCCATGGCCAGCATCAACGCATCGTTGACCATGCCCTCGCGCGGATAGCTGAACTGGATGATGCAGGAGAGCGCGGCGCCCCAGGTCGGGAAGCGCACGTCCTTGACGTCCAGGCCGACCTCGCTCAGCCGATTGTACAGCACCGCCTCGTGACAGAGCCGCGGCAACGGCTGATGGTCGGTATCGGGGCAAGTCTGATGGTTGCGGTAGATCGGGCGGTCGGCGCGCATGGTGATGGCGCTCACCTCGACCTCCGGCAGGTTCTCATAATGCGGCAGGTTGTACATCGACGGCGAGGTGACTTCGCCGACTTTGAACCTGTCCTTCAAGTTGACACGACCCTCCACCACGATCTCGGCTTCCGCCGGCACGTTCAGTTCCAGCGTCTCGCACGGCACCATGTCGATGTCACGGTCCATGATGGTGCCGACCATTTCCATCTCGCCCCATGCGTCCATGTGCAGGCCGGAGAAGTTCGCCATGATTTCGTAAGCTGGCGGCACGCCGAAGACGAACGCGATGGGCATCGCGTCCATGCCCATCTCGCGGTATTTCCGCATGACGACGTGTGAATGCGGCGTGATGAAGCTGATCAATCCGCGGCGCGGCCCGACCGCGTGGGTACCGGCGTGACAGGAATT
>VAZM01000270.1:8765-9227 GCA_005883135.1 Alphaproteobacteria bacterium
ATGTACGGCGCCTCGTCCTTATCCTTGTGAAAGGGGATGGGCAGCTCGGTCCAATCGGCCTCGTTGTGCAGCTTGACCACCTCTTTCACCGGGGCAGACTTGACGATGTTGAACCCGCGCGGAGGCTGGCGCAGCCGGTAGGCAAGCGTGCGAAGATAGTTCTCTGGCGAAGTGCCGAGCGCGCGCGCCTGCGAGCGGCGGGTCTTGACCAAGATATCGCACAGCCGGAAGTTCGGCTTCTCGATGATGTTCTCGAACAGGATGGGTTGGTCGCTCTGCGCCGACAGCGCGCCGATGTCGGCCATGTGGACCGGCTTGGTGACGCGGGTGACGATATCGGCGTTGCTGGCAAGATAGCCGCGCAGCGAGGCGTCGAGCGGTTTGGTCGGCGGGGGCGGCCGGTGACTCATGGAGAGCGCCATCGCGGTCCTCCATTTGTTTAAGTAACTTTACTAATTAACT
>VAZM01000270.1:9267-27491 GCA_005883135.1 Alphaproteobacteria bacterium
GCGCACCTACGGGCGCGACATGAGGTCGGCGCGCAACAATGCGCGGTAGCTCCACGCCAGCGCGACCGCGAATATCAATTCATAGAGCGCAAACCAGCGCAGGCCGCGGCCGAGGCTGACATAGGCGATCGCCAGGACGACGCGGGCGATGATGCCGACGATGTTCGGCCAACGGACGTGCAGCGGCTCGATCCAACCCGGCAGATACAGGCTCGCCGTGATCAGCAGCATGACTCCCCACAGCTGCACCCAGCCCGCCGGAGGCGGGCCGGGCAGGTCGGCGCTACGCGCGAGCCAAACCGGCACGATGAGAGCAATGAGGCCGAGCACCGTCTGCACGATGAGGGTAAAGCCCAGGAGGCGACGATAGGCGGTGCGGCGCGTCGCGGCCTCCGCCTGCGTCCAGCCAATCGTCAAGGCGTCATCGGTCATAGGACTCTCCGTGGTCGCTCACAGCGTGAGCAGATAAGCCAACAGGTCGCTCTTATCGGATGCCGGCAGCGCGGTGCCGTAGACGTGACCATCGTTGCCGTTGCCGACGAGCCGCGTATCGAAGCAGAAGCCCTCCGGCGGCGGTGCGCGCGGATCGCAAGGCGGCGCGAGGAACCCGCCGTTGCGGGCATCCACAATATCGAGACCGCGCACGAACGCAGCCGGCCTCTGCGCCGCCGGCTCGAGGAGGTCGCGCAAGGTCGGAACCGAGCCGTTGTGAAGATACGGACCGTTCAGCCAAAGCCCGCCGAGCGGCTCGGCGACATAGCCGGAAACCTTGCGGAACGACTTGAAGCCCCAATCGCGCCCTTCGCGAAAATTATTGTAGGTATCGCGGGCGAGCTCGGTCCACATGTGAGAACGGTTGATGTCGGTGCCGATCTCGGCGATGGGAATGACGGTGAGCGTGCGCGTGCCGTCGGGCGCGTGGCACTCGGCGCAGTTCGCCGCGAAGATCGCCTTGCCGCGTTCGACGGCCGCAGCATCGGGGCGGTGCGGCGACGGCGGCGGCGGCAAGGCGCGCAGGAAACGCTCGATGCGCTCCATTGCCGGCAATTTGAACTCGCGCGCAACGGTGCCGTCCCCGAGTGCCGAACTGATGACCACCTCTCGCACTGAATTGTTCAAGCCATCCCAATGCAGCGGCGCGTGCGGACGAATTTGCTCGCGTGCATTGAGATTCCAAATCGCCTGCATGTCGCTGTTGCCGATGGTTTCGTCGTCGGCGAGGTGCAGCATGCCGAACTTGACCGGATTGAATGGATCGATGCGGCCCGGTCCCCACGCCGGGCGTCGCTTCGCCCAGGCCAGGCCCTCGCCCTGCTCCAGCAGGCGCTTGCGCACGAACGGGATGAGGACGAAGCGATAGGTTATCTTGTCGAACCAGGACAGCTTCACCTTGGCGGCCATTGCCGGAAGCAACTGATCGGCAGTGAAGCGCTCGTCCGCCGCGCAGCGCGACAGGAATTGCAGATAGCCGAGGACGTCGACGGTGTTGGCGGCGGCGCCGACGTAGAGCTGCGGCTCGGCATCGGCGGCCATTCGCGCGCGCACGGTGTGGCAGACGGCGCAGTTGATCGCCACGCGCTCGACGCCAACCTTGGCCCGCGAAAACCCAATGGGTGTATCGACGGCGGGGTTGCGCCCCCGCTCGTAGAGGAACCCGAGCGCGGCATAGCCTTGCGGGCGCGGCAAGTGACGCGCGCACACGTCCTGCATCGCGATCCAGATGGGATAAGGAATGCCGCTCGCGCCGTCGTTGCCAATCGAGCCGTATTTGAAATAGTCCTCGTCGGAGGCGAATTGCGGCAGCACCGGCTGCATCAGCCAGTGGAAGGCGCCCCAGGCGAACGCTCCGGCGGCGAGCAGGCTAGCGATGATCGCGACGACCGTGCCACTGCCGGAGCGGCCGGCGGCGGCCGCCTTTCGGCGCTGCCAGGCGAGATAGAGACAGATCGCCTGCGGCGCGCCGAAGACGAAGTCGAACAGCCCGAAAATGATGTAGTGCCCGCCGACCACGGCCATGAAGATAGTGCCGGCAAACCGGCAAACCACCGCGAACACCGCGGCGAAACGATTGGCATCAGGATCGAGCGCGGCGGGAATATAGAACCCGGCGAGGAGCATGATCAGCATCGCCGAAAGACGCGGCCAGACCAGCGGCGTCGCCGGATCGACTTTGGCGAGCTCGAGCACCTGCGTGGGATAGGCGAGGGAAACGATGCCCACGACCACGTTGGCGATAATGCCGGCCCAGACCAGCCGCCGGAACCATCGCAGCGCGCCGTCTTCGATCGGAGGCGCAGTCGTTGTCGCTGTCGACATCGAAGGCTCCTAAAAGGTCAGCAGATAGGCGATCAGGTCATTCTTCTCGTTGTCCGGCAGCGTGGTGCCGAAGGTGTGGCCGCCGTTGCCGTTGCCGGGAAGGCGCGTGTCGTAACAGAAGCCCTGCGCCGGGCGGCTTCCCGGCGTGCAGCTCGGCGAAACGAAGCCGCCGTTCTTACCATCGATGATGTCGATCCCGCGCACGAAGGCGGTCGGGCGCTCCGCCAGCGGCGCGAGCAGATCGCGCAGCGTCGGCACCGAGCCGTTGTGCAGATAAGGGCCGCGCAGCCACAACGCGTCGAGCGGCATATTGGCGTAACCGTTGGTCTTGACGAAGTGCTTGAACTGGAACGGCGTGCCGGCGAACAGCTCGGCCAATTGGCGTTGGCGAAATGCTTCGGTGTAGGAATCGAGCCGCCCCGAATCGGTGCCGAGCGTACTGTTCGGCTCGACCGTGCCCAGCTTGGCGCCCTCGAACACATAGCGGTCGGGACCTTGGTATCCATGGCAAGCCGCGCAGGCATTCATGTAGAGCGCGCGCCCGCGCTCGACGGCGGCGGCATCGACCCGATGCGGGCTGCGCGGCGGCTGAAGGTCGCCGAGCCAGGCGGCGACACGTTCGATGGCGGCATGGTCGACGGTCTCCGGCGTGACGCCGGCGCCGAGCGCGGCTGAGAGATTACGCTCGGCGAGCGAGGAATTGTTGCCGTCCCAGTGCAGATGCATGCCTTCGCGCGGCCGCTGATTGAAGATCGACGGAAAATCGCTCGCGGCATGGCGCTCGTCGGGAGAGATGGCGTCGAGCAGCATCTCCATCTGCACCAGCTTGTAAGGATTGAAGGTGTCGACCCGGCCCAGGCCCCATGGTGCCTGCTCGGCCAGAAAGGTTCCAAGGCGCGAGCGCCGCTCGATGAACCCTTCGCGCATCGTCGGTATCACGACGTGCCGCCACACTTGCTGCTCGATCAGGCCGAGGTTCGCTCCCGCCGCCTGGACGGCGGGGATGAGCTTGTCGGGCTTCAAGCGCTCGTCGACGCCGGCGTCGAGAATGAAGCGGATGAATCCGTAGAGGTTCAGGTTATTCGACGGCATGCCACGCACGATGACGCGCCCGGCTCCTTCCGAGGTGCGGAAAGTGCCGGTGTGGCAAATCGCGCAATTGAACCAGACGAGATCAACGCCGTGGAAGTCGCGCTTGGAAATCCCGATGGGCAGGTCCTCCTGCCGGCCGTGGTTGTCGGTCCGGTAGAGAAACCCGAAGGCGCGATAGTCGAGATGACCGTCGAACTCGGCGGGAAACAATCGTGGCAGTGCCTTCCACACCCAGAACGGGATGCCACTGCTCTGATCAGCACCGATCGAGCCGTGCTCGAAATGGGCGACGATGTCGGGGAAGGCCTCCGTGCGGTTGCGCGTCAGGCGTTCCGCCGCGGCGAGCGCAAAGCCGACGGCGATCAGCCCGACCGCCAGCAGCAGCACGAGCAAGATCAGCAGCGGAAGGAGCAGGCGTCGGCGCCGGCGCAACTGCGCTTCGACATAGGTGACGGGCGCCTCGGGGGCCGCCGACATGAGATCCTCCTAGGCGGCTTTCGCCGCAACGACCGGCGGCAGGTTGAGAGTCGGGCGCGTCGCGTAGATCGTCATCAGCTCCTCGATCATGGCGTCGCGGCTCGGGAACCGAACGAGCTCGTAGCAGCCCACGGGATTCTTGGCGGCATTGAGCAGACATTTGTTGCAATAGGTGCACGGCCGCTCTGGCAGGTCGCGGCCCATGGCCCATTGCTGCACGAGGTCGTTGTTGGCGACGAGCGAGCGGGCGATGGCAACGCCGTCGAACGCACCCGAAGTGATGCCGTTGCGAATGAACGAGGCAGTCTGGTAGCCGCCGGTGTTGAGCACCGGCACCGTAACGTTGGCCTTGATGGCGCGCGCCTCCTCCATGCTGACGCCTTCGATGGGAAGTCCTTTCTTCATGCGGAACCACACCCAGCGGAAAATGGGCCGCAGCAGTCGATACCGGAACAGGAGGAAATTGCGGAACGCATCCACGCCCGAGGCGATCATCGCATCGTAGGTGGTGGCGATGGTTTCAAAGGAGAAATCCCCCGGCGGGTTGAGCGGATGGGGAAACAGCGAGCCGGTGGAGACGTGAATGGCGTCGGCGCCCTCGCTCTCGCACCACTTCGCGATCTCGATGGTGTCCGACAGCACGTTGCCTTTCTTCTCCCACGGGATGACGTTGTTGCGGTCGACCGCGCTGAGCTTGACCTGCAGGTGGAATTCCCGGCCGACGCGCGCGCGGATCGCGCGGATCACCTCGATGAGGAATCGCGCACGGTTCTGCAGCGAGCCGCCGTATTCGTCGGTGCGATCGTTGATGCCGGAGGAGAGAAACTGGGTGAACAGGTAACCGTTGGCCGCGTGCAGCTCGACGCCGTCGAGCCCGGCCTCGCGCACGCGCCAGGCGCCGGCAGCGAATGCCTGTACGAGGTGGTCGATCTCGGCCTTGCTGGCAGCGCGGCAGAGAAAGCCGTGCAGCGTCTCCTTGCGGCTGGTCGAGCTCAATGCCGGACGGTGGGAATTGTGCACGCCGGGGAAGTCCATTTGCCGGCCGGAATGGCTGAGCTGCAGGATGTACTTGCAGTCGAAGCGGTGCACCGCGGCACCGAGCCGCTCCCACAGCGGGATGAAATCGTCGCGGTGGATGGTGGCGTAATCGGCGATGATGCGTCCCTCCATCAGCACCGGCACGTAGGAGGAAATGATCGCGCCGACGCCGCCGGCGGCGAATTTGCATTCCCAGTTGATGCGGGTTTGCGTGAGCGAGCCGTCCTCGTTATCGAACCGGCCCGAGATGTTGGAGCGAAAGATACGGTTTTTGACCGTGAGGTTGCGGAATCTGAGCGGGGTGAAGATGACGTCTTGATTCATGACACCGCCTCGCTCTCCGGCACGGCGATCGCCCGCTTCCATACCGCCTGCAACAGCGCCGGCACGAAGGCGGCGGCGGGGCACTGCGCCCAATTTCCCAGCATGAACTCGACGTCGCGGCCCGCCGCGCGCTCGCGCGCGGCTCCGAGCTCGAGCACGACGAGAGTGCCCGCGCGCACGGCACCGCAGACGGTCGCGCCGGGCATCACGGCTTGGCGCAGCACGCTCGGCGGTGCAAACACACATTGTTCGACCACGGCGTCGACAGCGGCGGGGGAGCGCCAGCGCGGCTCTTTCCACAACTCGCGCATGCGCTCAAAGCCGCGTACGAGATTGTGCACGGCGATGCCGGTGGCATGAACGCCGGCGGGATCGCCGTGGACGAGATCGGCGAGCAGCCGGCGCGAGCGCCGCAGGCGTCCGCTGAGATGGAGAAAGGCCGCCTGCAACGGATTGCGGGTATGCACGGCGGCGTCGAGCACGCCGGCGGCGGCCCAGCTCTGCGGACTTGCCTTGTAGTCGGCGGCGAACAAGCGTCCGACCGCCTGTTGCGCCGCCGGCCCGAGCGGCGGCGCGCCCGGCGCGCCGCGGACGGCGCCGGCCAGAGCGGCGATGGTCTCCTCGTCCCACAGCGGCTTGCCCGCGGCCGGATCGAGGCGGCGCCGCAACTCCTCCTGCGCGCGCGCGCGCCGTGCATCGTCGCGCGGGGCGACCGAAGGGAGCGGCGTGCCGGCGAGGCGCAGCACGTTGCGGATGCGCAGCACCAGAAGGCGGTTGATCAGCGGTCCGCGCGGCTCGAACTTGCGGTCGAGGCGGCCGTCGTCGGCGAGTCCGCGAATATCCGCCCGCGCATCGGCCCGCACCAGATCGATCAGACCAGGGATGCGCAGCGATCGGCCCATCGCCCCCTCCGCCTCACGTCTCCCAGGGGAAATACACGTTGCGGACGTTGGCGAAATGCGGCCGCAGCTGCGGCACGTGCCGCTCCAGCACCGAGCGCAGGCTGTTGTCCGCAATCCATGCAAAGCCCGTGGGCGTATAGGTCTCCGGCGTGAAATCTGCGGTGAAAAAGCGGTCGCTTTTGAGCCGCCGCGAAGCCATCAGGATGAAGATGCGGAAAGCCGTGTCCGAAAAGCCGAAGCCCGGCGGCGCCTCCTCGCAATGCATGCCGACGAGCAAGTCGACGTCGTCGACGGACTTGTAGACGGCGGCGAGCTCGCGCCGCCAATCGGGATTGGAGGTTAGCTCGGCGAAGCTCTTCGGCACGCGCATGCCGAGACGGCGCCGAAACGCGCAATAGCGCGGCACACCACGCTCGCGATCACGCAATACGTCGGTCGAGGCGATGTCGACGAAAATATCATCCTTTTTGTGCAGCCTGCGCAGCCCCTGCGGGTAATTGTGCAGCACCAGCGCGCCGGGACGGCTGGTCGCAAGCGAATAAAGCACGTCCTCGTAGGGCACCTTGGCGTAGAGCTCGCGAACGCCTCCGCCGGTGACCTCTCTGAAATCGCGCCTGACGATCTCCGTTCCGTCCCGGTGGCGGCGGAAGGAGAATTCGTCGGGCAACAGCGAATGCATGCGGTAGACGGCGGTGAACTCTTCGGTCATCGCATAGGGCGCGGTGTGATGATCGGTCGGCGATCCGGGAATGCCGGAGAGGACTTCGCCGCTGCCGAGGCGGCCGTAAGCGCGCGCATATTCCTCCCCGAGCATGCCCCAGAAGTTGCCGCGCATGGCAAAGCGCCCTTCCGGCGAATTCAACATCGCCGGTGTCCACTCGACCGTGTGGATCTTGGCGATGAGCGCGGCGTTGACGAGCCGCGCCTTCTGGAACAGCCACTCGCCATCGGCGGTCGGATGGTCGATGCGCAGCCGATCGACGATGGCATTGTGCTCGCGCGCGAACAGCGTGTGCATCACCGACAGGCCGATCCACCAGTTGCCGTTCACTCCGGCAAGCTCTTGGTTGGGGACGTCGCTTGTCGCATCGACGGGAAGATGCCCGCGTTCATCGAGATGCAGCTTGCCGTCCGGGCGCACTTGCCCGGTGGCGGGATCCGTGCGCACCGCGCGTTGGATCTCCAGATCCGAGCCGTAGATCTGCGAGCCGTCCCACCAATGCGTCTCGGTGTTGCGGTAGGTCGCGGGCTGGCCCAGATCCGCGGGCGAATGCCGGTCGTCCGGCAGCGTGCGCAAGATGGTCATGTCAGGAGGGGGCCAATCGTCGCCGGGCGGGAGCGGCAGGCGGTGCGGCGGCTGCGCGGTATCGCCGCCGCCGTGGCTGAGCCAATCGTGCACCATGAACTGCAGCCAGGCCGGGATGAGAACGCTGAGATGCGGCACCGGCACGAAGGCGCGGCGCGCGAGCAGATCCCGGCTAACCCGGCGCGGATTTGGCTCGTAGAGATCGGGCGGCTGTTCGCCGAACGTGTCGGCGACCGGCACGTTGCGGCCGAAGCGCGCGCCGCCCATGCCCATCCAGGGACAACCGAGATCGTTGTAGCTGCCGTCGGCGGTGCGCTGATCGCGGGGACTAGCGCCGCCGAGCGGCTTCAGCAGGGCCGGATCGCGTTCGGTGTCGGAAAGATTGTGCTCGCGCATATTAACGCGATGGCCGAGGAGCGTCGGCATCGCGAGCAGGAAGGGAAGCTGATACCAAACGCGGAATTGATTGGTCAGCCTGGCGAAACGTCCGAGCAAGCGCTCGCGCAGCGGAATAGCCACGTTTCCCCTCCGTTTCGATCTTCGCGCTACATCATGACCTCTTGCCCGCTGTGCTCCCCAGCCTCGGAATTGAACGCCGCTTGCGCGGTTCTAGACGTTTTATATTGCAGCTAACGACTCTCGGTTGCAATAGGCGACTCGCGTTACGCGCCGATGACGCGGCCGAAAATCGTGAAAATCGGGGAACCGCGCAGCGAAAACCGCGAAAGGAACGCGGCCGGCGTCTCATCGCACCTGGAACACGAGCTTGCCGCGGAAGTGGCGCGACTCGCTAAGCCGGTGCGCGTCGGCGGCCTCGGACAGGCGATAAAGCTTGATCTGCGGCACGCGTATGGCGCCCGCCTCGAACAATTCCAGGATGCGCTCGAGTGGCCGGCGCGCGCGCTTCACCGGCGGCCTGAGCGAGGCGACATCATCGCGCGGGGACTTCGGCGCCTGCGCCCCGGACGCGATGAAGGCGGCGCGGCCGCCCGGCTTGAGCACGGCGAAGGAGCGCTGCGCCACGTCGCCGCCGACAGTGTCAAAGACGGCGTCGCAATCGCGCACCGCTTGCGTGAAATCCACCGCGTTGTAGTCGATGACTTCATCGGCGCCGAGCCCGCGCACATAATCGCGGTTCGCCGCGCTCGCGGTCGTGATCACGCGCGCGCCGACATGCTTGCCGAGCTGAATGGCGAAGCCGGCAACCCCGCCCGCTCCACCCTGAATGAGAATCGTCTCGCCGCGGTTAAGCTTCAACGTGTCTTCGACGGCGCTGAGCGCGGTGAGGCCGGTCAACGCCAGGGCGGCGGCGTTGACGTGCGAGAGGCGCTCCGGCTTTTTCGCGATGATCGCAGCCTTGACCGCGATCTTCTCCGCATAAGCGCCCTCTTGGCCCGCCTCGCAAACTCCGAATACCGCGTCGCCAACCCTCAGATCCGCGACGCCGGTACCGACGGCAGCGACCACCCCGGAAAAATCCCGTCCGAGGATCAATGGGAACTTTGCCGGTTCGTATTGACCGGTGCGCACCTTCCAATCCGCAGCATTGACGCTGGCAGCATGGACGTCGATGACCACCTCGCCGGGCGCGGGAACGGGATCCGGCAAATCGCCGTAGCGCAGTACATCCGGCCCGCCGTACTGTTCGATGAAAGCAGCCTTCATCTTTTGCCCCTCTGATCGATGCCGATGCCCGCCATAGGTCTATTTCCACCTACTCGATCGCAATGCCGCGGTCCACGCCAATTGAGGATGTTCGCCTTCATGTTAGGATGGCCGAGAAACGCGAGCCGCGGTATGGGCTGGATTTTTCGCATCGAAACTGGGCGACAAGGCTTCCCGCGGCGATGGCTGCAGCCGCGCCTCAACGCGAGGCGATGGCGCATGCGCGCTTTGGTTGCCGCCGCGGCGCTGCTCGGCCTGAACGCGCCCGCCGCGCGTGCCAGCGTCCTCGTCGCCATCGATAAGAGTACGCAGCAGATGTCGGTGTCGGTCGACGGCGCGCCGCGGTACCGCTGGGTCGTTTCCACCGGCCGCGCCGGCTACGGCACCCCCAGCGGCACTTATCGGCCGCAGCGAATGGAAAGAACGTGGTTCTCGAAGGAATACTACAACTCGCCCATGCCGTACTCGATCTTCTTCCACGGCGGCTATGCGATCCACGGCAGCTACGAGATTCATCGCCTCGGCGGTCCCGCCTCCCACGGCTGCATCAGGCTGCACCCCGCGAACGCCGCCACGCTGTTCGCATTGGTGAAGCAGAGGGGGATGAGCGACACGACGATCGTCGTGTCGGGGGGCCACCGCTCCTGGTAGGCGCGCGTGACGGCCGGATCAGGACCGGGCGAGCCGTTTTCTCCGGAATCCCCGCCCTTCCTGCGGCAATAGTTCCATTATACTACCGCGGTTGCGCGGGTTACGCTCTCAGGCATGGCGGGCGGCGCAAGCGGCGGCGGACGTATGTAGGAGGACGCGTATGACTCTCAGGAGCATCGGCATCATCATCGCAGCCCTTGGGTTTGCTGCGGCTTCTCCGGCGCGAGCCGAGGATCTGCTCGTGACGCAATACAAGAACGATCCCTCGGGCGCCCCATATGGGATCGCGCTGGAGAAGGGCTTCTTCAAGGCTCACGGGCTCGACATCAGCGGCATCATCTCCGGGGCGGGCGGCGGCAGCTCGGTGCGCAACGCCATCGCGAGCGATCTCGGCTACGGCGACGTCACCGCTGCTCCGGTGATCGCCGCCGCCGAACAGGGGCAGGACGTCAAGATCGTCGGCATCACGTCGCGCTCCCTCGCCGATCTGGTGCTGGTCGTCATGCCCGATTCACCACTCAAAAGCCCCGCCGATCTCAAGGGCAAGAAGTTCGGCATCAGCAACCCGAAATCGCTCGGGGAGATGATGGGCGTGCTGGTGATGGAGCAGGCCGGGCTCAAGCAGGGCGACGTGCAGATGACGGCGCTCGGCAGCCTCAGCGGCGCGCTCACGGCGCTGGAGAACGGCGTGGTCGACGCCACATCCATCCCCGTCATCCTATTCCGGACCCGCGGCGGCGAGAGCAAGTACCGCGTGCTGGTCAGTCCGAAGGATTTGCCGCTCATTCCCTCGCAGCTCGGCATGGCGACCGGCAAGGCGATGAAGGAATGGCCGGACAAGCTGCGCGCGATCCAGACCGCCCGCCGCGAGGGCACCAAGTTCATCTACGATCACACCGACGAAGCAATCGAGATCCTCAGCAAGGTCTACGCCCCGCTGCCGCCGAGCGAGGTCGGCATCATGGTGAAGCAACTGGTGGAGGCGAAATTCTGGAGTGAGGGTCGCATCGAGATGCCGCTGCTCGAGCAGACCGTGCATGCGATGAAAGGCGTCGGCATGCTGCAGAAAGACGTCGACCTGAAAAAGGTTGTGGACAGCTCGTTCCTGCCGCCCGATCTGCAAAAATGACCACCGCGGCGGCGGACGCGGATATCCACGCGGCGCTTTCGGGTGTGACGCGGGTCTATCCAGAGACCATCGCTACGCCGCCGGTTCATGCGCTCGGGCCGCTCGATCTCGAACTCAAGCGCGGCGAGTTCTTCGCCGTCGTCGGCCCCTCCGGCTGCGGCAAGTCCACGCTGCTCGAGGTGCTCGCCGGCCTGCAGCAGCCGACCGCCGGGACGGTGATGTTCGAAGGCCGCACCGTCTCGGGCAAGGTGCCGGACGGGATCGGCGTTGTGTTTCAAGAAGACGCCAGCTTTCCTTGGATGACCGTGTGGGACAATGCTGCCTTCGGCTTGCGCCGCAACGGCGTGGCAACCGCGGAGATCCGTCGCCGCGTCGACGACGCGCTGGCGTTCATGGGGTTGACGGAATTCGCGCGCGCCTATCCCGCGCAGCTTTCCGGCGGCATGCGCCAGCGAGTCTGCATCTCCCGCACGCTGGTGCTTCAGCCACGGCTGATCCTACTCGACGAGCCGTTCGGCGCGCTCGATGCGCAGACGAGGCTGCTGATGGGAGACGAGGTGCTGCGCCTGTGGCGGCGTACGGGGGCAACCGTTCTCCTGATCACGCATGCGCTCGATGAGGCGGCGATGCTGTCCGACCGGATCGGCGCGATGTCGGCGCGGCCGGGCCGCTTCCTCGACATCGTCGTGACCGGCTGGTCGCGCGAGCGCGACAGCAAGATCGTCAGCGAGCCGCAGTTCGGCGAGATCACCGGGCGGCTGTGGGAGGACCTCCGCGGCGAGTCCTTGAAATCGCTCGGTCATCCCGGGATGGCGGCCGGATGAGCCGGGTCGGCTGGATCAGACTCGCGGTCCTCGCCATCGCGATCGGGCTGCTCGAGTTGTGCTGCCGCCTCGGCCTGATCGACCAGCGCGTCGTGATCCCGCCCTCCGAGATGGCCGTGGCGCTGGTCCGTCTGCTGATCTCCGGCGAGGCCAACGAGCAGATCGTGCGCACATTCGGCATCGTCCTCCTCGCGGCGCTGATCTCGGTAGTCGCGGGATTTGCGCTCGGCGCCGTCATTCACGCGCTGCCGCGCGTGCGGCAGTCGCTCGACCCATTCTTCGCCACGTATTACGCCGTCCCGATCTTCATCTTCTATCCGGTGATGATCGTGATCTTCGGGCTCTCCGCGATACCAATCGTGCTGATGGGGGTGGCAACGGCCATCGTGGCGATGATCATCGCGACGTTGAACGGGCTCGACCGCGTGCCGCAGGTGCTCGCCAAAGTCGCACGGGTGCACCGGATGGGCGCCATCGCCACCGCGCTGCGCCTGAAATTGCCGGCGGCGGCGCCGCATCTCTTCACCGGCGTAAAGCTCGCGGTCAGCTACGCTTTCATCGGCGTCATCGCCAGCGAGTTCATCCTTGCACCGGCCGGGCTGGGCCGGGTCATTTCCGACGCCTATACCGACTTCAACAATCGGCAGATGTACGCGTTGATGCTGCTGCTGATCATCGTTGCGACCATAGTCAACATGTTTCTGCACGTCGTCGATCAGCGCTGGGCGGAGCGGCGCGGGATCGCAAAGCCATGATCGCGACCAGACGCGCCGCCGATACCGCGATCATCCTGATCATCATGCTGCTGGCGTGGCAGGCACTGCATCAGCTCGTTGGCGCCACCGCACTGCCTGGCCCGGTGCCGACGCTCGCTTACCTCGCTAGGTTCGTGCCGAGCGAGCGTTTTGCCGAAAACGCATGGGCCACCCTCGTGTGCTTTTTCTACGCGCTGCTCTTGTCGTACGGGATCGGGCTTGCGATCGGCGTGTGGATGGGAATCCATCGCCTCTCGGGAGCGGTCGGCGAGCCGATCCTCATCTCGCTCTACACGCTACCGAAAGTTACGCTTTATCCCGTGGTGCTGCTGATCTTCGGGCTGAGCCTATCGGGGCGGGTCACATTCGGCGCCATGCACGGGGTGCTGCCGGTTGCGCTTCTGACCATGAGCGCGATCCGCAATATCCCGCCGGTCTACCTCAAATCGGCGCGAACGCTACACTTGTCGGGGTGGCAGACGATCCTGACGATGCTTTTCCCGGCAGCGCTTCCCGAAATCGTCGGCGGACTGCGCATCGGCTTCACCTTGACGTTGCTCGGCGTACTTCTGGCGGAGATGTTCGCAGCCAAGCAGGGGCTGGGCTCTCTGATCATCAACGCCATGCAACTGATGCAGGCCGAGGAGATGCTGACCGTCGCAGTGGTGCTGTTTGCGTTTGCAGCGCTCGCCAACGCGCTGCTGCTGTGGATCGAACACCGGCTGCATCGGCGAGTCTAGAGAGCGCCGCGGCCGATGGCACGCGATCGATCATTCACGGCGTGACTTGGCGCCGTTTAGCCGGTATCGAAGCCCTCCTGCCCCTCTGAGTTCTCCTTCGATTCTGCGCGAGAACGAAGGGCTTATTCTGACACTCGTCGGATGATGAAGGTGAGCGCATGCCGGACGTGCCATGGTGGAACTCCGCCGTCATTTACGAAATCTATCCGCGCTCGTTCCAGGATACGAATGCGGACGGCGTCGGCGATCTGCGCGGCATCATCGCCCGCCTGCCTTACCTGGTCGAGCTTGGGGTCGATGCGATCTGGATCTGCCCGATTTTTCCCTCTCCGATGGCCGATTTCGGCTATGACGTCGCCAACTACATCGGCATCGATCCGCTGTTCGGGACGCTGCCGGACTTCGATGTGCTGCTCGCTGAGGCGCATCGCTCCGGCTTGAAGGTGTTGCTGGATCTCGTTCCCAACCACACCTCCGACCGCCATCCGTGGTTCGTGCAGAGCCGCAGTTCTCGCGACAATGCCAAACGCGACTGGTATCTCTGGCGCGATGGCGGAGCAGACGGGGCTGAGCCCAACAATTGGCTCTCACAATTCGGCGGCAGCGCCTGGGAATTCGACCCCCACACCGCGCAGTACTACTACCACGCTTTTCTCAAGCAGCAGCCAGATCTGAACTGGCGCAACCCGCAGGTGCGGCACGCGATCTACGACGCGATGCGGTTCTGGTTGCAGCGCGGGGTCGACGGGTTCCGCGTCGACGTCCTGTGGCACCTGATCAAGGACGATCAATTCCGGGACAATCCCGTCAATCCGGGCTTCGCCGTGGGGGGCCCGCCGCACGAGGCGCTGCTTCCGCTCTATACCACCGACCGTCCGGAAATGGCCGAGGTGCTTGCGCAGATGCGCGACGTTGTCGATCAGTTCGGCGAACGTCTTCTGATCGGCGAAATCTATCTGCCGGTCGAACGGCTCGTTGCGTATTACGGGCGCGACCTCCGCGGCGTCCACCTGCCGTTCAATTTCTCCTTGCTCGGTGCGCCATGGCATGCCGGCACGATCGGCAAATTGATCCAGGAATACGAGGCGGCCCTCCCCAAGGGCGGTTGGCCGAATTGGGTCTTGGGCAACCACGATCGGCCTCGCATCGCAGGCCGCGTTGGACGCAAGCAGGCGCGGATCGCCGCCATGCTCCTGCTCACGTTGCGCGGAACGCCGACCATCTATTTCGGCGACGAGATCGGCATGACGCAAGTACCGATACCGCCCGACCGCGTCCGGGATCCGTTCCAAAAGAATCTGCCCGGCATCAAAATGGGCCGCGACGGCAGCCGCACCCCCATGCAATGGGACGACAGCCGCTATGCCGGCTTTTCCGAGGCCGAGCCTTGGCTGCCGCTAGCCGACGATTTTCGACAGTACAACGTCGCCAAGCAGCGCAGCGATCCGACCTCGATCTATCAGCTCTATCGCCAGCTCATTGCATTGCGGCGATCGCGGAGCGCCCTCCTCCGCGGCAGCTATCGCCCGATCCATGCCGACGGCGATTTGTTGCTGTTCTTTCGCGAGCAGGGTCCAGAGCGCTTGTTGGTTGCGCTCAACTTCGGAACCGGCGCCGCCGTTGCGAAATTTCCCGACGAGCTTGTCGGAACGCTGCTGCTGTCATCCCATCTCGATCGCCAGGGCGAGGACGTTCGCGGCACCATAAAGCTACGGTCGGAGGAAGGGGTGGTGATCGAGGTCGCTGGGAAAACGCCGATGCGATAGGAGGAAACCGGCTGTTGAAACTCAAACCTTCCCGGGGCCTGCAGCTCCGATCACTGGTCGTTCCGGCAGCACGGCTACCCGGCGCCGATGGCGACCGATACCGGGCCGCTGCGCGACCGGCACTACCACACGCGCGAAGATACGCCGGGGTCGACTTCGCGTGGCTGAACGCGTGACGAACGCGCTCGATGCGCTGCTTACGGATCTCGCGGGGGCTGCCTGGTATGGAACTTTGCCGAGTAGGCATTGCGAGCTGTGCTATCGGGACGGTTGCCCGAATCACTTTGCTTAAGTTAGAGAGCGGTCCGGCGGAGGGAGGGAACCGACCCTTGGTGGTCGGCACGACGTCCGCGAGGCCGTTCGGCCCGACAAGATCCCCGGACGGCCTCTTTCTTTTGTCCGCAGCCAGCCGGTCATTTGGCGGCGGCGCTGACCCTCACTTTCGGTCGCTCGCCCTTGACCGGCGCATGCTGCGCTTGCAGGACGGCGATTGGCAGGACCTCGAACAGTTCCGCGGCTGCCAGCCTCGGTCCGATCATGGCCTTGCCGGCCGGCAGCAGGGTGCGGATGCCGGAAAAACCTTCAGCCAACACCGATGCATTCCAAGCCTGACTCGGCGGCCATCGCCGCCCCTCTTGCGTCGCGCGGCCGAAGAACCGCCCGGTCACGACAATTACGGCGTCTCGCTCGCGCACGCGCGCGAACGCGACGATCTCTCGGCGATCCGGCCCGACGACTTCGAGCGGGCGATAGGCACCGTTGGTGAAGAGGTCCGCAAGCTCGGACCGCAGCGCGAGGAGCGCGCGCGTCAGCGCGAGCTTGATCCGGCCGTCCGGCCAGGCGCGGGCGAGGGCCAATCCGGCGCCTCGCCGATCGATGCCAGCGCGGATTCCCGCGCCGCGAAATCGACGGGTCGGCGGTTATCGGGATCGACCAGCGACAAATCCCAAAATTCGGTGCCCTGATAGAAATCCGGCACGCCCGGCATGGTCGCCTTCAGCGCCAGTTGTGCAAGGCTGTTGAGGGCCCCGATCAAAGCCACGCGGCGCGCGAACGCATCGAAGCCGTCGATGAAGCTGGCCGAGCTTTCGCGATCGAGAAGGCGATCGACAAAGTCGGTAAGGCCCTTTTCGTACCGCTCGTCGGGGGCGAGCCAGCTAGTCTCTTGCTTTCCCTCGCGCGCGGCTTTGATGGCGAACGCTTTGATCCGATCGACGAAATCGGGCTGGATGCCGGCGAACGGCCAGGCGCCGAGCAGCGCCTGGTAGATCATATATTCGTGCGCCCCCGACGGTATCCGTGATCGCCCCGAAGCAACGACCAGATCGGCGTTGAGCTCCCGCCATTGATGCACGTGTCCTGTCCACTCGTCGGCAAGCTCGGAAAGCGTGAGCAGCCGCTCCCGCGCGTCCTCGCCACGTTTGGTGTCGTGGCTCGCGGTCGCGGTTAGGCCATGCGGCCAGTTCGCGGCGCGCTCCTGCATGCGGTTGTGGAAATTCGCGACGGACAGCGCGCCGGCAGCCGGATTGCCGCCGACCTCGTTGAGAGCCAACAGCCGATGAAAGCGATAGAAAGCGGTATCCTCCAGCGACTTTGCCATCATCGGACCGGTGAATTGCTGCACTTTGAACGCGAAGCGGCGGTCACGTGCGATGCTGTGGCCCACGCGACCCGGCGCAATGAGATCGAGGGTCAGCGCGTCGCGCAGGAAATCGAAGATGTCGACGTCCGAGCCGAACCAGTCGGCGCGCGCCTTGGCGAGCGCGCCCTCGATGATCGCGCGATCCTCGCGGCTTGGCCCCGACGCAGTGATGTAGGTTCGGTAGATCGGGAAGTGCAGGATGAACAGCGCAAATGCGTCACGCAGGCGCTCGGCGGTGTAGTCGCGCGTGCTGTAGTGGCCGGCGGCGATGCGCACGAGCAGGCGCCTGAGCACCGTGAATTCGCTGTTGAGAATGTTTGCAATCACCCGCCGCTTGGCCTCGATGAGAACGGCATCGAAGCCGGCCTCCTCGCCGCTCACGTCGCGCCAAGTCCTGGCGAGCCCGGCAAGTCCACGATGGTCGAGCAGGAGGCGCGAAAGGATGTTCAGCCATTCGTATCCTGTTGTGCCGGCGACCCCGGCAAAGCGCGGCAAGCGCTCCGCGTCGCTCAGGATCTTTTCCGCCACGACGTAGAACGATCCGTTCTTTGATCTCCGTTCGACCTCGATCAGGCGGTGCAGCCGGCGGAAATACTGATGCGGGTAACGCAGCCCATCGATGTGGTCGAGGCGCAGCCCGTGCAGGCGGCCTTCGGCGATGAGGCGGCGGACGAGCGCGTGAATCGCGTCGAAAGTGCCGCGGTCTTCGACGGACAGCCCCGCCAGCGTGTTGATGTCGAAGAATCGCCGATAGTTGATCTCGCTCCCGGCGAGCCGCCAATGCGCGAGGCGATAGTGTTGACGCTCGAGCAGGTAATGGAGGGCGACGACGGCGTCCGCTCGCCCGCAGCCGGCGCGGTAGGCGCGCAGGCCGCGTTCGATCACCTCCTTGCCGCCGGCGATCGCAGCGAGCTCGGCCTTGAAGGTCGGCGCCGCGGAACGCGGGGGGTTGTGCGGACCGCGATAGCGCTCCGCCCATTCCAAGAGCTTGCGGCCGGCGGGTTCCTCGCCCGCGCCCGCCTCCGCCACGGCCTTCTGCACAATCTCGCCATAGCGGTTTGCAGCGATGGGCAGCCGATGCTCGAAATACCAGGCGGAGAAGCTGCCCTCGGCGGCATCGTAACGAAGCTCGATGTCGCCGCGCTCCAGCGCCTCACCGTACGAGCTCCCGAGCACTGGAATCAGCACGCCTCCACGCGGATGGGCAGGCAGCGTCTCCCAATCGATGTCGAATGAGGCGGCGCGGGGAGATTTGGGTCCCCACTCCAGGACATCGAGCCACCACGGATTGTCTGCGTAATGAACGCCCATATGGTTGGGCACGAAATCGAGAATGAGCCCGATATCTGCGCGATCGAGCGCAACGGAGAGCCGCCGAAAGGCGTCCTCGCCGCCGAGTTCGGGATTGAGCGAATTGTGGTCGACCACGTCGTAGCCGTGCGGGCTGCCCGAGCGCGCCTTGAGAAAGGGTGACGCGTAGAGGTGGCTGATGCCGAGCGCCTTGAGATAAGGCACCAGTGCGGCCGCTTGGTCGAACCCGAACTGCGGCGTGAGTTGGAGTCGGTACGTTGCGAGCGGGATGGGGGGTGGCATCATC
>VAZM01000215.1 GCA_005883135.1 Alphaproteobacteria bacterium
GGATGCGGTAGATGATGCTGTTGGTGGCCGAGGGCAGGACGACCTCGGGATTTTCGGCCTCACCAGCGGTCACGCCGATCAGCTCCACTCCCTGAAACCCGAACATCACCATTTGGAACGTGAGCAACACACCGAGTATGCCGAAAGGTAAAAAGCCGCCGTGCGAGAAGAGATTGGAGAATCCCGCTGTCGCCCCTAAGTTTCCAAGGCCGAAAAGGATGACTGCCAGCCCGCCCACGATGAGCATGACGATCATCGAGACTTTGATCAGTGCAAACCAGAACTCCATCTCGCCGAACACGCGCACGGCCAGCATATTCGCGCCGTACAGCACGACCAGCGCGGCCAGTACCGTTATCCATTGCGGAAAGGTAGGAAGCCAGTAGCTTACATAGACGCCGATAGCAGTCAGCTCGGCCATGCCGGTCACCACCCAGGTGAACCAGTAGGACCAGCCGGTAGCGAAACCAGCGAAGGGACCGACGAATTCGTCGGCATAGGTCACGAACGAGCCCGCGACCGGGCGATATAGGAGCAATTCGCCCAAGGCACGCATAATAAAGAAAATCACCAATCCGCCGACCGCGTACCCGAGTATGAGCCCCGGACCCGCGTTCTGGATGACCTTGGCGGAACCCAAAAACAAGCCCACGCCAATGGCGCCGCCGATGGCAATAAGCTCGATATGCCGTCGCTTCAAACCGCGCGTCAGTTTCGTCTGATCGGAGGTTTGTATCCGACTAAAACCTGATCCCGTCATTCGGGAGACTCGCTTCTCTCGAGGTGGTTCGGTGTCCGAGCGTGATGCAGCTGATGATCGTTCGCAATGAATCCAGCAATCGGCGTCGACCCGAAGGAGGAGCTCGCAGCCGAATGCTAACGATTTCTATCTGGACGTGGCAACATCTGAGGAGTTCGGCCTATCAGTCGTCGCCGAATCAGGTCGTCCCATAGAGCTCGACCCTGCCAAGGCCATCGCCACCAATCCGAGCGCAATGATCAAACCGAGAATGGCATTTGCATTGAGCCAGCGATCGAATTCGCGCTGATCTTCCGGCGATAGAGGTGTCAAGCGACGGTCCACGGGCTCTCCTCCGTCTCGAAAGAGGATGCCCCGAGCGCAGGCGCGCGGCTTTGCCCGGCGCTACATTTGTTCTGGAGAAAGGTTGGATTTTTGCTTGAGGCGCCGTCGCCGGGCCATGCAAAGGGTCATAACCTGAGATCCTCAGTGCGAGGGAGCACCACGCCGAGCTTACGTGAGGTCACATGCGACATCAGGCGCTGCGGGTGAATGGAGCCTCACTGCACATCGCCGAATTGGGGGAAGGGGCGCCGCTTCTGCTGCTGCACGGCTGGCCGGAATTCTGGCTGACGTGGGAACCTGTCATGCTCCGCCTATCGAAGCGGTATAGGCTCATCGCCCCCGATCTGCGCGGCTTCGGTGACAGCGACAAACCGAGCGGGCCGTTCGGCCCGGCAGATCACGCCGCGGACATGCTGGCGTTGTTGGATGCGCTTGGGATACGGCGGGCCGGCATTGTCGGCCACGACGTCGGGGGTGCGGCGATGCAGCCGCTTGCGCGCAAAGCGCCGGAGCGCGTCGCAGGACTGTTCTTTTTCGACTTCGTTTATCCGGGAATTGGGCAGCGGATGGGCGCGCCGGATCGATTGAACGAGATCTGGTATCAATCTTTCCATCAGATGGATCTGGCACCGGCGCTCGTGGGCGCCTCGCGGCAGACCTGTGAGATGTACATTTCGTATTTCCTGCGGCACTGGTCACATCGCAAGAATGCGTTTGACGATGTGCTCTCGCTTTTCACGGAAAACTTTTTAAAGCGCGGAAATCTGGCGGGGGGCTTTGCCCACTACCGCGCGTCGCATGCAGGTCGCATCGCCATGCTGAAGGGCGAGGCGGAAGCATTGCCGCGTATTGCCTCGCCCACCTGCGTTCGCTGGGCGGAGCACGACCCGTTGTTTCCTTACGCGTGGACGGACCGTCTCGGCGAGACCTTTGCTGATCTTGATCTGGCGCCGTTCCCCGACGTCGGTCACTTCCCGCACCGGGAGGACCCCGATCGGGCAGCAGGGGAAATTTCCGGCTTTTTCGATCGCCTATCCTGGTCCTGATGCGCGGCTACGCCCCGCGCGCGCGGGCGCGCTCTCGAAAAAAAATTTCGCCCGGCAGAGCCGGGCGAAACTGGTGTTGGACAATTGAGGCAGGCTAACTGCACCACCTGCGGGCAATGAGAGCCTGCAGCTTTCCGTAGGCCTCCGGATAGCTGCCGGCATAAGCCACCGTCTGCCAGCCGGGACCCAAGGGGGCGTTAACATCGTTGCGCCAAATCTTGCAGTCGCCCAATAGCGACCAGCGCACCACGATCCACGGAGGCTGCACGATCCGGGCATCCGCCGCCGGCATGACGGCGCCGACAAGCAGCAGCGTGGCGAGGGTAAGCATTACGCGTTTCATCGAAATCTCCCGTGCACTTATCTGAGATCGTCGGAAGACGAGGTGGACCCGACGCGGCGGGAGTATAGTTAGGCGCGCAAATTATGCCAGCGAGACGGGAAGCGTGCCGTCGGCGCGAACGGTATTATTTTGCAACCACCCGCGGCGTCGCCGTGCCGCCGCCATCATTTCGCCTCGTGCGACTTAGCGAGCCTACCCTTCCGGGCGAAACCCGAAGGTCGCCTCGAACCGCTTGGCATAGGCCGGCCACACCTGGGGGTTGACGATCCGCGGCGGGCGCTTGCCGTCGAGCGTCATGACGAGCTGCTCGGCGGCGATGCGGCCCATATTGGCGCGCGCTTCGCGCGTCATGCCGGCGGTGTGCGGGCTGGCGATCACGTTGTCGAATTGCAGCAGTGCATGGTCGGCCGCGGGCGGCTCCTTGTCCCAGACGTCGATCCCGGCGCCGGCGATCTTCTTTGCGCGCAGCGCTTCGGCCAGCGCGCGCTCGTCGTGGATGAAGCCGCGCGCGGTGGTGATGAAATAGGCATGCGGCTGCATCAGCGCGAACTCGCGCGCGCCGATCATGTCGCGCGTGCTCTCGTCGAGCGGGCAGTTGATCGACACGAAGTCGGCGCGCCGCAACAGCTCGTCGAGCGTGACTTTGACGCCGCCGCGCGCGGCGATGGTCTTCTCATCGAGAAAGGGATCGCAGGCGATGACCTGCATGCCTAGCGCGCGACAAAGCTCGGCGATGCGGCGACCGACGTTGCCGATGCCGACGATCCCGAGGGTGCGTCCCTTCACGTCGTTGCCCATGAAGGCGCTGCGGTCGACCATCGTGCCGCGTCGCAACGCATGGTTGGTCTGGATGATCTGCTTTGAAAGCATGAGCACCATGGCGAGCACGTGCGCCGCCACCGCCTCGGCGTTGCCGCCCGTCTGGTTGACGACGAGCACACCAGCGTCGGTGCAATCCTTGACAGCGACGGTGTCGAAGCCGGCGCCGTTGGTGGAGACGACGAGCAGGTTGGGCATGCGCGCGATGAGCTCGCGCTGGACGTAGAAACGCGGGTTGAGCTCGTCGCGTGCGGAGCCGATCTGGTAGGCGTGCGCGGCCGCGGTGATCGGCGCCGCGACCTCGTCCGCGGTGTCATTCTCGAGCTTGTCGAGCCTGATCTCGGGCCGCTGCGCGATGATGTCGAGATAGCAGGGATGCGCGAGGTAGCGCACATAGAACACGCGCTTGACGTTGTCCTTCATTGTTCCGGATGTCCTTGATCTTGGGAGGTGCGGACGCGCGACGGCCTACGCGCGCTTGAACGCGGGCATCACGTCCTTGGCGAACCAGGTGAGCTGCTCTTTGAATTCTTTCGGCGGCATGCCCTCAGCCCAGTGGATCATGAAGTCTTCGAGCCCCGGATATTGGTCGGCGATCGACTTGATGCCGTCGATGACCTGTTTCGGCGGCCCGCAGAACCAGGCCTTCTGCGCGACGCCGTCGCGCAGCGAGGGGACGCCCGCGGGCGCGCCGGGCGTGCCCCAGGTCCGCCCGTGCTCGTCGGCATAGCGCACGAACCCGAACGGCGCGAACCACTTGAATCGTTCGTCGTGCGCGGGCTCTAGCCTGCGGACCGCTTCCGCTTCGCTGTCCGCGAGATATATGCCGGCCCCCCAGATCATGTCCTCCCCGAGCTTCTTCGGCCGGCCGTGCCGTTCGCATGCGGCGTGATACGCGCGCACCACGTCGTCCAAAATCTTCTGCCCGTTGAGCGTGACCATCGCCTTGAGGCCGTAGCGCGCCATCAGGTCGATGGTCTTGCCGCTGGCGATCGGCATCCAGATGTCGACCGGCAAATGCTTGGGCCGGGGAACGACGGTGATCTCGCTCAGCTGGTAGCCGCGGTAGTCGACCGGCGGTGGACATTCGTAGTATTTGCCCTTGTGGTGGAACGCGTCGTCGTTGAAGCACTTGAGCAA
>VAZM01000216.1 GCA_005883135.1 Alphaproteobacteria bacterium
CACCGCTCTCAGGGGGGCATTCCCGACAACGTCTACAACCGAGAGGTCATCCCGCGCTGGAAGGAACGCTTCGGCGGCGCCAGCGCGACCTCGGGTTGACCCTCCTCGGAGCGCGCCCCTTCCGCCCCAATCGATCCCGGGCGCTGGTCGCGCAAATCGTCGAATTTTTGTGATCTATCAGCCCCTTAGGCTATGCATATTCTGCATAGCTGCAACGCAAACATAACCTCTAATGCACCGCACCATGGAACCTTATTTGAGGGTCAAGAAACGAATTGCCCGGCCTCGGGTCGGGCGGAAAGGCAATGAACATGTTGGTTGCAATCATCAACTTCCTTCGCGCCTGGAGGCGCTACAACGCGAGCCTGAGGGAACTCGCTCAGCTCGGCGACCGCGAATTGGCCGATATCGGCATCACCCGGTCTGACATTCCGCGTATCGCCTGGGACAGCGCCCACCGCGGAAGGCTCTAACCACAAAGGCGCCCGCTCCAACCACAAAGGCGCCCGCTCCGGCGGGCGCTTTGCTTTTGGACCGGCGCTTTCGCTCATCCATCATCCTTCGGCTTTGCTCAACGCGAGCTTCCGCCTGCGGGGATTGTCGGGCCCTACCGACGCGCATAGCTTGGGCCCATGTCGGAGCGCCTTCGAGCAGTGCATGTGATCGGCGGCGGCCTCGCCGGATCTGAGGCAGCTTGGCAGATCGCCGCGAGCCGCGTTCCCGTCGTGCTGCACGAGATGCGGCCCAAGCGCATGACCGCGGCTCATAAGACCGCCGCGCTTGCCGAGTTGGTTTGCTCCAATTCCTTCCGTTCCGACGACAAGGAGCTCAACGCGGTCGGCCTTCTGCACGAGGAAATGCGCCGGCTGGGCTCGCTTGTCATGCGCACCGCGGACGCCCACCAGGTTCCGGCCGGCAGCGCGTTGGCGGTGGATCGCGACGGATTTGCCGCAGCCGTCACCGCGGCGCTCGCCACGCAGCCGCTGATCGAGATCCGGCGCGAAGAAATCGCCGGATTGCCCCCCGCCGATTGGGACAGCGTCATCATCGCCACCGGACCGCTGACCTCGCCGGCGCTGGCCGACGCCGTCGCCAAGCTCACGGGCGAGGACGCGCTAGCCTTCTTCGATGCGATCGCTCCGATTGTTCACCGCGACACGATCGACATGTCGCGCGCTTGGCTGCAGTCGCGCTACGACAAGGCGGGCCCCGGCGGCTCGGACGCAGCGTACGTCAATTGCCCGCTCACGCGCGAACAATACGAGGCGTTCGTCGATGCCTTGCTCGGCGGCGAGAAGGTCGCTTTCCACGACTGGGAAACGCCCTACTTCGACGGCTGCCTGCCGATCGAGGTGATGGCGGAGCGCGGCCGTGAGACTTTGCGTCACGGACCGATGAAGCCCTTCGGCCTGACCAACCGCCATGCGCCGAACATCAAGCCGTGCGCCGTCGTTCAACTGCGCCAGGATAATCGGCTCGGCACGCTGTTCAACATGGTGGGGTTCCAGACCAAGCTCAAGCACGGCGAGCAGACGCGCATCTTTCGCACGATTCCCGGCCTCGAGCGCGCCGAGTTTGCGCGTCTTGGCGGGCTTCACCGCAACACCTTCCTCAACGCGCCGAAGTTGCTCGACGGCGGCTTGCGCCTCAAGGCCGAACCGCGCTTGCGTTTCGCGGGCCAGATCACGGGCTGCGAGGGTTATGTAGAATCGGCCGCCATCGGCCTCCTCGCCGGCCGCTTCGCCGCCGCCGAACGGCTCGGCTCCTTCCTCATGCCGCCGCCGCCCACCACGGCGCATGGCGCGTTGCTCGCGCATATCACCGCCGGCCATATCGAGACCGCCGCCGGCGCGCAGACCGCCGGCGCGCGCTCGTACCAGCCGATGAACGTCAATTTCGGCCTGTTTCCGCCGCTCGCGCATCCGCTCAGGGGCGAGCACGGGCAGCGACTGCGCGGCTCGGAGAAGGGACTCGCGAAAAAGTGCGCGTTGACGCAGCGCGCTCTCGCCGATCTCGCGCGCTGGCTCAGCGGCGAAGATCGCGCCGTCGCGGCGGAATAGGGGGCCATGGGTTTGCCGCGCGACATCGAGAGCCGCTGGACGGCGGGCGTGGTGCTCAAGCGCGACCCGCTTTCGACGGTGGAACGCGGGCGCTTCGCCAGCGGCTCCGGCGACGTCGAGGCAGTGCTGCGCCGAATCGATGAAGTCCCGTGGTGGAGTTTTGGCTTGGCGCGCCATCTCTTCGCACGCGAGCGGCGGGCGCTCGCGATCGCCGGCGAACTCGGCATTGCGCCGCCGCTTTTGTTTGCCGGTCGAAAAGCACTGATCCGCGGATGGATCGACGGCCTGCCGCTGCACATTGCCAAGCCGCACGGCGAGCGCGCCTTCTTCCGCTCGGCCAAAGCGAGCTTGCGCAAGCTCCATCGCGCCGGCATCTGCCACAATGATCTCGCCAAGGAGCAGAACTGGCTGCGCGGACGCGACGGGCGCGCCTATCTCACCGACTTCCAGCTTGCCGCCCGTTTCCAGCGCAGGTCCTTTCTCTTCCGCATCGCGGCCTATGAGGATCTGCGGCACCTGCTCAAGCACAAGCGGCGCTATGCCCCCGACGCGCTCACCGCCGCCGAGCGGCGCGTGCTGGCGAAGAAAAGCCTGTTGACGCGCGTCTGGATGGCGACCGGCAAAAAACTTTACTACTGGATCACCCGCGATGTGCTGCACGTCGCCGACCGCGAGGGTGGCGGGACGCGGCTCATGCACGACGCGCCGCGCATCGCCACGCGGCTCAAGGCGCACCCGCAGGTGCGCGAGGCGGTGGTGATGGCCTTTCCCGATCGCAGGGCCGGAACCGGCCTCTATGCCTTTGTCGAAGGCGATTCCGCGCTGACTGAGCGCGGCTTGCGCGAATTTCTTGGCGCCGAGACGGCGGCGAAAGCGCCGCCCAAGCTGCCCGAACATCTGCAGGTGACTGGGCGACTGCCGCGGACGGCTTCGGGAGAGGTGCGCCGCGAGATCCTCGAGCTCGTGGCCATGAACCAGGTCGATTTGATCGAGCCGCTGATCGCAAACGAGGACGAGCGCGGGCTGGTCGCGCGTATCGTGGCCGATCGCCGCAACCTGCGCGACCGGTTCGCCTTCTAGGCTCAGCGGAAGATGCGCCGCGGCCACCTGGCCGCGCGCCAAATGCGCAATTGCCGCCGCCAGGGCGCAATCTCGATCGGCCTGAACGGATCGTAGCCGCGCCGCTCCATGCGTGCGAGCGTCGGTCCGGCGAGCGCCACCGGCAGCAGCGCCGGGATGACTGTGGGCGGCGCGGCGGCGAGCAGTTGCTCCGCCGCGCGCAGATGCCGGCGCGCGTGCAGGCGCAATTCCGCCAGGGCCGCGTGCAGTTGCGGCGTCGCTTGCCCGGCCACGGCATCCTCCCGCGCGGCTCCGTGCCGTGCCAGAATGTCCAGCGGAACGAACACCTTTCCGCGCGCAGCGTGGATGGGAAATGCGGCGAGCAGTCCGACAAACGCGTGGGCGAGGCCGGCATGATGGCTCAGCGCGCCGATATCGAACCCGCCGGCCAGGACCTGCGCCGCGAGCGCGATGAGGCCGGCGGATGCACCCTCCGCGTAGGCTTCGAGATCGGCAAGGCTGCGCATCGGCTCGTTGTCGAGATCGAACCTGCGCGCCGCAAGGAGCGCCTTCAGCCGCTCCGGAGCCAGCCGGTAGCCCGCCACGCTTGCGAGCAGCGCCGCCGCCACCGGATGCGCCGCCACCTCGCCCCGTTCCTCCCCGTCGAACACATCGCTCCACCATTGCAGCCGGATCTCTCCTGCAAGCGGCTCGTGCACGACCTCGCGCACCCGGGCGATTTCCAGGTTGAACGCATAGACGGCGAGCAGCGCTGGCCGATGCTCGGCGGGCGCAAACAAGGTGGTGAGAAAGCGATCCCTATCCGCCGCGCGGACGAGCCCCTCGCAATGGGCGAATGCATCGTGCATGGGCTCGGTCATGGCGCGACGGAGCTTTGCGCGAGCTCACGCGCTGTCAGCGTCGGCCAGCTATGACTCTCTGGTCGATGCCTTCTCTTTCGCTGGCGAGTCTTCGGCTTCCATGCGCGTCGTGCCGACGCCGAGATAGATCAGGATCGGAGCGGCGATGAAGACCGAGGTGTAGGTGCCGACCAGCACCACGCCGAAGATCATGGTCGCTACGAAACTGTGAATGGCATGCCCGCCGAACAGAAGCAGCGCCAGCAAAGCCAGCGTCACGGTGACGTGGGTGATGATCGAGCGTGACAGCGTCGAATTCACCGAGATGTTGAGCAGGTCCGGCATGGACATGCGCTTGTATCGGCGCAGCATTTCGCGGATGCGGTCGTAAATGACGACAGTATCGTTGAGCGAGTAGCCGAGAATGGTGAGCAGCGCCGCGATGCTCGACAGATCGAAATCGATCTGAGTCAGCGACATGTAGCCGATGGTCAGCACCAAATCGTGCACGTTGGCGATCATGGCGCCGAGCGAGAACTGCCATTCGAAGCGGAACCAGAGATAGATCAGGATGCCGAAAATCGCGAGCCCGAGCCCGATCGTGCTCTTGGCCAAGAGCTCCGAGGATACCCGCGGGCCGACGACCTCGACACGGCGATAATCGACCTCGTCGCCCAAGGCCTGGCGTACCTTGCCGATCGCGGTCTGCTGCGCCTGCTCGCCGCCCGGCTGTTGCGCGACGCGGATCAGCACGTTGGTCGGACCGCCGAATTCCTGCAGCTGCACGTCTCCCAGGCCGAGCCCGCTCAACGTCGCGCGCATTTTTGCGAGATCGGCTGAGCCGCTCTTCGACTGCACCTCGATGAGCGTGCCGCCGACGAAGTCGATGCCGAAGTTCAAGCCGTGAAAAAAGTAGAGCAGGATGGCAATGATCGACAGCGCCGCGGACACCAGGAAGCTGATGTGGCGAAACCGCATGAAGTCGAATTTGGTGTCGTCGGGGACGATCCGCAGCAGCGGGTTAGAGTGATGCAGCCGCACGTCGGCACCGCCTATGAAATGGCCAGCTGCCGCGGACGCGCCCACCTCACCCACCAGGCGACGATCAGCCGCGTCAAGGTGAAGGCGGTGAAGACGGTCGTCACGATGCCGATCCCCAGCGTCACG
>VAZM01000271.1:0-14704 GCA_005883135.1 Alphaproteobacteria bacterium
CGGCGCCGAAGGCGAGGACGAGGTGGTGGAATCTGTCGGCGGCGCCGATGCCTTGGAAGAGGTTCCCGAGCGCATGCTGCGGGTGCGCCGACAATACAAGATTCAAGAAGTCATCAAGCGCCGGCAAGTCATGCTGGTGCAAGTGGTCAAGGAGGAGCGCGGCACCAAGGGCGCGGCGCTCACGACCTACCTCTCGCTTGCCGGCCGCTATTCGGTGCTGATGCCGAACACGGCGCGCGGCGGCGGCATCAGCCGCAAGATCACGAGCGCTGAAGATCGTCGCCGGTTGAAGGACATCGCGCAAGACCTGGAGGTGCCGGAGGGCATGGGCGTGATCCTGCGCACTGCCGGAGCAAGCCGCACCAAGACCGAGGTCAAACGCGACTTCGAATATCTGCTGCGGATGTGGGAGACGGTGCGCGACCTTACGCTCAAATCGACCGCGCCGACGCTCGTCTACGAGGAGGGCTCCCTCGTCAAGCGCTCGATCCGCGATCTCTACAACAAGGAGATCGACGAGATCCTGGTCGCGGGAGACGACGCCTACAAGGAAGCGAAAGAGTTCATGCGCATGCTCATGCCGAGCCATGCCAAGAACGTGAAACCTTATCGCGAGGCGCTACCGATCTTCACCCGCTATGGCATCGAAAGCCAACTCGACGCCATGTTCACGCCGGTGATGCAGTTGCGTTCCGGCGGCTATATCGTGCTCAACCAGGCCGAGGCGCTGGTCGCCATCGACGTCAATTCCGGCCGCGCCACGCGCGAGCACCACATCGAGGACACCGCGCTCAAGACCAATCTCGAAGCCGCCGAGGAGATCGCCCGGCAATTGCGTTTGCGCGATCTCGCCGGGCTGATCGTCATCGACTTCATCGACATGGACGAGAAGCGCAACAACCGCGCGGTCGAACGGCGGCTGAAGGAATGCCTGCGGCACGACCGCGCGCGCATCCAGGTCGGACACATCTCGCATTTCGGCCTACTCGAAATGTCGCGTCAGCGCATCCGCTCAAGCGTGCTCGAGAGCTCGACCGAGAAATGCCCGCATTGCGGCGGCACCGGCCACGTACGCTCGGTATCCTCGGTGGCGCTCCAACTGCTGCGTGCGCTCGAGGAGATGCTGCTCAAGGCAGCAACGCATAATCTCAGCGTTCGCACGCGCTCCGATATCGCGCTTTATCTGCTCAATAACAAGCGCGCGCATCTGCGCACTCTGGAGGAACGATTCCGGATCACGATCATGGTCAATGCCGATGCCACGGTCGGCGGGCAATTGTCCTTCGTCATCGAGAAAGGCGAGCAGGTGCACAGCGTGGAGCAGGCAAGAGCGCTGGCGCTGCAGCCGCCGCCGGCGGCCCTGCCGACGCAAGAGGAGCAAGAAGAGGAAGAGGAGTACGCGGACGAGGAGGAGCCCGAGTCCGAAGAGGCTCCCGTCGACGCAGCGCAGGAGGACGCGCGCGCAGCCGGCGAGGAGGGACCTTCCCGCAGCAGGCGCAGGCGACGCCGACGCGGCCGCCGTGGCGAGGACCGCGCCGGCTTCCAGCAGGAGCACGAGGGCGCGCCGCAAGAGGAGGGCGCAGACTTCGCTCCCGCGATGGGTGAGCACGAGGTCGAGCCGGCGGAGGGGCCGCGCGAAACTGCCGACGCAAACGGCTTGGAACGGCCGGCCGAAGCGCATGGCGAGGGCGAGCGGCGCCGGCGGCGGCGCGGACGCCGCGGCGGACGGCGCAACCGTCGCGGCCGCGACGGCGAGAGCTTCGCTGCGGATGCGCCGATGGAGCCGGAACTTGCTCGCAGCGATTCGGAGGACGCGCCCAGCGACGAAGGCGCATGGCCACCGGCGGTGCTCAGCGGGGAACCGCAACCGGCCGCCGTGCCGGTCGCGCAGTCGCATGAGGATGTGAGCGCGACCTCCGAGCCCGAGCCGGAAGAGAGCGGATCAACGCCGACCGCGGCGGCAGCTGTTGCCGAACCGGCGGCCCCGGAAGCGCCGCGCCGACGCTCGACCGTACGCGAGCGCGTTCCGCAAGCGGCGCCCGAGGACGCAAGCTCTCCCCCGCAGTCGTTCGCACCGCCGGCGCCTTCTATCGAGCCGGTGGCGTCGAGTTCGGAGGAGACCGAAACTGGCGATCGCCCGCGGCGTTCTGGCTGGTGGAGCAGGCGTGTCCTCGGCAAGAGCTAACCGCGTGCTCTGTTTGCTTCGCGCGCGCGCCTGACGGAACCGGGAGATGAAATCCGCCTGGGTCGACAGCGAAGCGCAGGCGGCGATCGACCGCTATGCCCGCGCTGGCATCGGCCGCGATCTCGCGCTGCGCGTCTATACGACGCGCCTGCTCGGCTGCGATCCCAAGCTCGTGCTGCACGGCGGCGGCAATACCTCTCTCAAGACGAGCATGGCTGACCTTTTCGGCGACGAGGTCGCGGTGCTGTGCGTCAAAGGCTCGGGTTCCGACATGGCCAATGTCGAGCCTGCCGATCTTCCCGCCGTGCGGCTCGACCGTTTGCGCAAGCTCAGGGCGCGGGCGGCGCTCGGCGACGAAGATATCGTGCGCATTCAGCGCGCGAGCCTCATCGCGCCCGCGGCGCCCAATCCTTCGGTCGAGATTCTGCTGCACGCGTTTCTGCCGCACCCGTTCGTCGATCACACCCACGCCAACGCGGTCCTAAGCATCGTCGACCAGCCGGACGGTGAGGTGATCTGCAGCGAACTCTACGACGGCCGCGCGAGCGTGGTGCCTTACGTGAGGCCCGGATTTCTCCTCGCCAAGGCGGCAGCCGAGATCTACGACGCCAAGCCCGCGATCGAGGGCCTGATCCTGCACAAGCACGGCATCGTCACCTTCGGCGGCAGCGCGCGCGAGGCCTATGAGCGCATGATCGCGCTGGTCACATTGGCTGAGGAGCGACTGCAGAAGAACCGCAAGGCGGTGTTCGTGACGACGCACTTGCCCCAGGCGATCGCGCCGGTTGCGGCCGTGGCGCCGATTCTGCGCGGCGCCTGCAGCGCCAAGGTCGACGAGATCGAAGGCGCGTGGCGCCGGATGGTTCTCGATTTCCGCGCCACGCCCGCCATCCTCAATTTCGTCAACGGCGGCGAGCTCGCGCGCTATGGCCAGGCGGGCGTGGTCACTCCCGACCACACGATCCGCACCAAGAATTGGCCGCTCGTGACGGCCGCGCCGGAACGCGACCGACTGGACGATTTCAAACGCACGGCGAGCGTCGCGGTGGCGGCTTTCGTCGAGCGTTATCAGGATTATTTCGCGCGCCAGAATGCCCGCGTCGGAGGAATCAAGCGGCCGCTCGATCCGCTGCCGCGTGTCGCGCTCGTTCCCGGGCTTGGCCTGTTCGGCCTGGGACGATCGAAGAAGGAGGCCGGCATCGCCGCCGATCTCGCGCAATGCGCCGTCGAGATCATCACCGATGCCGAGGCGATCGGCCGCTTTCAATCGATTTCCGAAGACGAGATGTTCGACATGGAATACTGGCCGCTCGAACAGGCCAAGCTCGGCGCGGCGGCGGAGAAGCCGCTCGCCGGCCAGATCGCCGTCATCACCGGCGCCGGCGGCGCCATCGGCGCGGCAACCGCCAAGGCGTTCGCGGCGGCGGGCGCCGAGGTCGCGCTGCTCGACATCGATCGGCGCGCCACGGCGGACAAGGCCGAGGCGATCGGCGCAACTGCGCTCGCGTGCGACGTCACCGACGCCGCCTCGGTGCGTGAGGCGTTCGCTCGGGTGGTCGAGGCGTTCGGCGGGGTCGACATCGTGGTGTCGAACGCAGGCGCCGCGTGGCAGGGACGAATCGGCGAGGTCGACGAAGAGCTGCTACGTAAGAGCTTCGAGCTGAACTTTTACGGCCACCAGCGGGTGGCGCAGGCGGCGGTGAAGATCATGCTGGCGCAGGGGACCGGCGGGTGTCTGTTGTTCAACGTATCGAAGCAGGCGGTCAATCCCGGCCCGAACTTCGGTCCGTATGGACTGCCCAAGGCGGCGACGCTGTTCTTGGTGCGCCAATACGCGGTCGATTACGGCGCCGCCGGCATCCGCGCCAACGCCGTTAATGCCGATCGCGTGCGTTCGGGCTTGCTCACCGACGCGTTCATTGCCGAGCGGGCCAAGGCGCGCGGGGTGAGCGAGAAGGATTACCTCAGCGGCAACCTGCTCGGCCGCGAGGTCACCGCCGAGGATGTGGCGCAGGCGTTTCTGCACCAGGCGCTGGAATTGAAGACGACCGGCGACGTGACGACGGTCGACGGCGGCAACATCGCGGCCGCACTGCGGTAACTACTCCAGCTCGGCGCGCAGCGCGCTTGCGCTCGTCCAAGCGAAAATTGCGTAAATGATCGCGAGCGGAAGCAATAGACCCCACACCCCGATGGCCACGTAAGCCAACATGCCGACCACCGTCCCGGCGAGAAAGCCGAGCATGATCGGAAGCAGCGCGCGAAAGCGACCGCGCGCCTTCTCGTAAGCCGCCACAAGCGCGGCGTCGGCGGGCGCCCGCCGTCTAGCCTGCCAGGCGAGCACCAGTTCCGCGGCATCGACGGCGAGATTCGTGGTGTTGGTGGTCATCACATTGGTCGAGGCGACGTCCTTCATCAGGAGCCGCACCGCTGCGCTCTGCATGCCCATGGCAAAGAGGCCGAGCAGGCTCGCCGCCGCCACGCTGAGGGCGCCCGCCTCCGACAATGGCGCGCCGACCAATATGGTCAGCAGAAAGCCGGTCAGCACCGCGCATTCCAGTCCCACGATCCACGGCAGCGCGGCGCGCCCGCGCCGCTCGAGGACGACGGCAAAGACGGTGGTCGCCGCGCCCGCTAACAGGAATACCGGAACCGCCAGTAGCTTGATGAGCGCGCCTTGCTCGTCCTTCACAAACGCCACGGCCATGAGCACGAAACTGCCGGTGACCTGCGCCACGAACAAGCCGAACAGCGCCAGCACGGTGAAGCTGTCGATGAAGCCGGCGGTGAAACTCAGAAGCGGCGGCACGATCGCAGGAACGCGCCGTTGCAATGGAAGGAAGAGCTCGCTCATGATTCGCTCGCGCGCATCACGCCTTGAGCCAGTTTGCCAGCCGCTCCACCGCCTCGTGCATCTCCGCCGCCGCGCCCGCGTAGCAGAAACGGATGAAATGTCTGCCCTTGAGCGGATCGAAATCGATGCCGGGCGTCGCCGCCACGTGCGTCTGCGCCAGCATGCGCCGGGCGAATTCGAAGCTGTCGTCGCTGAAGCGCGAGACGTCGGTATAGAGATAAAAGGCGCCGTCGACCGGGAGCGTTTTGTCCAGGCCGGCTTTCGGTAGGCCCTCGAGCAGGATGCGGCGATTCTCCTCGTAACCGTGCTTGACCGCCTCCATCTCGGCGCGGCCGTCGAAGGCTGCCTCGGCGGCGATCTGCGACATCGTTGGCACCGACACCGCGAGATTGCCCTGCAGGCGATCGAGCGGCCGCACGAGCGGCTCCGGCGCCACCATCCAGCCGATACGCCATCCGGTCATACAGAAATATTTGGAGAAGGAGTTGATGATGACGCAGTTGTCCGAGAGCCGCGCCGCGGTTTCCGCCGCAAAGGCGTAGTCGAGGCCGTGATAGATTTCGTCGGAGATGAACCTGATGCCCTCGCTCTCGGCGGCGGTGACGAGTGCGCCCAGCGCCTGCGCCGGCATCATGGTGCCGGTGGGATTGGCGGGGCTGGCGACGAGCACGCCCTTGAGCGGCGCCTTGCGATGCGCCGCCATCAGCATCTCCGGTGTGATCGCCCAGCGTGTCGCTTGCGTGGTCTCGATCCCCACCGGCTCGCAGCCGAGGGCGCTGAGGATATGGCGATAGGGCGGATAGCCCGGCAGCGCCACCGCGACGCGATCGCCGGGCTCGAACAACGCGAGAAACGCGAGAACGAATGCGGCCGACGATCCGGTCGTGACCACCACGCGCGCCGGATCGACGGCGACGCCGTAGCTTTCTTCATAGTGCCGCGCGATGCGTGCGCGCAGCGTCGCAATGCCGAGCGACTCGGTATAGCGCAGGCGCCCGGAGGCAAGCGCCGCGCGCGCGGCTGCGATCGCGCTCGCGGGCGGTGCTGCCGCCGGCTGGCCGACCTCCATGTGGATGACGCGCCCGCCCGCCGCCTCGATGCGCGCCGCCGCCGCCATGACGTCCATGACCATGAACGGCGGAACATCGCTGCGCGCTGAGGGCGTGATCAAGCGTCGTGCCGCGTCCAACATCGGCTCTGTGCTCTCGATGACTCGCGCCGCCCGCCCCGCTGTCGCCGCATTTTTCCGCATGATTTGCGGCGTTAAGGTCCCGCAATCAGACCCTGATCGTAACCGCGTTGACCGCCTTGCGGCGCACCACTAGGTTGCGCGGGAAACGGTGCGAAACCCAGCGGACATGACTGCAACCGAGAGACCTATCAGGCCGCGGCGAACGACGCCAGCGGCGCGTCTCGTCGCCCTCGTGACCGCGACCGCGCTCGTCGGCGCCGGCGCTCCCGCCCATGCGCAGCAGAAGGGACCGCCCGTCGTCCGCGACGCGGAAATCGAGCAGTTGCTCAGAGAATACACGCAACCGGTCCTGCGGGCGGCGGGACTTGCGCAACAGAACGTGCAGGTCGTCATCATCAACGATCGTTCGTTCAATGCGTTCGTCGCCGACGGCCGCCGCATCTTCGTCAACGGCGGCGCATTGATGGAGGCCGAGACGCCGAATCAGATCATTGGCGTGCTGGCGCACGAGACCGGCCACATCGCCGGCGGACATCTGTCGCGCATGCGCGACGCGATCGCTTCCGCGACGACGCAATCGATCATCGCCATGCTCCTCGGCGCCGGCGCGCTGGTTGCCGCCAGCCGCAGCGGCGGCACAGACCTCGGCCAAGCCGGCATGGCCGCGCTGGCCGGGCCGTCGATTGCGATCCAAAATACGATGTTCGGTTACATGCGCGCCCAGGAGGAGCAGGCCGACCGCGCCGGCGTGAAGTTCCTCACCGCGACCGGGCAGTCCCCCAAAGGCATGTACGAGACCTTCAAGCGGCTGGCCGATCAGTCCCTCTACCAAGTGCGCTACATGAATCCCTATCTGCAGACCCACCCGCTCCCGACCGAGCGCGTGGCGGCGCTGGAGGGACTGGCCAAGGCGAGCCCCTACTGGGATCACAAGGACTCGCCGGCGCTGCAGGCGCGCCATGATCTCATGCGCGCCAAGCTCTATGGCTTCATCGAGCGTGCGGATGGGGTGGCGCGGCGCTACCCGCCGAGCGACACCTCGCTCCCCGCGCGCTACGCGCGCGCCATCGCGGCGTATCGGTTCTACGATCCGCGCGGCGCGCAGGCGCAGATCGACGCGCTGATCCAGGCACAACCGCAAAATCCCTACTTTTACGAGCTCAAGGGACAGGCGCTGCTGGAAGCGGGCAGGCCGGCGGAAGCGATCGGCCCGCTGCGGCACGCAGTGCAGCTCGCGCCCAACCCGGCGCTGATCCAGATCATGCTGGGGCAGGCGCTGGTCGCTACGCGTGACCGCGCGCACGTCGAGGAGGCGATCTCGATCTTGCAGGCGGCAGTGCTGCGCGAGCCGGACTCGCCCGACGCCTACGGCCATCTGGCGATGGCCTACGGCCTCAAGAACGACCTCCCCCGTGCGGATCTCGCCTCCGCGCAGGCGGCTTTCATCCGCGGCGACATCAAGACCGCGCGCGAACTTGCTACCCGGGCCAAAACCCGCTTTCCCGTCGGATCGCCAGGCTGGGTCAAGGCCGACGACCTCGCCAGCCTCAAGCCCCCAAAAAGCGCCATGCGGCGTTGATGACAGAAGGACGAACAACGATGAAATGTGATCTGCGCCCATTGGCCGCCGCGCTGCTTGCGCTCGCCGTGGCCTTTCCCACGGCGGCGCTCGCGCAAGCCCAATCCTTCAGCGGCGATCAGCGCCGCGAGATCGAGCGCATCGTCAAGGATTACCTGCTGAGCAACCCCGAGCTGCTGCAAGACATAATGAGCGAGCTCGAGAAACGGCAGGCCACGGCGGAAGCGGAAAAGCATCGCGCCAGCGTCAGCGAGCACAGCGCCGAGCTTTTCAGCTCGCCGCGGCAAGTGACCTTGGGCAATCCGCAGGGCGACGTCACGGTGGTCGAGTTCTTCGACTACAATTGCAGCTACTGCAAACGCGCGATGAGCGACATGCTCGATCTCATCAAGAGCGACGGGCACCTCAAGTTCGTGCTCAAGGAATTCCCGGTGCTCGGCGAGGGTTCGGTACAGGCGGCGCAGGTCGCGGCGGCAGTGCGCATGCAAGACCCGGGCGGCAAGAAATATCTCGACTTCCATCAGAAGCTGCTCGGCGGGCGCGGCCAGGCGGACCGGACGCGCGCACTCGCAGCGGCGAAGGATGCAGGGCTCGACGTCGCACGGCTCGAGAAGGACATGGCGAGCGACGAGGTCAAAGCCACCATCGAAGAGAGCTTCAAGCTCGCCGACGCGCTCGGCCTCAACGGCACCCCGAGCTACGTGGTGGGTAACGACGTCGTGGTCGGCGCGGTCGGTCTCAATTCGCTTAAGGAAAAGGTTAACGCCGCACGCTGCGGCAAGCCGACCTGCTAGGGATTGGGCCGCCCCCCGCGATCGAACCAACGCCAAGCGGCTGCGGCCCCCACCTCATGTGAATTCGCGTTCCACGCCGACGCGAGAACGGCGATCGAGTGAGCCGTCCGATGCGGCTTGCGCGCGCGTCTCGGCTTCCCCTTTATACGCGAGGTCCCTATAAAGCGGATGCCGCGTGGGTCGCGGCGCCGGATCGTCCATGGCGAAAACCGTTTACGTCCTCAACGGCCCCAACCTCAATCTGCTCGGCAAGCGCGAGCCAAAGATCTATGGCCGCGCGACACTCCGGGACGTGGAGAAGCTTTGTCGTCAAGCTGCCGCGCGCCACAAGCTCGAAGTCGAATTTCGCCAGTCGAACCACGAGGGCGAGATCGTGGACTCAATTCACGAGGCCGCCGCCAAGAAAGCCGCGGGCATCGTCATCAACCCGGGCGCCTATACGCACACCTCGGTCGCGATCCGCGACGCGGTCGCGGCGACCGATCTGCCTGTGGTGGAAGTGCACATCAGCAACATCTTCGCGCGCGAGCACTTTCGTCATCATTCCCATGTCGCCGCGGTGGCGAAGGCGAGCCTGTGCGGCTTCGGCGTCGCCGGCTATGCGCTCGCCATCGACGGGTTGGCCGCGCTGATCGGCGCGCGCCGCAAGAGCTAGGCGCATGACCGGCGAGCGCAAGAACAAGGACAAGGAGAAACTCGCGATCGACCCCGACGTCGTGCGCGAGCTTGCGCGCCTGCTCGACGAGACCGGGCTGAGCGAGATCGAGTTCGAGCGCGACGGTCAGCGCGTGCGCGTGGCGCGACAGGCGCAGCCGTCTGCCCCGCCGCCCGCCCGCCTTGCCGCGGCCGCGGACGCGCCGCTCGCCGAGCTCCCGCAGGTCGATCCCGCCAAGCACCCGGGCGTGGTCACTTCGCCCATGGTCGGCACCGCCTATGTCGGGCCCGAGCCGGGCGCGCGGCCCTTCGTCGAAGTGGGCAGCCAGGTCAAGGCCGGCGACACGCTGCTCATCGTCGAAGCCATGAAAACCATGAACCAGATCCCCTCGCCGCGCGCCGGCACGGTGGTGCAGGTTCTCATCGAGGACGGCCAACCCGTCGAATTCGGCGAACCGTTGATGATCATCGAATGAGCGCCGAAGCGTTGCTTGCGACCGCGCTGCGCCAGATCCGCCGCTGCAAGATGCCGCAATGTTCGACAAAATCCTGATCGCAAACCGCGGTGAAATCGCCTTGCGCGTTCTGCGCGCCTGCAAGGAGCTCGGCATACCCTCGGTCGCCGTGCACTCGACCGCTGACGAGGACGCCATGCATGTGCGGCTTGCCGACGAGAGCGTGTGCATCGGCCCGCCCGCCGCGCGCGACAGCTATCTCAACATCCCCGCGCTACTGTCCGCCTGCGAGATCACCGGCGCAGATGCGGTGCATCCAGGCTATGGCTTTCTCTCGGAGAACGCCCGTTTTGCGGAAATCCTGGCCGAGCACGACGTCCATTTCATCGGCCCCAAGCCCGCGCATATCCGGCTGATGGGCGACAAGATCGAAGCGCGACGCACGGCCGCGCGCTTGGGCATGCCGGTGGTGCCGGGATCGAACGGCGGCTTGTCGTCCGACGAGGAGGCGGTGTCGCTCGCACAGGTAATCGGCTTTCCCGTTCTCATCAAGGCGGCTGCCGGCGGCGGCGGACGCGGCATGAAGGTGGCGCACCAGCCGCAAGACCTCGTTGCCGCGCTTGCCACCGCGCGCGCGGAGGCCAAGGCGGCGTTCGGCGACGACGCGCTTTATCTCGAAAAATACTTGGCGCAGCCGCGCCACGTGGAAATCCAAGTGCTGGGTGACGGCCGCGGTCACGCCATCCACCTAGGCGAGCGCGACTGCTCGCTGCAGCGCCGCTACCAGAAAGTCTGGGAGGAAGGCCGCTGCCCCGCCCTCAACGACGCCGAGCGTAGTGCCATCGGCGAAACGGTCGCCGACGCGATGCGCCAGCTCGAATATCTCGGCGTCGGGACGGTCGAGTTTCTCTACGAGGACGGCAAGTTCTATTTCATCGAGATGAACACGCGCATCCAGGTCGAACATCCCGTGACCGAGATGATCACCGACATCGATCTCGTGCTCGAACAAATTCGAGTCGCCGCCGGCGGCGAGCTCGAATTGTCGCAGCGCGACGTGAAATTCCACGGCCACGCCATCGAATGCCGCATCAATGCGGAAAACCCGGTGTCGTTCCGGCCTTCGCCGGGAAAGATCGTGCATTACCATTCGCCGGGCGGACTCGGCGTGCGCGTCGATTCCGCCGTCTATCACGGCTACGCGATCCCGCCCTATTACGATTCGCTGGTCGGCAAGTTGATCGTCCACGGCAAGAGCCGCGGTGAGTGCCTGATGCGGCTCAAGCGCGCGCTCGACGAATTCGTCATCGGCGGCATCGAGACGACGCTGCCGCTGTTCCGCGCGCTGGTGCGCGAGAAGGACGTGATCGACGGCGATTACCACATCCACTGGCTGGAAGAGTTCCTCGCGCGCGGCGGGATGGAAGACTAGTGCCCGGTTTTCGAAGTTCGTGATAAAGCGCGGCACACTCGAGTACGAACTTCGAAAACCAAAGGGCACTAGCAACTCTATGATTCTAGTGCCGCTTTTCGATTTGAAATTCCTGAGGCGGACTCGCGGCACACGGTGCAGGAATTTCAAATCGGCGGCACTAGGATCAGCCTGCGTGCATGGAACCGGCAATTCGCGCCGCCGGCCGCGTTCGACCAAATGCTGCTCAAGCCCAAAACGCTTTGACCCGATCGGCCTCGCGTACCGCGCGATCGCGGCCTGCTTTCAGCGCCGGTTCGATCTCGGCAGGAGACAGCAGATCCACCTTGCCGGGGTCGGCGGCGATCAGGAGTGTCTTGGTCCCCGCGGCTTCGACGTATCTCAGTTCCTGCTCAATATCGTTCGGAATGTTGGAAAACCGCGAACCTTTGTCGGTGAGCGCGACCACCAAGGCACGCTTGGCGCCGGCGATGAGATCGACGTGGGTGCTGGTGGAACACATGGCGCCGTCCATGCAAAGCCGATCACCGATCCAGGTCGGCCCGAAGACGCCCGGCAACGACACGCTCGCGCAGACCGCATGCGAGATCGGAATGTTGCTCGATTGCGAGAGAACGAGGCGCTCGCCGGTGTAGCAATCCGTCGTTGTCGCGTGGAACCGCGGATTCGGCCAGGAGCGTCCAAGACTGAGGACATCGATCATAAGTTGGAGATTGCGAACCGGCGGATTGCGTGCAGCCATGGCACCGCGGCCAATTGATTGGATCGTGGCGACGCTGCCATCGCGAGCTGCGTCGGCGAGCTCACGCGCGCGCACCTGACTGGGGTTGGACGCGCTCGTCGGTATCAAATCCGCCAGTAGTTTTGGAAACTGTCCAGAAAGATCGATATCGTCGCGCAACAGCCCGAGACGATCGGCCGCGGCCGCGGTCCCGACGATCGCTCCGGCCGAGGTACCGACAATGAGATCGGCCAAGTTGTAGGATACGCCCATACCGCTGAGCCCGTGAGCGAACCCGAGCAGCCAGGCAATGAAGTATTCGCCGCCTCCGCCGAGCACGAGAGCACGGTCCTTGCCTATCCCGAGCGACGCAGGAGCGGGAATTGCTGCGGCTGGACCCGCATTGATGCCGCCGTCAGGCTGCGTGCTGCGTGACCCCGTTTGGCCTGACGCGCCATGCAGCGGGAAGAAAGTGGCGGCAGTCGCGAGCACCATCTCCCGCCGGTGAAGGACGAATCTCATGATCGCAGCGCTCCTCCTCCTGGATGCGGCACTCGCACGTTCTTAGCACGAGGGGAATTCCAACTTACAGCGCGCCCGAGGCGAGCAGCGGCCAGTTCCTTGAGGCAAGCCCTCGCGATGTCCATGGCGGAAGAAAGCACATGCGCGGCCATGCGCTTGCTCGCGCGCACCTCTCGCATGCCGCGTTGGCATGCCTTATCTTCAGCCATGGTCCGTCCTGCCTGACGAAACGCGCATGGCCAACCGCGAAACCGGATTCATCGAAATCACGCCGGAGGTGCTGCTCAAGGCCTATGCCTGCGGCATCTTTCCCATGGCGGAGAGCGCGGACGACCCGGCGCTCTATTGGATCGAGCCGGAGCTGCGCGGTGTCATTCCGCTCGAGCGCTTCCACATGCCGGCACGGCTTGCCCGCACCGTGCGCTCCGACCGTTTCACCGTCACGGTCGACCGCGATTTCGACGCGGTGCTCGAGGGCTGCGCGGAGCCGCGCCCCGGCCGCCCGCGCACTTGGATCAACGAACGCATCCGCATGCTCTATCGCAAGCTCTACGAACGGCGCCATTGCCACAGTCTCGAGGTGTACGAGGGCGAAGACCTCGTCGGCGGGCTCTACGGCGTTACGCTCGGCCGCGCGTTCTTCGGCGAGAGCATGTTCCACCGCGCGCGCGATGCCTCCAAGGTCGCACTGGTGCACCTCGTGGCGCGCCTCAAGGCCGGCGGATTTAGGCTGCTCGACACGCAGTTCGTGACCGATCACCTGCGGACCTTCGGCGCGATCGAGGTGCCGCGGCGCCAGTATCACAAGCTGCTGGAAGCCGCGCTCGCGGGCGAAGGCGACTTCGCCGCGCTCGGCACGTTGCATCCGCTCCCCGGCGCGCAGGTGCTCGCCCAATTGGCGGCGGAGCGATCCGCGCGGGGCTGAGGCGCGCACTTCGCCGCTCCCGGAAACAACCCCGAGTTTTTCACTGCGTAATTCTTCGACGGCCCATATCACAACACTTCTGCGCGGCAGTCTCGAGCCGCAACCCGCGGCGCGAGTGGGCGGCCTCGACACATCCTCACGATTGACCATCCCGATGCAGCTCGCCGCCCCGCATCAAGCGGCGGGCGATGTCGGCGGTCTGCAGCGCGGCGCGTTCGGTCGGCGAATGGGCCGCGAGATAGCGGGTCACCGCAATTAGGATGTGCCGCCCCTCGCCGGTGTCCCCCCACGCTGCAAACTGCCGGACTCCTGCCTCGAGCATCTGATAGGCGTGGAAACCTGCATCTTCGCGCAGCACCGCGTGCGCCAACGTGGCGATCAGCGCCTGCGGCGAATGGCGAAGCGTGAGATGGCGTGCGGCCAACCTTGCCGCGAGATCGACCTGTCGCTGCCGGTCGAAGGCATCGAGCAAGGCGGCGCGGATCGTTGACGCATCGGTGGGCAGGTCGTCGAGGGACTCTCCACCCTCGCCCGGCACGCGCGCTGGCGGCACATTGAGATAGCGAGCAAGGTAGAGCGCCATCGCTCCATGCAGTACGCCGCGCACCGCCATCCCATCGGTGTTGGCGGTCCCAATGCGCTCGAGCATCTGATGAACCGCGTTGGCGTAGGTAAAGACGTGGTGCGCCGTCTCCCAGTCGGCGTGCTCGTTGGCATTGCCGAAGCGCGCCACCCGCAACGCCGCGGCGTAAGCAAGCGAGCGACCGAGGTCAGCAGGGGCGGCGCCGGCGCGGATCGCCGCCTTGAGCGCCTCGAGGATTCTCACCGGATCCTCGCCGAGCAGCTCCCGGGCGAGCGCTGCGTGGTCCGCCCAGTCATGCAGCTCGCGGCCCGCCGCGAACAGGTCCGCCAGTTCGCCGGCTGCTTCCCCACAGAGCGCAATAAGGTCGACGGGCTGACGCCAAGCGGTCGATTCCTCAGCGCCGCGCGCCGCCACCATCTGGCCGACGACGGTCGGCAGCACTGCCGCGGCTTCGTTCCAGCCGATCAGGTCGAGGCATTCGAATGCCTTGTTGACGAAGTCGAGCGAGTGTCCGCTGTCGGCGAACGCCCGCTCGCTCGCGGCTGCGAGCATGACGTCGGCGAGCACCGCCGGCGCCATACCGGCCGCAATCGCCGTCAGCAGCGTGCGTTCGGCCGCCTCACGATGGCGCACGTTCGTCCAGCGCCGTAGCCATCGCTTGAGCGCGGCGGGATCCGGCCGGCTTCCAAGCGGTGTACGTTCGCGTCGCGGCGCCTCGCCGTCGCAGTCGGCCGCCACCCGCCGCGCGCCGTGGAATAGCGCGAGATAGGCTTCTTCCTCGGGCAGGACCGGCAGGAGATTGGCGAGC
>VAZM01000271.1:14718-17551 GCA_005883135.1 Alphaproteobacteria bacterium
TGGTGAGCCCTACGCCCCAGCCATCGCGGTTCTGCGCGCCGAACAGCGCCACCTGGCGCACGATGTCGGAGCGGGCGACGTCGGATGCGAGCTGACCGTGCACCGCCTTGGCGATGACGAGGGCGAGGTCGTGTGCGAGGCCGTCCGCAAGCCGCCGACGCCAGTGCGCGGCGGGATCGACATGGCCGAAGGTAGTCTTCACCCAGATCTCGCCATCGCGCACCTCGACCGGGCAGATCGGTACGTCGTCCGCCCACAAATCGAAGGTCGAGCCGCTTTCGAGATCGAAGCGGGCGTGATGCCAATGACAGCTCAATATGCCGTCCTCGACGGTGCCGCGATCGAGCGGGAAGCCCATGTGCGGGCAGCGGTTGTCGAGGGCGAAGATGCGCCCGCGATCGTAGACGACGAGGATGGGGCGATGGCCACCGCGCACCACGAGCCGTCCCTTCGCCTTGAGCTCCTCGAGGGTCCCGACGAGCGCGAATTCTTTGATCGGCGCGTCCATGAGCATGCCTCCTGAGACATCCCCTTGGGGGGCTGCGGGTTCCCGGATCCACCTCAACATAGGCATGCTTTCGCACAAACGCGAAGGCTGCGGCCAGGCGCCCGCCCGATGGCACTCGGTCAGGAGCCACACGCACCCAAAGATCGTTTCGCCCGTGATAACGTCGAGTGACGCGCTTTCTCTCGCGGGAGCGCGGCGGCCGAGCACTCGAGGCCTGGAATTACCATGGTTGCCGAGGATGAGATCGGGGCATTGAACGCGTGGCTCGCCAAGGCGGGCCTGCGCGGCGAGGCGGAAGCCACGCTGGTGAACGGGTTCTGCGAGCGCGCAGTGGCCGCCGGCGTGCCGATCAGCCGCGCGCTGCTGCTCGTCGATACGTTGCACCCGATCTACGAAGGCCGCCTGGTTCGCTGGGGGTATGACCTCTCGGAGCCGGCGGTGCGGGACTACGGCCGCACCCATTTGCCGGAAGGCACCGCCGATCGACATCTCCTCGCCGAGCAGAGCGAACTCGTCGCGCGCTGGCGCGCAAGTCCGTTCTTTCGCATGTTGCAGACCGGCGAGAGCTGGCTGCGCCGCCGTGTGACGACCGAGAGCGAAGCCGAGTTTCCCGTGCTGCAGGACTATCGGGCGGCCGGGATGACCGACTATCTCGCCATCATCAGCCGCTTCGCCCCCGAAGGGGTGATCGGCGAGATGGAGTGCATCTACTCCTCCTGGGCGAGCGCGAGCGCCGACGGCTTCACCGATGCACATCTTGCCGCGCTCAAGCGCGTGGTGCCGACGCTTGCGTTGGCGATCAAAGCGGCCGCGCTCGCGCGCATGACCGCCACGTTGATGGAGACCTATCTCGGCCGCGATGCCGCACGCCGCGTGCTCAGCGGCCGGATCATGCGCGGCGTGGCCGACCGCATCGACGCCGTCATCTGGTTCAGCGACCTGCGCAGCTTCACCCGCATCACCGATACCGCGCCCGAGCAGATCATTTCGTTGCTCAACGATTATGCCGACGTCATCGTCTCTGCGATCCACGCCAAGGGCGGCGACGTGCTCAAGCTGATCGGCGACGGTATTCTCGCCATTTTCACCGGCGCCGATCGTGCGCAGGCCTGCGAGTCCGCGCTCGCCGCCGCGACGACCGCGCGCAGTAAGGTGGCGGCGCTCAACGAGCGGCGCGCGCGCGAGGGCCTGCCGGTCACCGACATGTATCTCGGGCTGCATGCCGGCGAAGTCTTCTACGGCAATATCGGCAGCACCGATCGGCTCGATTTCACCGTGCTCGGGCCGGCCGTCAACGAGACGAGCCGGATCGCCGCCATGTGCCGCTCGGTCGAGCAGCCGCTGCTGGTGTCGGAGGCTTTTGCTAATGTCGGCTGCATGCGCAGCCGCCTCGTGTCGGTCGGCCGCTACGCCTTGCGCGGGGTCGCGCAGCCGCAAGAGCTTTTCACGCTGGATAGCGCGGGGCGCCTTGAGCCAGGTTGAACGGACTCAGCGCCGCGGCGCGGCGGGCTGCGGAGCGGCTTGCGGCGCCGGCTGCTGGGTAGCTCGCCGCGGCGTCGCCGCGGCGGCGGGCTTGGCAGCCGGTGCAGCGGAGGCCGGCGACGTGTCCGGGGGCGGGGCAGCGGCGACCACGGGATTTTTGCAGTCCGTCAGCCACACGTCGTAGATCGGATGCTCGACCGCGTGCAGCCCGGGGCTCGACGCGAACATCCACCCGGTGAAGATGCGCTTGATCTCGCCCTGCCGCGTCACCTCGTCGACCTCGAGGAACGCATCGGTGTTCGACGTCTCGGTCGCCGGGCGCGTATAGCAGGCGCGCGGCGTGACCTGCAGCGCGCCGAACTGCACCGTCTCGCCGATGGCGGCGTCGAAGCTGATGATGCGGCCGGTGATCTTGTCGAGGCCGGAGAACAGCGCGCTCTGGTTGGCGATCTTCTGCGATGGCGGCTCGGCGATGACCTCATCGCTGTCGGCGGGCTGCGGCATGACGCGCGGCTGGCGCTGGCCCGGCGCAAGCGACGGATCGACCGCCGCGGCGGCACCGTCGGGCGGCGGCAAGGGCTGCGATTGCACCGGGCCCGGCGGCGGGCTCTCCCGCGCCTGGGGCGGATAGGGCTGCTCCGGAGGCTGTGTCTCGGGATAACGCGGACCGGGATAGCGCTGGTCTGGATACTGCGGATAGCCTGGCGGCGGCTCCGGCACCGCTTGGCGGCCGCTGGGCACACTCGAGGGCGGCCGGGGCGGCGCCCCGAACAGGGCTTCGAACGGATTGAAGAACTGCGCCGTCGCGGGAACCGCGCCGAGCGTGGCTGTTGCCGCGACCGG
>VAZM01000271.1:17799-20096 GCA_005883135.1 Alphaproteobacteria bacterium
GCCTTCGGCCTGCGGCCCTTTGCCAGGGTCGAGCCGATAGGCCGATGCGCACCCGGCGTACCGGTGAGATTGGGTTGATGCGGCTTCCACCAGGGCCGCGGCGTGACATTCTCCTCGGTCGGTGGCGTGTCGACCGTGTGGTGCAGCCAGCCGTGCCACTCCGGCGGCACGGTCGAGGCCTCGGCGGTGCCGCTGTAAATCACCCAGCGTCGCTCGAAACCGAGCGACGGATCGATCTTGCCGCCCTTCGTGCGGTAGTAGCGATTGCCGAATTCGTCCTCGCCCACCAGCTCGCCATAAAGCGCCGTCCACAGCAGCGTGCCGAAGGTGGCGCCGTTCCACCAGGTGAAGAAGCGCAGGAAAAACGTTTTCATCGCTCGTGCCGTAGATAGAGCTGGGCGGCGCGTTCATGCCACCGGCGCGCGACGAAGTCCACCTGTGGGCCAACGGCAAGACACGCCGTTTCGTGTCTCAGTCGAACCGTGCAGTCGACCCGCCCTCTCCTGTATTTTCCTGTTTTTTTGGAAAACACGGAAACACGCCCCTCCGGCCCAGGGCGCGCTCGCGCGAGGAAAAACCCTGACCCGGCCTGCGGCGGGCGAACGGCGCGTGCCTACGTCGGTTGGCGGACGAATCAAACGCGACTCGCGGCGCCGCCGATCCGCGCCCGCAGGTGAGGCAAGCTCCACGCAAAATGCGACAAACGCGCATTCGGCGCGGAGATATAGCCACTTCGTGGGTCGAGGAACCGGCGCGCGGACACGAAGCTCTCGCCCCCGCCCTTGGTCCGCAGGGATGCCGCGCCGATGATAATTTCTCGCTTGACACGGATTCCGTGACAGGCGCGTGACCGGACTGTGAACGAAACCCTTTCGAATTCACCCCCGATATCCGATACTTGCCGCACTGCACCTGAGTCGCCCCCGAATTTCACAGGCGCACACCACATTTAGCAGTTTGTTTACGGCCGTCATACTAAGCCTTGACGAATACCGGGTGCTATCTTAGCTTCAGAAAGTTCGGCGCGAGTGGTTCGAAGTCCCGCCGGGCGCTCTCCTGAACGGGTTTGCGTAACCGCTCCGCCGCCGCAACGGCGCCGGACAGCGGCTCTTCGTTGCCTTGAACGGGCGAGAGCGGCTCAAGCCGCCCACAAGCCCGGCCCGCCGGGAAGAGGCGTTAAACAGGGGTATGAGCCAGTCGGAGCGCGGCCGCAGGCCAGGGGTCGCGCCATGGGTCAGTGTCGGCGGTCCGCCGGGCTGCCGCGCCAACGACGAAGGGGCGAACGATGCGGATTGAGCGGCGATACACCAAGGAAGGACAGTCCCCCTATGCGGACATCACCTTCCGGCTGACCGAAAGCGAGATCCGCAATCCCGACGGGTCGGTGGTGTTCCATGCCGAGAACGTCGAGGTGCCGAGCTTCTGGTCCCAAGTCGCCGCCGACGTGCTGGCGCAGAAATACTTCCGCAAGGCGGGAGTGCCGACGCGGCTGAAGAAGGTCAAGGAGGAGACCGTTCCTTCCTGGCTGTGGCGCTCGAGCGCCGACGAGACCGCGTTGGCGGAGCTTGCGGAGAAGGAGCGCACGACCGGCGAACATTCCGCCAAACAAGTATTCGAGCGGCTCGCCGGCACCTGGACCTATTGGGGCTGGAAGGGCGGCTATTTCGATGCGGAAGCGGACGCGCGCGCCTTCTTCGACGAGCTCGTCTACATGCTCGCGAAGCAAATGGCGGCGCCGAACTCGCCGCAATGGTTCAACACCGGGCTGCACTGGGCCTACGGCATCGACGGACCGAGCCAGGGGCATTTCTACGTCGACTTCGCCACCGGCAAGCTGGTGAAATCGAAATCCGCCTACGAGCATCCGCAGCCGCACGCCTGCTTCATCCAGTCGATCGCCGACGATCTCGTCAACGACGGCGGGATCATGGACCTGTGGGTGCGCGAGGCGCGGCTCTTCAAATACGGCTCGGGCACCGGCTCGAACTTCTCGCGCCTGCGCGGCGAGGGCGAACGGCTCGCCGGCGGCGGAAAGTCCTCCGGCCTGATGAGCTTCCTCAAGATCGGCGATCGCGCCGCCGGCGCCATCAAGTCGGGCGGCACCACGCGCCGCGCCGCCAAAATGGTGATCGTCGATGCCGATCATCCCGACGTCGAGCAGTTCATCGACTGGAAGGTGATCGAGGAGCAGAAGGTCGCCGCCCTCGTTACCGGTTCGAAGATCAACCAGAAGCACCTGCGCGCGATCCTCAAGGCGTGCGTGAACTGCGAAGGCTCGGGCGACGATTGCTTCGATC
>VAZM01000271.1:20125-31210 GCA_005883135.1 Alphaproteobacteria bacterium
TGAGATCAAGGCCGCGCGCAAAAACCACGTGCCGGATAATATCATCAAGCGCGTGATCCAGTTCGCCAAGCAGGGCTATACCGATATCGAATTCCCGATCTACGACACCGACTGGGATTCGGACGCCTATCTCACCGTCTCCGGGCAGAATTCCAACAACTCGGTGCGCGTCACCGACGAGTTCCTCAAGGCGGTCGAGGCCGACGGCGATTGGGACCTGTTCTGGCGCACCAAGCCGGGCAAGATCGCCAACACCATCAAGGCGCGCGCGCTGTGGGAGAAGATCGGCTACGCCGCCTGGGCCTGCGCCGATCCCGGCTTGCAGTACCACACCACGGTCAACGACTGGCACACCTGTCCGGCGTCGGGGTCGATCCGGGCCAGCAATCCGTGCTCGGAATACATGTTTCTCGACGACACCGCGTGCAATCTCGACCATCGTGCTCGAAATCTCGGTGCTGATGGCGCAATTTCCCTCGCGCGAGATCGCGCTGCTCTCCTTCGAGTTCCGCACGCTGGGCCTGGGCTACGCCAATCTCGGCGGCCTGTTGATGTCCTCGGGCCTCTCCTACGACTCCGACGCCGGCCGCCAGATCGCGGGCGCGCTCACCGCCATCATGACCGGTGTGAGTTATGCCACCTCGGCGGAGATGGCGGGACTGCTCGGCGCCTTCCCCGGCTACAAGAAGAACCGCGAGCACATGCTGCGCGTCATTCGCAACCATCGCCGCGCCGCGCACGGCGAACGCACCGGATACGAGAAGGTGGCGACCCCTCCGGTGCCGCTCGACCACAAGGCCTGCCCCGATCCGCGCATGATCGAGCATGCCGAGCGCGCCTGGGACCGCGCGCTGGCGCTCGGCGAACAGCACGGCTATCGCAACGCCCAGGTCTCGGTGATCGCGCCCACCGGCACGATCGGCCTGGTCATGGACTGCGACACCACCGGCATCGAGCCCGACTTCGCGCTGGTCAAGTTCAAGAAGCTCGCCGGCGGCGGCTATTTCAAGATCATCAACCGCGCGGTGCCGGAGGCGCTGCGCGTGCTCGGCTACTCGCAAGAGGAGATCGCCGATATCGAGGCCTATGCGGTCGGCCACGGCAGCCTGGCGGAGGCGCCTGGCATCAACCACACCACGCTCAAGCAGAAGGGTTTCACCGAAGAGGCGATCGAGAAAGTGGAGAAGGCGCTGCGCAGCGCGTTCGACATCAAGTTCGCCTTCAACAAGTGGACGCTGGGCGAGGACTTCGTGGCCAAGCTCGCCATCGCGCCGGAGAAGCTCGCCGATCCGCGCTTCGACCTTCTTTCCGCGCTCGGCTTCACCAAGCGCGAGATCGAGGCCGCCAACGTGCATGTCTGCGGCGCGATGACGGTCGAGGGCGCGCCGCATCTCAAGGCCGAGCATTATCCGGTGTTCGACTGCGCCAACCCGTGCGGTCGCAACGGCAGGCGCTACCTCTCGGTCGAGAGCCACATCCGCATGATGGCGGCGGCGCAGCCCTTCATCACCGGCGCCATCTCCAAGACCATCAACATGCCGAACGACGCCACGGTGGAGGACTGCAAGGCGGCCTATCTCCTCTCCTGGAAGCTGGGTCTAAAGGCCAATGCGCTCTACCGCGACGGCTCGAAGCTCTCGCAGCCGCTGCAGTCGCAACTGATCGCCGAGGAGGACGAGGAGGACGACGTCGTCGAGGCGTTCGTCGAAAAGCCGGCGGCGGCACGCGTCTCCGCGCTCGCCGAGAAGGTGGTGGAGAAGGTGGTGGAGCGCATCGTGGTGATGCGCGAGCGCGAGCGCATGCCGGACCGCCGCAAGGGATACACCCAGAAGGCGGTGGTCGGTGGCCACAAGGTTTATCTGCGCACCGGCGAATACGACGACGGGCGGCTCGGCGAGATCTTCATCGACATGCACAAGGAGGGCGCGGCGCTGCGCTCGCTCCTCAACAATTTCGCGATCGCGGTGTCGCTCGGCCTGCAATACGGCGTGCCGCTCGACGAATATGTCGACGCATTCACCTTCACGCGGTTTGAGCCGTCGGGTCCCGTGCAGGGGAACGACTCGATCAAATACGCGACCTCGATCCTCGACTACGTGTTCCGCGAGCTGGCGGTGAGCTATCTCGAGCGCTTCGACCTCGCCCATGTCGATCCGACCGAAGGCGGCTTCGACGCGCTCGGCAAGGGTGTCGAGGAAGGCAAGCCCGGAGCAGGCGCGGCGACGCGATACGTGTCGAAGGGACTTACGCGCTCGCGCACGGACAAGCTTTCGGTGTTGGCGGGTGGTGCGGCGCCTGAGGCGCGTTCACCCTCCCCGATCGGCGGCGGGGAGGGTGGCGCGCGGGGCGCGCCCGGCGGCGCCAAGGTGACGGCGTTCGCCGGCCGCGAGGCGCGCGCGGACGGCACTGCCGCGCTCAAGGCCGAGCCCGAGCAGAAGCTCTCGCCTGCCGAGCAACTCGAGCAGCAGCAGATCGCCCATGTGCGCAGCGACTTCGCGGATACGCGCGCCAGCGCGCGGGCGCTCGCGGCCGAAAAGCGCGCCGAGGCGAAGGCCAAAGGCTACGAGGGCGAGGCCTGCGGCGAATGCGGCAACTTCACGCTCGTGAGGAACGGAACTTGCCTCAAGTGCGATACGTGCGGCTCGACGACGGGGTGCAGCTGACGCACGCCGCTCTCTGTTTCCACAACGCCGCTGTTGAGGGTGATCTGGTCGCAAAGGTCTCCCGCACGCCTGAGATCGCAGTTAGCAGGTCTCCGCCGCCGCATACAAAAACGCTCAGCGATCAACCCGCCGTCGAAGCGGGAAGGTGAGCACGAATTCCGTACCGTTTGAACCGCCGCGATGGCTGATGGCGGCCTGCAATTGTTCTGAAAGCCCGGCGACGATGCGCATCCCCAGTCCTTTGCTCCTCCTGAGATCGAAATCGGGCGGCAGCCCGACGCCGTCGTCGCGCACGGATATGACCGCACTATTTTCGTCGTTTCGAGCCAAACGAACCCAAACATGGCCATCCGACCGATTCGACAATCCATGTTTGACCGCGTTCGTAACAAGCTCATTGATTACCAGCGCCAGCGAAATTGCCCGATCCGTATCGAGCTGCATTTCGTCGACGAGCTCGAAATCGAGCTTGCACTGGGAGAGCCCGCTGATTGCGTCCCTACATACTTCTTGCAGATAGGCTCCAAGATTAATGTTCTCGACATCTGGGTCGTAGGATAGCCGCTCATAGGCGCGTCCGATGGCGGAAACCCGACTTGACGCCTCAGCTAAGTGCTGTTTCAGCGTGTCATCCCCGACAGTATTTGCCTGCAGCCTCAGCATCGCGGATACCATCTGCAGACTGTTTTTCACGCGGTGGCTCGTCTCTTTCACTAACATCTGCTGGCGGTCGAGCGCCGCCTTGAGTCGAAGCTCATACCGTTGCCGCTCAATCGCCATGCCCAGGATGTTGGCTGCCCCTTGCAGGAACGAGACGTCGTTCTCGCTGAACTCCCCCTCGGACCGGCTGTCGACCTCCAGCACGCCGTAGGGCGAGCCATCGCCCTGAAGGATGACGTTCATGGCGCGTCGAATGCCGTGCTCGACCAGGAGTTCCGGCGTTCTAAACCGTTGCTCATTCTCCAGGTGATTGCTGATGACTGGCTTACCGGTATGCAAGGCAAACCCAGAAGGGGATTCGAGATCAGCCCCGACGGTTGCAACACCGACGATTCCCTGATGCCAGCCAACACCTGCGCGAACCAGCAGCCGATTTTGAGCCGGCAAGTACTCCAAAACCTTGCAAAACTCCGCTTCCATGCCTTCCGCAGTCAGGCGAGCGGTCTCGTTCAACAACTCCAGGAATGGCCTCCCCTGCAACGCCAGCACCCCCAGGTCGGCGAGAATCTCCTGTTGCCGAATCCGCACGTGTAACGGGTGCGTCGTGGACTTGTCGTCCTCATTAGCGCCGGGTTCGATGACTGGCTTTGGAGGGATCGGTGGATAAGCCATAGCGGATGCTCGAGGTAGTCACGAAGGCGGTTGTGGTACACGGCAGCACAGCCGACCTTCCTTCAGCCACGCTCCGACCGTCGGAAAACCGACGAGCCATTCAAAGCCACCACGTCGATCTGCTTTGCGAAATGCGCCCGCTGCGGGGGCATCTCAGGCGAGAGCTTCACTCTCTTCGCCTTGCCGTTTGCCGAGAGCCCGTCATCTCTCAGTCACCGCCTATCGCCAGCCTGGTGATTGGCTGTATCTGCCTAATTCCGCCGCCCCTGTCTAGCGCCTTCCCGTCGGCCTGGTCTCGGTCCCAACTGGCGCACGGCCCCGGGTTGATTAGCCGCCGATTGAAAAAGGACTGCCATGCGTCAGAGATTGAATTCTCAGCCGAACGTTATTGTCGTTTGGCGCGACGCGTTGATTGGACGCGAAAACTGCGGACGAAGCTTTAGCACTTCCTTGCGTCGCTCAATCTACTCGGGCTTTATCAGCCTGAGGAAGCAACCGATCGATGTGCCGCCGAACGATCTCATAACATGAACAAGCCCTCTTTTTGAGCTCTCCGCGTTTGAGCAACGTGATTTGACCGCGATGGCTCTCCAGTAGGCCGGCGGCACTAAACTCGGATAATATCTGCGATACGGTTGAGCGTCGCACACCGAGCATGTTGCCAAGAAAATCATGGGTGAATGGAATGGTATCGCTCTCGATCTTGTCGCTTGTCTGCAATAGCCAACGACATAGGCGGCCGGGCACGGCATGTAGAGCGTTACACCCTGCCGTCTGCTGTATCTGACCGAGTTGAAGCTCTGAGTACCTGACTATCAGATCGCGAATGTGCACGTTTTGGACGGCGGCGTTGCGGAAGAGCCAGGCCGGAATGCAAAGGGCAGTGCCCGAGACTTGAACGAGGGCACAAATTAAGGACACCCGTGATCCCAACCCGACCGCCATCCCGACGGCCCCCTCCGAACCGACCATTCCAACTTCGACGCTGTTGTCCTCGGGCATCTGTACAATGAGAGAAATCATTCCGTTCTGTGGAAAATAAACCGTCTCCACGGAAGTGCCTGGCTCCTCAAGCAACTCCCTTGTTCTATCGGTACTTCCCGAAGATGACTCCCGAAGAGCCTTAAATCTTCCGTGTTCAGCGAGGCAAGAAGCCGATTGCGAATTTTCAACGAAGCCGATCCCTGGCAAATGAGCACCGACAATTAGACATGCCGAAGGGGAGTCGTCGGTACGCTACCCAACACACGGCGTTGGCGGATAATCCCTGGAAAAACTCGATCTTAGATCGACGGACTGAGCCGATGCAGCCGGATCACTCGTTCACTCAAGCGCTTGGGGTCGAGTTCGCCTTCTTTCGCCATCTGGAGGGTAGTCTTGGCGACCAATAGAGCCAGAGGGCCTTTGCGATCGGCGATGTTCAATCGTTCAAGCGCGCGCTCGTAAGCGGCGACGATAGCCATAAGGTCTTCCGGGCCAAATACTGGCCCTTCGGCCCCCTGCGCCTCGTCCAAAAGAGCGCGAATAGGCACAGCCTAATCCCCCACCCGCAGGCGAAAGTAGCCGCTTCCGCGCGCGGTGTCTGTGCGTTGAGCGACAAGAAACTAGATCGTTGCGGTAATAACGTACGTGCGCGAGAGCCGCCGCGAATATCGCGCAGCTAGTTGGAACCCAGCACCTTCATCCGAATTTGAAGGTCACTCATCTCCGAGTTTGAAGGGAGGCTTCCCATGCGAACAGTTTTGGCCGGCGCCGCTCTGGCGGCTTTCGTCGTTACGCCCGTCCTTGCGGACTACTACATCGTTCAGGAGCCGAGCACGAAGCGATGCAGGATTGTGGAGGAACGGCCGGCGTCGCCGGGAATTGGCGTGGTGATCGGCCCTGGCGGATTCGGCGTGCGGACCGAGGCTGAAGGTCGGATGCGCACCGTGGAGGAGTGGGAAAGCGGGACTTCAGGCACCACTGTTATTGAGGAACGGGAAGGTCGCCCGGCGCGGTGACCGCCCTATCTGGCGCCTGAGTTACGCCCGCCCACATTGCTGCTATCCTCGAGCTTGGCGGGGCTGACGCGCGGCAATCGCGCCCGCAGCGCGGGCCGCTCTCGGTGACGATGGATACCTCGTTCGCAGAGCTGGTCGAGGATTGGCACGACTTCGACGTGTTGGTCGGCACGGCGGCGGCGACCCTGGTCGGCCTCATGTTCGTCGCGGCCTCGATCGGCGCGAGCGTCTTCACCGAGAAGGATCCCGCGGCGTGAAGGCCTTCATCAGCCCGACCGTGGTGCATTTCACCACGGTCCTGGTGATCGCCGTGGTGGCGCTCGTCCCGACGCACGAGTGGCATACGCTCGCGAGCTTGCTGGCGCTGGTCGGGGTCGCGGGCGCGATCTATTCGGCCAGCGTGTGGATCGAGCTGTTCGTCCATCGCCGTTTCAACGTCGACATCGTCGACCGCTTGTTCTACGCGGGGTTCCCGCTCGTCGGCCACCTCTTGCTGTTGCTCGCCGCGTTGTTCCTTTGGCGGCAATCGGAAGCGGGGCTCGACCTGCTCGCGGCCGGGCAGATCACGCTGCTGCTCGCCGGCATCCGCAACGCCTGGGACATGATGATTTGGATCGTGATCCGCATTCCGACGGCCGATCCTGGCAGCCGCGACGACACGTAGCGGTTTCCGGGGCACGCACGGGCTCATTCTCCAAGCGACTTAATCCATGCGCACCGATTTGCGTCACTTGCCGTGTGCGGTAAATTGCGGCGAACAGGCCTGACCTCGGCGAGGGACGCGGTGGCGCTCAAGCCCGGTATCTCGAGACCGCTTTCGATCTGCCTTGTGCTCGCGCTTGCGGCCGCGGTCGCCGGCTGCTCGGAGCTCGGATTCGGGACCCAGCCGGACAAGCGGGTCGATGCCAACAAGGTTCCGGAAAACTACAAGAAGGACATCCTCACATACGTGCAAGCCCATCCGGCTGAGCTCAACAACGCGCGCGAGGCCTCGATCTCGGCCCCCGCGCTCACCCAGTTCGGTACGGAGAGCCGCTACTTCCTCTGCTTGCGAGCCACCGCCCCGGATTGGCGCAAGGAGAAGATGGTGATCTTCTTCGCCGGCCGCATGAACCAATTCGTCGACGCCGATAACGAACACTGCGGCGCCGCGCAGTATCAGCCGTTCCCCGAGCTCGTGACGGAGCTCAGCCACCTGAAAAAGGACAAATAGCGCGAGCGGCGGCTCCCTCCCCGGCAGGCTTACCGCATCCATTCCTACGCGGACATTTTCGCGCTGATATCCCGCAGCAGCAGGTTGTAGACATTTCCGCCACGCCGGCGCACGCCGGTCATCGATATCTCCGCCTTGATCTTGCGGCCGTCCTTTCGCACCACGTCGATTTCAAAGCGTTCGCCTTCGACTCGCCCCGCCTGCTGTAAGAGCTCGTTCATCGTGAGATAGCGGGGGCGATACCCTTTCGGCAGGTAGAGATCGGTGATCGGCCTGCCCACGCAACCGCACGCTCTCATGGCGTCTCGCCAGAAAGTGTCATCAGCCGGGGTCGCATCGCTCGATCGATGCTACCACGGTTTGCCGCGTAAGCTTCCAGCAGGGGGCTCAAGCCTCGACACACGCGCTGGCACCTGGCATCGCGTATCGCGAGAATATGTCCTTGGATCTGCTCACAATTCCCGCCGGCTGGCGCCCGCTGGCCCCCTTCCCCGGCACGCAGGACGGACGCGGCCTTTTGTAACGGCGCGCGCGATCCCGCTCATGACGGGAAACAAACATTGCGAAGGGAGCTCCTTTCGCAGCCAACGCGCCAAGATGTAACGGCACGGCTTGCCGGATGGCGTGCTGCGAATGGGGTTCCGCCAGCAGCCGGACCATGGAATGGCCGCCGAATCATCGCCGCGCGGCTTGCTCGAAACATCATGCGATTCGCCGCGAGCGCGACGGGCGCGGGAGCGTCGCGCCTTGGAGCCCACTGTGAAACGGTGACAAATCCAGGCAGCGTCGGCGGCACGCGCCTGCTGGCATCGCCATCTCAGCTCGCAAGGCAAGGCTGCCGAGGCGCCAACTTGCACCGCAAGTTGCACCGTGCAAAATGTCGCCTCAAAACCACCGTACTGCGGCGGACTATGCGCATATACGTTGCTCTTGCAATCACGGCAGTCGTCGGCGCGTGTGCAACCAATCCCGACACCATCGATCCCATCTACGTCTCGCCCTCGACGTTCGAGCACTTGACGTGCCGCCAGATCGGCGAGGAGCAAAAACGCATCACCCGCGAGGAAGCTGCGAACATGCAAGGCGGCAAGGCGACCGATGCCGAGCAGGTCGGTCTGTTGAAGGGAGCGATGGAGGCGCTCGAGCAAATATCGATCGAAAAAGGTTGCAATATCGAATTTCAGCACGGATGAGCGCGGAGGGGCTCTGCGCCGGCGATCTTCACCCGGGTCGGAACGCGCGTCCGAAAGACACCCTGTATCTAGTTACAGGAATCGGTCGATCTGCAGATGGGCGCTCGCGATGTCGGCGTCGGCCGGTCCGACACGAAAGCAACTGTAAGTTGTTTTGCTGAGCTGGGCGACACGGTAGTTATTTCCCGGCGCGTAAAAAATGGACCCTTAATGCAACTCACAGCTGTGCGGCGCTTGTTCGGCCTCTGCGCTAGATTGCCCGCAACAGGAGGTTCCCGGTGGCGCGCGTGCGAATGATCAAGCCCGAGGAGGCCGATGCCGAGACCCGCAACGTCTATGACGGGGTGCGCCAGCAGTGGGGACGCATCAGCAACTTCTCGCAAGTGCTCGCCCACCAGCCGGCCGCGCTCGCCGGCTGGATGCTGCCGAACGCGGCGATCCGCCTCGACAACGTGAAATCGGACCCGGACTACGTGAAGATCCAGCAGCTCGTCATCATCAAAACCTCGGCACTCAACCGCAGCGCCTATTGCATGTCGCACAACGTGGCGTTGGGCAGAAAAGTCGGCCTCACCGAGGCGCAGATCAAGGCGGCGCAAGGCAGCGATTACATGCGTTCTCCCGATCTCGACGCGCGGCAGAAGGCGGCGATACGCTGGGCCGAAGCCGTGACGCTGCTCACCGCGCGGGACGATGCGGATGCCTTCGCGGCGATGCGCCAGCACTTCAGCGAAAAACAGATCGTGGAGCTGACGGTGTTTTGCGGCATGTGGAACTATTCGAACCGGCTGTGCGAGGCCTTGCACGTCGATCTCGAGCGGCCCGACAAACGCATCGAGTTTCAGCACGATTAGGGGATGTCGATATGTCCGGTCCCAAGACCTATACCGGCGGTTGCCATTGCGGTGAGGTGCGCTTCGAGGTGACGACCGATCTCGGCAAGGTCACGTCCTGCAACTGCTCGATCTGCGAGAAGCGCGGCGCGCTGTGGTCGTTCGTGCCGGCGGAAAGTTTCGCGTTGCGCGCGGGCGAGGAAGCCCTCAAGGACTATCAGTTCGGCAAGAAATCCATCCACCACCTGTTCTGCCCACAGTGCGGGGTCGGCGCGTTTTCACGCGGAACCAATCCGCAGGGCAACGAGATGATTGCGGTCAATGTGCGCTGTCTCGACGAGATCGACGTTGCGGCGCTCGCGCCCGCGGCCTTCGACGGGCGCAGCCTGTAGGGCTTAACCGGCCGCCTTCATAGCGGCGCGCGCTCGATGCCGTCGCTGAACTCGTCGCTGCAGAACGGCCCGCCCTGATACCACTCCCCCACCGGATCGGGCGGAAGCTTCGCGTCGGCGGCGAGCGCCGCGGCGCTGTGCTCCTCGGAGCGGCCTTGCGGCCGATAGCCGAGGCGGAAGGCGGCGGCGTTGTCCCACCAGCCGCGCACGTTGTCGCTCACGCCGTAGAAAATCTCGTGGCGGACGTCGGGGTGATCGAGGCCGATGCGCACGAGCTGCGCGAGGTCCTGCGGCGCGACCCAGATCGACAGCCGGCGGCGGTCGACCGGCGCATCGCCGAAATTGCCGATGCGGATGCAAGTGACGCGCAGCCCGTGTTTGAAGGCGTAGAGCGCGCCGAGCGCCTCGCCGAATGCCTTGCTGACGCCATAGCGGGAGTCCGGACGCAGCGCGACGTCGACGCCGATGCGCCGCCGGCGCGGATAATAACCGATCACATGGTTCGACGAGGCGAACACCACCCGCTCGACGCGGTGGCGGCGCGCCGCCTCGAACAGGTTGTAGCAACCGATGATGTTGGATTGCAGAATGGTGTCCCACGCTCCTTCGACCGAGAAACCGCCGAGATGTACGATGCCTTCGACGCCGGCAACGGCCTTCTCGACCTCCGCCATATTGGCGAGATCGGCCTGGACGAACGTTTCGTCCGGCGCGAGATCGGCAGGGCGCTTGACGTCGCTCAGCCGGATGTTGGGATAGATGCCTTTGAGCAATTGCCGCAGCCGTGTGCCGATGCCGCCAGCCGCGCCGGTGATCAAAACCGTTTGCATGATTTCGCTCGCGCTGATTTCAATGTCGTCGAACGCCGTTTAACCGCTGCCGAGCTTTGCGGCCAGCCGCTGATAGCGTTTGCGGCTGTTGACGAGGTGCCGGCGCATCGCCGCGCGCGCCTGCAACACGGCTCCCCCGCGGATCGCCTGCACGATGTCGCGATGCTCGCGCTGGAACGTCTCGCTGTAGGCGTGTTTGGGCATCCCCGGCCCGCCGCGAATCGTCTGCCGCGGGATGATGAAGCGTCCGAGATGCTCGAGAAAGCGCCGGAACTGCGGGTTTCCTGTCGCGTCGGCGATGCTGCAATGGAGCGCAAAATCCTGGGTGACCGCGTCCGCGCCGCGTTTGAGCGCGGCGTCGACCGCCTCCAAGCACTCGACGATCTTGCGGATCTGGGCCGCCGAGGCGCGCTCGGCGGCGAGCCCCGCGGCTTCGATCTCGATGCCGGTCCGCAGTTCCATCACGTCGAGCACGGCGCGCAGCGGTGACAGCGGATCGACCTCGATACGCAGCGGGCGGCGGGCGTTTTCCGGGACAAAGGCGCCGACGCCTTGGCGCGTGATCACCAGGCCGTCCGCCCGCAGCGCCGCCACCGCCTCGCGGACCACGGTGCGGCTCACGCCGGTCG
>VAZM01000217.1 GCA_005883135.1 Alphaproteobacteria bacterium
GATCCGCGTAGCGATCTTTGTTGCGCAGGGCGATTGTGAGAGCGCCATGTCCGCCCATGGAGTGGCCCATAGCGGGCAGCTCAGAACTAGCAGTGCGGGAAGCTCACGCTCAATACAACCCGCCATCCTGTAGTTCCGGGACCATGACGGTTGCGTTGCGTCGACATAAAACCCGGCTCCCAGTCCGAAGTCGTATGAGCCCGTCGGGTCCCGCGGTCCTCCATCCCCGCGCGGGCTTGTGTCACGTGCAACCAGCAGGAGCCCGAGTTCGGCCGCGATCCGCTGTGCACCCGCCTTCACGGTGAAATTTTCCTCCGTGCAGATTAGACCAGAGAGATACCAAAAGAGGGGAAGCGCCCCTTGAGCGGCCTGTAGTGGGACGAATGCCGTAAATCGCATCGGGTTTCCTGTTTCCGACACCACGTCCAGTGCCATGGCATTTATCTCCTTGGAGGTCTCCGCTGTTTTCGCTTGCGGACGGAGAGATCGATTTCCTTCGCCAGTCCCTAATGGCTATCGTAGATGAATGCATTTTCGCGCATCTATTGCACTGGCCTTACTCGCAACAACGCCGACCCTCGCTGCGACGATCGCAGTAAGGCCGCAGAGACCTGATAGACCAAACATCGTCATCCTCGAAGGACCTCTCGTCGGGGACGACGAAGACCAGTTTGCCATCAAACCGCCTTTTTAGCTTCGGCGTTTGTTGCCTTTAGCTCCGATGGCGGCAGCTTGGCGGCGCGGCGAGGGGAGAATCTTTGAGAACTTGGCGGTACCCAGCCTAAGCTACTTCAATAGGCTCGAAGAGATGCCAGTATTCACCTCCCGAAACTTCTATAGTGTTTGCATGATTATCTGCGCGAGCAGGAGCTGAAAGTGCATCGAGAGCAGCTGGCCGAGGGCGATCGTCCGAGCCTTCGAACATCGTTCGCGTCGCATGGATTGGGCTGATTATCTTCGGGACGAAGCGGCAAAGTTTCGGCAACTTGCCGAAACGGCCGAAGAGCCGTCGATAAAACAAGAGCTTCTTGAGTTGGCAGCGGTTTGTGAGGAGGTCGCCAACAATATCGAGGACCGTATGCCAGGTGGGTGAGGACGGCGCGACGGTTATGTCGAGGTCCAGCCTATTGGCCATGATCCAGCTCCAGGTACCGTTTTCATGCTGGAGAAAGGTTGGCCCCTCCGAAACGTGACCACACAACCTCTCCGATGATCGCAAGTTGTTTCGTACAATCATGCGAGCTCAGACTTTCCAGTCCTCTGCACTCGATTCACGCCCTGTTTTTATGAGCTTGTCGCCCAGCAGCCCTGATGAGCACGAGATGAGAGCGCTGGAATTCTAATCTCTTCTCGCAAAGGCGACTCTAAATGGCGCGCGACCCACATATGAATTACGTCCGGATCGGCAGCTTGAGGGTCGACAAGGCCTTGCATGAGTTCATCGAACAGGAGGCAACGCCCAGAACGAGTATTTCTGCTGAAGCGTTCTGGAGTGGCTTTGCCGAGTTGCTGCACGACTACGGCCCGCGCAATCGCCAGCTGCTTCAGGTTCGCGACGAGCTTCAGTCCCCCATCGATCAATATCATCGTGAGCGCTTCGGCGAGCGACTTGATCTGGGCGACTACGAGCGGTTTCTGCGTGACATCGGCTATATTCTGCCCAAAGGGAACGATTTTGCTATCCGCACCACTAATGTCGATGACGAGGTCGCGGTAATTGCCGCTGGGGCAGCCTCTACGATGCACTCTATGGCACGGATGCCATCTCGGAGGACGGCGGCGCGATCCGCACAAGTACGTACAACAAAATACGCGGTGAGCGAGTCGTGGCGCGCGGGCGCGCGATGCTTGATGAGAGCGTCCCACTGGCCCGCGGCAGCCACCGTGACGTTGTCTCGTACTTAGTACAAGGCACCGATTTGCTGGCGCGACTGGGCGATGGCACGAGTACCGGTCTTGCGCGGCCCGCTCAATTCGCGGGTTATCGTGGTGAGGCGAGCACGCCATCGGCGGTGCTGCTGCGCAACCATGGCCTTCACCTGGAGATTAAGATTGATCGCGGTGGACCCCGTGTTCCAATTTGCCCGCCTGCTGCGCTCCAGGCCCTCCGGCGTGCGCGGCCCAGTACTCTTGCCGCCGCGACCCTCGCACCGGCCGTTCGGCATGGCTGACGCTCGGCAGGGCTTGCCTGTCCGCTTGGATCGAGCACCACATTGCGGAGCGGCGTTTGCCTTGAAGTAACGCTTCCATGCGAGCCCGCACATGGTCGATTGGCTCGCGTTCAAAGGGTTCATGATCTTGCTAGGCAAGCAGAAGCGCATTGTCACGCCACCCCGCGCGCCGACAGCTTCCACCACGGCGCGTCCGAATTTCGGGGCTATACCCGCGCGTCTCAAGCTTTTTTAGGGATACAAAGAGCTTTTTTGTGATGTGCATCACATCGCGAACGCAGCCACCACGCTACAACACTTTATCCATACGAGGGAGGACTCCGATGGCCAGATTGGTTCGCGCCACGTGGCGGTTGTTTAATCGCGGTAAGAGGGGCTGTTCCGCCCTAGAATTCAGTGCCTTTGGCTTCTAATTTCGAACATCGGAACGCGACACGCGGCTGAGTCGTCGCTTCGGTCACGATGGCCCGTTCGGCGTCATCGTGGCCACGTCTCCCGCGCCGTTCTCACCCAGCCCGGGCGGCGGTGTGGCATTGCTGTCGCGATCCGGGCCTTGTTAGTCACAACCTGCGGGCCGGATGCATCGACAAGCTTCCCGTGCGCTGGGTTTTGGCAGCAGAAGCGCCAAACATGAATGACACACAGAGATGGCTCGTCGGGCTACGGCCGCGCCACAACCCTGCTGAAAATGCGTTAATCGCCAATATGCGTGACGATCCAAATATCCCGAGTTTGAACAGCCTTGCAGCCATGCGCCACTATGCCCGCCAGCGCTGGCCGCATGACCCCGCCGTACAATCGCTTATTCCTGCGCTATGGCTGCGGTATCGACGCTGGCACAACGACAATTTCCAAGGGCACTGCGGCGGCGTAGATTGATCGCTCATTCTCTTCGCCAGCTTTTTGCGAATGCTGCCATGGCGGCCTCGCGTGTCGCAGCATAGCCGTGCGTCGGCGTGTGATCCTTGTGGTGCCCGAAAGCCAGCGTCCACATCCAGGGGCTTCCCACGGGTGTGGCATTCGCCTTGAAGATGCGGCCGACCACGACGCCATTAGCCAGCACGTCGAAATCGTCATCACTCCAGTGGCCTGAAGAGCGGCTTGCTGACGCGCGTTTAAGAATAAGAACGTCCTGGCCGGCTTCTATCATCGCCATCGTTTTGCGCCCCTCGCTTCACGGCCGGTGCCGTCGGGTTCTTGCTCTTGATCCAATGCCGTGAGCGGCCGGAGACATAGGGCGAGCCGAGCCGCTTGGACACAATCCCCTCGAAGCCGAGCTGCAGGCAAGGCGGAAAACGATGTCGCCTCGCTCAGCGATGTGTTCATTCAATTGCACGGCCCAGGAAGCTTTGCGGACCAGCTTGGCAAGTACTCCCTTGCGCTCCTCTAGCTGCGTGCGACGTAGGTCTTTGCCGCCGAGTTCGAGGAGATCGAAGGCGAACAACACCGCCTCGGATTGAGGGTGGCGGCCGTAGCGCAGTCGGTCGAATACCGGGATGCCATCTTCGCCGCAGATCACGACTTCGCCGTCGATCAGGCAGGAACGGCAAGCAAGAGCCGCTATGGCGGCGGCGATGGCTGGATAGCGGGTAGTCCAATCGATCCCGCGTCGAGTCAGAAGCCGCACGCCGGCGCCATCACGTCGCGCCAGCATGCGAAAACCGTCCAACTTGATCTCGTGAATCCAGCCGGCGGGTTAAGGGCTGAGCTGGGCCGACCCGCCTCGTGGCAGGGGCGGGCCGGGATATGCCACACGCGCCGGGCTTTCACGGCGCGCGTGACCAAACAATCAACCTGATCGGCTCGCCTTTGGTTCTGCTGGCCGCAAAGAACTGGCGGCGGGAAGCGCTACCCAAAATCAATTTAAGACCGCGCGCTTATTGAAGGCCGCAGAACTTCGTTCGCGCGGGCGTTGACTTTGAGCAACAATCCAGTTTGATTTCACTGGTGTGGCATGTGGTACTAGGACCTAAACAAGTGCCAATTCAACCATTTCTACAAGACGATCATTCGTTCGGGCCCGGAAGACATCGCGAACATGTCTGCGGCATTCGAGGCGGCTTTGCGCGAGCTCGGATCAGTGGATCGAGCGGCTGCGCGCCTTGGCGCTGCAGCAACTATCAAAGTAAAGCGCCCGCAGGAACCTCTAACGGATCCGACTGTTTTCTAAGTCGGAGCCCTCAACCCTCAAATCCGGAGTTCAGAGTGCCCCGAGGGTTCCGGAACCCCGTCCTTCGTGCGGAAGCAGGACGGGGTTCTCGTTACGCCCGACTCTAGTCTGAGTGAGGCAACCCTGATCTAGCGCGTTCGGCCTACATGTCATTGCGTGCGGATATGTATCGACAGAAAGCCTCCGAGGCTAAGCAGAGCGCCGCGCGAGCAAAGAACCCATCACTGAGGCGGGCATTTGAGGAAGTCGCGCGCGGTTGGGTTGTGCTTGCCGAGCAGATTGCCTGGATGGACAGTCAGAAGATGTCCGCGCCACAGCGAAAAGATGATTAAGACACGCAACCGCGTCAGCGTAATTGGCGCATCGTCCCCTCGATTATCGTCACGGCTATAGCGGCTGCAAAGATAGCGGCAAACAGCAGGTCATTCACCGCCAAAGCGAGACCACAACCAAAGGAGGCCAGCATTGAGAGCGTAAACAACTCCCGTAGGTCCGGGTCCGTCCACGGCGCTTTCATCTCGCAGGTCTGGCTGTGCCTTTGCAGTCAGCGCCCCGACCCGCCGATGCCGCCGACGGGCCGGGGGCAGAGCACAACGTGTTAGGCTTCGCTCGTCACAACCGTTCTCTTGGCAAGCAGGGCAGCGAACGTAGTCAGCGGGAAATGGTTCCTGGTTGTCCAAAAAATGCGTGTTGACCCCCAGTAATCATGGACCATGCTGGTACAGGACGCCGTCCGTCAGCTCGTCTGAGGACGCGGCTGATCTTCTCGCGTTCGTTCTGGCCGTCACGTCAGGGTGATTGCCCTGACCAACGAGCGCCGGTTCGCACGCCACCGGGCGTCCACACACAGCAACGACTCTTCATTATGCCCGATCCTAGTCGGCGTTCTTACGTTCAAGCCAAGCTCAAAGAATTAATCGAGCGAGCATCCTCTGTCGCTGACGCAAATTTGCATCGCAGCAGAAAGCCGTATCCATTGGGATTGGCCATGCGGGCTTTCATACTTGACCATACCAAAGAGAAGGACCAGACGATTGCGCAGATAAAGAGGCTATTCTTGCAACACAACGTAGTGCGTTACGTCTTGACATTGGCCGCCGTCTCCCAGGGAAAGCAGTTCGTCGTCTTTACAGCCGAAGATGAATCCGGCCACACGGTCGGTCACAGGGAAATCATAGTGCAGCCGGCCTTTCACTTAGGACCACTTGAAATAATTGATAGTAACGTTGCGGAAGGACGATTTGTCGGGCCTGCTTCCACATCAGGAGCCGCCGTTGGCTACACAATAGGACGATTTAAATTCGCTTATCGTTCCACAGGCCGATCCCGGGACGGCCTTTGTGCGTCATCCAGAGCCAGGTCCTTCCTGCCGTTGCCACAAAGTCACACTGAAATCATTTTCTACGCTCGGAGGAAGCAAGCCCTAATTCCACCGCCCTCATGGTTAGAGGTCCTTCGTCACTGGTGTGAGAGAGAAATTGATTCGCCAGGCTGCCGATGAGAGGTTGAGAGCATGAACATACCGACTGATGAGCGAACGAGTCTCGACGAACACGGCCGAGGTGGCCAATCCGACTGTGCGAGAGCCATGGCAGAGGCGGAAAAGGTACTTCGTGAACTAGCGCTCTTTACGCGCCGACCAAAACCTGAGCACTCAAACGCCGCCACTAGGGCGCGGAAGGCGCCAGCCCTGGTCCCTGCGTCTTTTCCTACCGATCGGGGTGTCCTCGACCCCGGCCTGGATTTTACCTTCCATGAGGATGGGACCATTGAACTCACCGGAGTCGGATTCCGGCGCATGGCGCAAGCGCACTCCGCAGCGATCGACGTCGTGATTGGAATCGATGGCCGCGATGTATTGCGTTTCCCGGCTGGGATCGATCCTTTACCGGAGAAAGAGATTACTGAGTTTGCGCGCGCTTCCTGGGGAACATGGTTTGAGCGATGGGCACGTAATCGGAACGAGGTTCCCCACAATGATCAATAAAAGGCCCGGGCGCCAAGAACTCGAGAA
>VAZM01000218.1:0-10873 GCA_005883135.1 Alphaproteobacteria bacterium
GTTTTCGGGCTAGTGCCGCCGATTTGAAATTCCTGCACCGTGTGCCGCGAGTCCGCCTCAGGAATTTCAAATCGAAAAGCGGCACTAGAATCATAGAGTTGCTAGTGCCCTTTGGTTTTCGAAGTTCGTACTCGAGTGTGCCGCGCTGTATCACGAACTTCGAAAACCGGGCACTAGCCTATTCCGGCGCGCGCGCCGGAAGACGCGCGTCGATGCCATCGCGCTCGATCGCAGGTGAGCCAATCTCCTTGGGCGCAAGCGGATCGGCCGGCAATTCGGCGAGTGCCGGCTCGGCCGGCAATTCCGCCGGCGGCACCACCGCGCCGAGCTGCGCCTCGACGCCCGCCTCGCTGTCGCCCTCGCGCAGCCCGGTGCGTTGTGCCGTGCGCTCGTCCTCTTCCTCGCGCTGACGCGCGGCGCGTGCCGCCATGCGCTCGCGGGTATCAAACCACCAATAAAAGACCTGCATCGCCGCGCGGCCGAGGCGTCCGCCGGCCCACACCAGTTCGAACGGGGCGAACAATCGCCAAGTGTCGTCGCCCTCGACGATGGCTTGGGCGAGAATGTTGCCGGCCATGGCGGTGGTGTTCAAGCCGTGGCCGCCGAACGCGCTGGCAAGCCAGAGGCCGCCCGAGATTTCGCCGATCTGCGGCATCCGATGCAGCGCATTGCCGAGCACGCCCGACCAGACGTGCTCGACCTCGACCTCGCCCAGCTGCGGATAGAGCGCCAGCAGGTCGGCTTTGAGCCGATGCGCGTAGCGTTTGGGATCGACCTCCCATGTGGTGGTGTGTCCCGACCACAGCAGCCGGTCGTTGCCCACGACGCGGTAATGGTTGTTGGCCAATTCGGTATCGGTCACGCCGCCGCGGTAGGTGATGGCCTGCGCCAGGCGCGGCCCGAGCGGCGCGGTGGTGATGGTATAGCTCCAGATCGGCACCAGTGTGCCGGCGATGCGCGGCGCGAGCGAGCCGAGATGCACGCTGCAGGCGAGCACGATATGCGGGGCGCGCACGCGCCCGGCCGGCGTGACGACGCGCTTGCGCACGCCCTCGACGTCGATTTGCAGCGCCGGCGTGTCCTCGAAGATGCGCGCTCCCTCGGCTTCCGCCAATTCCGCCAGACCCAGCGCATAGTTGAGCGGGTGGATGTGAAAGGCACGCGGCAGATGCAGCGCATGGAAATAGTGATTGGTTCGCAGAACGTCCCGGACCCGCTCGGCCGGCCATAGCTCGACCTCGGTGCCAAACTCTCCTCCGTAGAGCTGCGCGTCATCAAGCAATTCGTCCCCGTTATCGGTCTTGGACACCCTGAGCCAGCCGGCGATCGGCGCAACGCCCGGCATCCGTGCCTCGGCAATGGTGGTGCGGACGTATTTGAGCCCCATCTCGGAGAGCGCCCACAGCGCCTTGGCGTGATCCAACCCGACGCGGCTCACCAGCCTGTCCATGGAACCGGCGAAGCCGGGGAGCACGAAGCCGTCGTTGCGGCCGGACGCGCTCCCGGCGATGCGGCCGCTCTCCAGCACCGCGACCGACCACCCGCGCCGCGCGATCTCGCGGGCGGTGGTCAGGCCGGCAAGGCCGGCGCCGATGACGCAGACGTCGACATCGAGATCGTAGGTGAGCGGCGGGCGCGCCGATGCCGGCACCATCGTGGCCGTGTACCAGGTCGGCGTGTACGACGCCCGCTCGGAGGCGTTCACGTTTTCTTCCCCGCAGGTCAACAGATGGGCGGCATGCTAGTGTCCCGATTCCAAAGTTCGCATCATTGTGCTGCAGCCTCGTTTGCGAATTTCGGAATCGAAGGACGCTAGCAACCTATTGATCTAGTGTGGCTTTGGTTCAGAAGTCCGCGTTTCGGACTCGCTGCAGAATGATGCGGACTTCTGAACCGCCACACTAGACTGCGGCGTCTGGGAAATCGATGGTCGTAGAAAGGTTTGCGAATTCGGACTCGGGACACTCGTTGCATGCGCCTGATGTTGCTGCGACACGCCAAGACAGAAAAAGCCGAAGGCGGCATGAGCGATCATGCGCGCCGGCTCAATGCGCGCGGCAAGAGCGATGCCCCGGTGATCGGGGCTTATATGGCGCGGCACGCGCTCGTTCCCGACCTGGTGGTGGTGTCGACTGCCGACCGCGCGCGGCAGACCTGGGAGCGCGTCGCTACCGCGCTATCCGCTCCGCCGCGCGTCGTCTACGAGGATCGCCTCTACAACGCTGGCGCCGAGGGAATTTGCTCATGGTCGGCCACAACCCGGGGCTGCACGATGCGGCGCGGCGGCTGATCGCCTCCGGCGACGTCGAAACGCGCGAGCGGCTCAATGAGGGGCTACCGACCGCCGGTCTCGTCGTGATCGACTTTACTGGGAAAGACTGGCGCAAGCTGCATCCGCAGGGCGGCCGGCTCGAACGCTTCGTCAGCCCGCGCTCGCTGGCGGAGGCCGACCGCGTGTGACCAGCGCGCGTGGGGCTTGCCCCATTCGCGCCGGACAAGAGCGCGTGGGGCTTGCCCCATTCGCGCGGAAAAGAGCGCGTGGGCCTTGCCCCGTTCGCGCCGAAACGGCACGCGGCCGCGCGCATCTCGGCGCGCCCTGCGCCACCACGTCCGGGCGCATCGACCCCGAGCCACTCACGGTTCGCCCGCGGGCGTGGCAATATGCCCGAAAACGCAAGCTCACAGAGGGACGCTGCCATGTACAAGAGAATTCTGGTTCCGATCGACCTTGCGGATCCGGATTTGGCCAAGCCGGCGGTGGCGACCGCGCTGATGATGGCCGCCCCGTCCGACGGCACGATCCGCTTCATCAATGTGCTGCCGCTCACGCCGGTGATGCTCGCCGAGTACGTTCCGCCCGACTTCGAGGTGCAGCAGCGCAAGGCGGCCGAAGACGCGCTTTCCATCGTCGTCAACGAGACCGGCTTGCCGGCTTCGCGGGTCTCCTCGACCGTGCGCCAGGGCGGCATCTATCAGGAGATTCTGGAAGAAGCGAGCAACATGCAGCCCGATCTCATCGTCATGAGCTCGCATCGACCGCACCGGCACGCCGTGCGCACTTATTTCCTCGGCTCCAATGCCGGCCACGTAGTCCGCTACGCCAAGTGCTCGGTGCTGGTGGTGCGAAACTAGCGACTGGACCGGCTCGCACGAACGCAGCGGACCCCCCGCGCCCTGCGAGTGCGAGGCTCTCGCTTGCGCTCACACGCACACGTGGCGTCGCTCGAGTTCGATGCGCACCGCCGGCGCCAGGTCGTATTGGTGCCGCGCGAGATATTCGGTGACCTGGTCCGCAGCCGTTCGCGGACCACCTTGCATCACCGTATCGAGGATCTCACGCCAGAGCGGCCGATTGCGCTCGGCCATGGGGTGCAAAACGTGCGTCACCGGCATGTTCATGGCAGATCTCCGTGCTGCGCATTGGGCGGCGGTTGGCGGGACCTGCTCGAGAAGCACCGGATGCCTGCCGCCCTCGACGCACGCACTGTGCCGCGGCTGCCGCCTTAAGTCCTTGGGGCAGACCTGAATTGTTCTGAATGCCGCTGAAACGCGCGAACTCTCCGCCGCATCTCATTGAAATCCATCAAAATATACCGGCCCAGCCGGGAAAGGCACATTTTGTGACGGCGATCACAGTGCAAGCGCCGGGGCGACGGTAAGGTCAATTCGTCGATCGTTACCGTTCTGTGCGGTTCCTACGTTCGACGTTCCTCCGAAACGACTTGGGGCCCCGCTCGTGCGGGGCTTCCTTTTACCGGCCCGCGCTAGCGGGTTCTGACCCCCTTCGCGGCGAAGCACTTAGGTCACGATGCCGATTGAACGTCCTTGGCCGCCGCTTGGGTTTGCGCGATTCGCCGAATGCGTTCGACCAGGTCAGCAGGCCGGAAGGTTTCCTTAACCAGCACGGACTGCACGCCGCAGTTCAGCCGTTCGCGAGCGGGCGCATCCAGATCGAGGGCCGTGATCACGATGACCGGAATGTCCCGCCATCCCGGCTCCCCTTGTAACTTTGCGACCACCTGAAAGCCGTCCATCTCCGGCATCATCAGATCGAGCAGGATCAGGTCCGGCTTGCCGTGGTTGAGACGATCCAGCGCTTCCCTTCCGTTTGCCGCCTCCTGGACCGTGCACCGCTGGGCCTCCAGCCAGGCGCGCATCCGCTGGCGCTGGAAAGGCTCGTCTTCCACCAGCAGCACCCGCGTCGCCTTCGCCGGCGTCCGAAATCGCTCGATCATCCTGTGCAGCTGATCGCGATCGACCGGTTTGGTGAGGTAGCCCGCCGCGCCGAGCGCGACGGCTCGGCGCTGGCGATCGAGGATGGTCACCATGATGACGGGGATCTCCGCGAGCTCGTTGTCTTGTCGCAGCGCTGCGAGTACCGACCATCCGTCGAAATCGGGCATGATCACGTCGAGTGTAATGACGCTCGGCCGCAGCTCCCTCGCGAGCTTCAGCCCCTCCAAACCGCCCGACGCCGTCGCGACGGAAAACCCTTCGGCTTTGAGCTGCTCCGATAGGAGTTCGCGAGCGGTCGAATCATCGTCGATGACCAGGACGCAATTGGCTTCTGTAGGCTGCTGCCTGGGGGCAACGATGTTCCTGACCGGACTATCCGCACTGCCCGGCAGGCGCACGGTGAAGACCGATCCTTTGCCCGGTTCGCTCGCCGCCGTCACGTCGCCCCCCATCATGCGCGCTAGTTTGCGGGTGATGGCAAGGCCTAGGCCGGTTCCGCCGAACTGGCGCGCGGTGAGAGCATCGGCCTGGCTGAATTCCTCGAACAGCTTCGCCTGCTGCTGCGCTGTCATGCCGATGCCGGTATCCGATACGGCGAACTCGATCCAGCTGCGTCCATCAACGATCTTGCGCACTCGCAACGCGACCTCGCCGCCTTTGGTGAACTTGCAGGCATTGCTCAAGAGATTGAGTAGGATCTGGCGTAGCCGCATGGGGTCCACGGTGAGCGCGCCCAGACTGCCGTCAGCTTCGACGACGAGGCGGTTATTATTCTGCTCGGCGAGCTGGCGCGCGGTGCCGACAACCTCGTCGATGAGGCGCACCACATTGACCGACTCCGGGCTGAGCTCGAGCTTGCCCGCTTCGATCTTGGAAAGATCGAGTACCTGATTGATAAGGCCGAGGAGATGGGTGCCGGCGCGATGCACGCGATTGAGCGGCTCGAGCGCCTTCTCCGTGCCGAACCGTACTGGGTTCGCCGCCATCATCTCGGTCAAGCCGATGATTGCATTGAGCGGCGTGCGCAGTTCGTGGCTCATGCTGGCGAGGAATCGCGATTTATGCTCGCTCGCCTGTTCAAGCTCGCGGCTTTTCTCTTCGATCTCGTGAAATAGCCGCGCATTTTGGATGGCCAATACGGATTGCGCGGCAAAGGTCTCCAGCAAGGTGATCGTGCTCTGCGGAAATTCGCCCGGCTCCTTGCGACGCACCACCAGAGCACCGACGATCCGATCAGCAGCGAGTAGCGGGATCGTCAGCAGGGCACGGTATCCCGCGCGCTGAACCACATCGAGCACGAGCGACGACGTATCCTGTTTGGCGTCGGCCAGCTGCATGGGTTTGCGTTGGAGCGCCGCCTGGCTGACCATCGTCTCGCCCAACCGGATGTGGCGATCTTTGATTGCCGCAATCAAGTCATCGTCCATGCCGTGGTTGGCCTGCACCTGAAATTCCTGGCTGGCCTGGTCGAATACGAAGATGGTGCCGGCCTCCGTCCCTGAAAGCTCCACCGCTTTGGCAATGATGGTGGACAGCACCGTCTGCAAGTCGATCGTCGAATTGACGGCCTGGCTGACCTCACCCAGCGCCCGCAACTCCTTCACCGATTGGGCCAACTCCGCGGTTCGCTCTTCCACCTGTTTCTCGAGACGATCGGCCGCCTGCGCCCTCTCGATCAGCAACTCGTCGCGTTCGAAGGTGTTCTTGCGCAAGAGCTCGACGACCCGCCCCATTTCAGCAATCTCGTCGCTGCCCCCGGTCGGCAGGATGACCGCAAGATTGCCCTCGGCAATCGCCAGCATGCTGCGGCTAAGCGCCAGCAGCCGGGAGACGATGTTGCGCCCGACGTAGAGCCACACGATCAGAATGGAGCTGAGCAGACTGAGCCCCACGGCCACGACCAGGACGGTGGCGCTGAATCTTTCCACTGACTGTACGTCGTCATTGGCTTGCGCGATGTCGCGCTGGGCCAGCGAGACGAGGCGATCTGCCGCCTGCGTCACATCGCGCGAGAGCGCCGCGTTCTCGGTCAAATGCCGCGTCGCCTGCGCCACGATCCCAAGCTCCTGCAGTCGCAGCTCGGGAATGCTGCTCATACCGTCGAATTGATTGCGGAATTCATCGAGTTTCGCGGTCAGAAGAGGCTGCAATCTCGAATCCAAGCCCGCCGCCGTCTCCCGCGCCTCGCGCAGGGACTGCTGGATTCGGAACACTTGCACGCGCACGCTGTCGGCATCATCGGTTGCGGCGATCTGCTGCAGCCGGTCGCTTATGGATGTGATGAGAAACTGGACACGCTGCAAGGCTTGCAGCGATGTCGTCGATGCGGCCAATCGGCTGCCGGCCGCGGCACGTTGATCGGCCGGCAGCCGGGCGTCGTCGACGACCCTGCGCGCCTGTGCGATCTCGCCCTCGACGATCTGGACCCACGGCATCAAAAGGCGTTGGCTGTCACTGTGGGTAATGAGCGCGGTGCCTAGTTGGCCGCGCTTTAATTCACTCACCACCATGCGGTCCGCGACCAGCTTGTCGAGCGTTGCGAGATTGATTTGCAGGCGGCTGACCGCCGATTGCATCGAGCCGAGCGCAACGCTATCGGTCGCACCACGCTGCTCCAGCCCTTGCAGCAGCGCCGCGAGTTCCGCCATTTCGCCGGTGACCTTCCGAGAGCTCTCGGCATGATCGGCCGCGGTGGTGGCCGCGAGCAGGGCGGGCGCGGCCGAAGCAATTCGCTCGGCTTGCCGCGACACTTCCTGCAGGGCTAGCGCCGCGGGGACCCGTCTCGCCGTGATGCGATCCAGAACATCGGCGATTTCCCGGAAGGAAAAGATCGCGACGCCCGCACCCACCACCGCGAGCGCGCTGATCCCGAGGAAAGCCAACAGCAGGCGACTCGCGACACCGAGCCTTGGCGCCGCCCCTGCCCGTGCTCTCGGGGTATGGGAGGCCGCTCCGGGGCTAAACCTCACCAGGTTCGTCTCCGTGCGTTGTTACCGACCTGCCGATACTCGCCTGCGCCCGTCATCCTCCGTACGGGTAAGGCAGCGCGCGCGCATTGAGGAAGGCGCGCTCCGAGACATCTCCCCAGCGCAGCGCCGAGGTGCGGAACTTGATGAAGCTGTCGTACACCCGCCGGGTCAGGTCGTCCTTGCGGCTGGTCTCGTACAGCACTTCGCCGGAGACCTTGCCGAGCGCCTCAAGGATGGAATCATCGAGTTTACGCACCTCGATTGCAGGATCGTTGCCGAGCTGCTGAAGCGCGACGGCGTCGTTGGCGGTGAAATCTGCGTAGGAAAGCGCGGTCTCCGCGGCCGCGGCCGTCTCGATGAGACTGCGGTCGGTGCGGTCGAGGCTATCCCACAGCTTTTTGTTGACGACGAGCGAAAGGGCTGCTCCGGGCTCGTGAAAGCCCGGATAGTAGTAATATTTGGCCGCTTTGTTCAGACCGAGCGCCATGTCCACCCAGGGACCGGCGAACTCGCTCGCGTCGATCGCGCCGGAGCGCAGGGACGGAATGATTTCGCTCGCCGGTAGATTGACAACTACGGCGCCGAGCCGCCGCAGGACCTCGCCGCCGACGCCGGGCATGCGATAGCGCAGGCCTTTATACGACTCGACGCCGATCAGTTCCTTGGTGAACCAACCGCCCATCTGCGGACCGGTATTGCCGCACATCAAAGGCTTGAGGCCGAACCCTGCGCTCAATTCGTCCCACAGCGCCTGACCCCCGCCGTGGTAGACCCAGGCATTGATCTCGGAGGGCGTGAGCCCGAACGGCACATTGCAAAAGTAAGAGAACGCGGCGGAACGGCCGGCCCACGTGATTTCAGAGGCGTGGTACATGTCGGCCAGCCCCGACGAAACCGCGTCGAAGGATTCGAACGCTCCGACCAGCTGACCGGCTGCGAATACCTTGACGTTGAGGCGGCCGCCGGAAAGCGCGCCGATAGATGCCGCGACACGTTCGGCGCCAGACTGCAGGCCGGGTAAGGTCTTGGGCCAGATGGTGACCATCTTGAGTTCGCGCACACCTTGCGCGATCGCCGGCCGTGGAAACGCAGACGCCACGGCCGCGACCCCGACGCTAGCGCCGGCAACGAATTGGCGCCGATCCATGTTTTCCTCCGGCAGTTTCTCGGACCTGTCGCTCTGATCTGGAAGCGGCATTCGCCGCAGTCCCGCAGCTGCGTGCCGCTCTCGTGGCGCAATCGAACACCAGAACTGGACGTCGAGCATATCCCTTCGGGACTCGGCCCGATAGCGGAATTCGACCGTGCTGCTCTCGACTTAGCGCGCGTTGCGCTCACGGCGTCGGGCTCTCGTCCGGCGCCAATTTGTCGACGCGGCGAAGCTGCGGGAAGGCCCACATCCAGATCACCATCACCGCAACGGTGCCCAAGCCGCCGATCAGCGCCGAGGGCACCGCGCCCAACGCCGCCGCTACGGCGCCGGCGCGAAATTCGCCGAGCGAGCCCGATGATCCCGTGAACATGGAGTTGACCGCCAGCACCCGGCCTAGCATGTCGTGCGGCGTGCGCATCTGCACCAACGATTGCCGGATGACGACGCTGATCGCATCGGAGGCGCCGTAGACCATCAGTGCGAGAAACGAAACCACGACCGAGGTCGACAGCCCGAAGGCGAGGCTCGCGAGCCCGAACACGCCGACCGCGGCAAACATGATGCGGCCGGCGTCCCCGCCGATCGCACGCCGGGCCAGTATGAGCGAGGTGGCAAGCGCGCCGACCGCCGGCGCCGAGCGCAATACTCCGAGCGCCCAGGGCCCCGCCGCAAGGATGTCGCGGGCATAGATCGGCAACAGCGCCGTCACGCCGCCGAGCAACACGGCGAACAGGTCGAGCGAGATCGCGCCCAGCAGGATCGGATGGCGTCGGATGTAGCGAAAGCCGGCAAACAGCGTCGCCAGGCTGACCGGCCTGCGCGCTTCGTTGCGCGGCGTGACGCGCACGAGGCTGATCAGCACGCTCGCGGCGATGAAAACCAACGTGCAGATCGCGTAGACGCCGGTCGGGCTGAACATATAGAGGAGCCCGCCCAGCGAGGGTCCGCAGATGACGGCGGTCTGCTGCGCGCTTGCCGAGGCGGCGATCGCGCGCGGCAAAAGCTTCGCCGGCACGATACCGGGGAGCAGCGCGTGGATGGTCGGGATCTCGAAGGCCCGCGCCGTGCCCGAGGCGAGCAAAATCGCCAGCATGGCGTCGCGGGTGAGCGCGTTGCGCGCGGTGCCGACGGCGAGCGCGAGGGCCGCAGCCGCCTTCCCCAGCTGGGAAATGGCGATGACGAGCCGACGATCGAACACATCGGCGACCTGGCCGATGACGATCGAGAACCCCACCAACGGCAGGAACTGCATGAGCCCGACCAAGCCGAGGTCGAACGGATCGTTGGTGAGCTCGTAGATCTGCCAACCCACCGCGACGCCTTGCATCATATAGGCGCCGTTGGTGAAGGTGCGCGCGCACCAGAACAGCATGAACGAGCGGTGACGCGTCAGCGACGAGGCGGCGGCAGGCTCGGGCATGCGGCGAGACTACAGCGGAATGGCGAGCAGGGTATCGATCAGCCGGCTGTCGAGAACGACGATCTTCTCGGCAAAGCGCGCCTCGTGCGCATCGAACAGGATGTGATCGTGGTAGCAGCCGGTGGCGAACAGCGTGGTCTCGCCGCCCTGCATGATGCGCGCGACCATGAAGCTCGTCTGCGCCTTGACGGCGCCCCCCTCGCCGGCCGTGAGCAGTGCCGGCCCGATCACGTGACGATAGCGCTGCGCTTCGTAGACGTTGGCCTCGCGCAGCGATCGCACGCGGTCGCGCAGCATCGCGCGCGATGTGGCGTAGATCATGCCGAGCGGCAGCCCGCGCTCGAAATTCGCCGCCGTGGTGATGCGATAGCGGCCATCCTCGATGAAAAAATCCGGCCACGCCTCGAGCTTGCCGTCGTCGATCGCCTGAGCATAGCGGCCGTTGAGATCCTCCACCTTGAGCTTGAGCTCCACGTTCATAGTGAGGCGACGGCTAAGAATTCGGCCTGTCGTTCGGCTCCTTTATGGTGCGTTTGAGGGCATCCGACATCGGCAGCTGGATGTTGATGTCCCTGGGCGGGATCGGATGCTCGAACCAGCGCGTGTAGAGTTTCTCGAATTCGCCGGAGCGCATCAGTTCGGCAAGCGTCGCGTCGACCAACGTTTTCGAGCAGCTTGAAATCCGCGGGTTTTTTCCCATTCGCCCGGAACCCGGCGATCAGGATGTCGTCTTCCATCCACGCGCTGGCGCGCCCGGTCTCGACCAGCAGGAAGGATTCGGCGTGATCCTTGCCCTGCATGATGTTCATCCCAAGCTTCTCTTCATTGTTCATTTTGTTGACGAACAGCGCCGTATTGGTGCCGGCCGTCACCGCGACGGTTTTGCCGCGCAGATCGTCCGCCCTGTTGATGTCCCTGTCGGCACGGGCGATCCATTTGAATTGCGGAACGAAGAACGTGTAGGAAAACCCGACCTGCTTCTGTCGAGCGCTCATATTGGCGGTAGAGCCGCACTCGATGTCGACCGTGCCATTGGCGACCAGCGGGATGCGGGTGGCCGACGTCACCGGGTTGTACTTGACGTTGAGATTGGCC
>VAZM01000218.1:10978-15046 GCA_005883135.1 Alphaproteobacteria bacterium
ACTATCGCGATGACCGATCGTGATCACCCCGCTCTCCCTCACCTTTTTCAGCGTGCCGTCCAAGTCTTGGCTCTGGGCCGGCGCCGATAGGCCGATCGACACACCCACCGCCAATGCGAATACGATTGATCGCTTCATGAGCGTCCTCCTGCAGTATTTCGCGGCCATGCGCGGCTCATCCGATTGCCGCCGTTGCCGCGTCGATCGCCTCGCCGAGCCGCTCCACGATCGTGTCGATGGCGGCGGCATCGACGATGAAGGGAGGCGCAAGCAGGACGTGGTCGCCGCGCTTGCCGTCGACCGTCCCGCCCATCGGATAGACCATCAGCCCGCGGGCCATGGCTTCGCGCTTGACGCGCGCGTGCAGCTTCAGTTTCGGGTCGAAGGGCGCCTTGCTGCCGCGATCGGCGACGAGCTCGAGCCCTTGCAGAAGACCGCGCCCGCGCACGTCGCCGACGAAGGGATGGTTGCCGAAGCGCTGCTTCAAACGGCGCGAAAGGTGCGCGCCCTGCGTCCGCACGTTGGCCAAGAGATCGTCGCGGCGTATTACCCGCTGCACCGCCAAAGCGGCGGCGCAGGCGAGCGGATGACCCATATAGGTGTGCGAGTGCTGGAAGGCGCCGGAGCCCTGCGCGAGGGCTTGGAAAATCCTCTCCTGCAGCAACAGCGCGCCGATCGGCGCGTACCCGCCGCCGAGCCCTTTCGCGATCGCCATCAGATCGGGGCTGACCCCCTCCTGCTCGCACGCGTGCAGCGTGCCGGTGCGGCCCATGCCGCACATCACCTCGTCGAGGATGAGCAGGATGCCATGGCGGCGGCAGATCTCGCGCACGCGCCGGAAATAGTCGGGCACCGCCGGGACCGCGCCCATGGTGGCGCCGACCACGGTCTCGGCCACGAAAGCGATGACGTTTTCGCCCCCGAGCGCATCGATCTTTGCTTCGAGCTCTTGGCCGAGCCGTTCGCCGTAGGCCTGCGGCGTCTCATCGGCGCGGCAGTCGCGGTATTCATAAACCGGCGAGACATGATGCGTCTCAATCAACAGCGGAGCGAATTGTTTGCGCTGCCACTCGCGGCCCCCGATGGCCAGCGCGCCGAGCGTGATGCCATGATAGCTTTGCCGTCGCGCGATGATGTATTGCCGCTGCGACTCGCCGCATTCGACGAAATACTGGCGCGCGAGCTTGAGCGCGGCCTCGATAGCCTCCGAGCCGCCGCTGACGAACAGGGCGTGACCCATGCCGTCCGGCGCGTGCGTCACGAGGTCGTCCGCCAACTCCTCGGCAACTTGTGTCGTGAAAAAGCTCGTATGCGCGTAGGCGAGGCAGTCGAGCTGTTCGCGCATCGCCGCCAAAACATCGGGATGCGAATGGCCGAGACACGACACCGCCGCGCCGCCCGAGGCATCGATATAGTCCTTCCCCGCCGCGTCGCGGATGGTGGCGCCGCGGCCGCTCGCGGCGACGGGATAGGAATGGCCGATCTGGCGGTGCAGAACATGGGTCATCAGCGCGACTGCCCTTCTTGAAGTGCCTAGCGGGCCGGGCGATCCAGTCTACAATAAATCCTCCACCCCAAGGGCAAGCACGGCATGACTTGGCGCATCGGGATCGATATCGGCGGGACGTTCACGGACGTGGCTCTCGTCGACGATGCGGGCGCCCATGTCGGCGTGGCCAAGGTGCCGACGACCCCGGGCGACCTCGCGCAGGGCGTGCTCTGCGCGCTGGACATGGCGATGCGCCGCTACGCGCTGGGCCCGCAGGACGTCTCACTGTTCTCGCACGCGACCACGGTGGTGACCAACGCCATCCTGGAAGAAAGCGGCGCCCGCGCCGCGCTCATCACCACGCGCGGCTTCCGTGATGTGCTGGAGCTGCGGCGCTCGGCACGCGCGGACCTCTACGATCTGTTCCAGGACCCGCCGGCAACGCTCATCCCACGCCGCCGACGGTTCGAGATCACGGAGCGCATCGGTGCGGACGGCGCGGTGGTCGCCGCGCTCGCGGACAACGAGATCGACGGGCTCATCGCGGCGCTCAAGGCGGCGCGGGTCGATGCCATCGCGGTCTCGCTCATGTTCAGCTTTCTCAACCCGGAGCACGAGCGGCGACTCGGCGAGCGGCTGCGGGCGGCGCTGCCGCACGCGCCGGTGTATTTGTCCTCGGACGTGTTGCCGGAGATCAAAGAATTCGAGCGCACCAGCACGACCGCGGTTTGCGCCTATGCCGGGCCGATTCTCGCCTCCTATCTCCAACGGCTCGGTCAAGTCACGCGCGGCCGCGGGCTGCCGCCGCTGTTTCTGATGGGCTCGAACGGCGGCATCCTCGAGGCGGCAGAGGCCGTCGCGATGCCGGCGATGGCCGTCGAATCCGGGCCGGCCGCAGGGGTCGTGGCGGCGGCGCTGGTGGCGCGTCAAACGGGACGCCTCGATCTTCTGTCATTCGACATGGGCGGCACCACCGCCAAAGCGAGCCTGATCCGCGGCGGAGACTATGAGACGACGCCGCACTACGAAGTCGGCGGCGGATCGAGCATGAGCCGTTGGATGAACGGGACCGGGCATCCGATCCGCGTGCCGGTGATCGACCTGGCCGAAGTCTCCGCCGGCGGCGGTTCGATTGCATGGGTGGACCGGGCGGGAGGGCTGCGCGTCGGGCCGAAGAGCGCCGGCGCCGATCCCGGACCCGTGTGCTACGCGCATGGCGGCAGCGAGCCGACGGTCACGGACTGCAGCCTGCTGCTCGGCTATCTCGACAAGGCATCGTTGCTCGCGGGCGAACTACCGATCGACCATGCGGCGGCCGCCTCGGCGGTGCGCGAACGGCTCGCCGAGCCGCTCGGCGTCGACGTGCGCACGGCCGCGGCCGCGGTGATCGACGTTGTCAATCACGCCATGGCGGAAGTTCTCAAAATCGTGTCGGTTCAGCGCGGGCATGACCCGCGCAGCTTCGCGCTTGCCGCGTTCGGCGGCGCCGGGCCGTTGCACGCCGCGGCGCTCGCCAGCGAACTCGGCATTGCCGAGATCATCTGCCCGCCGATCCCCGGGGCGTTTTCCGCGCTCGGGCTCATCGGCACCGATCTCAAGCGCGACTACGTGCAAAGCTTGGATCCGGCCGTCGCCGCCGAGCCCAAAGCGTTGGAGGCCGCGTTCGCCGCGCTCGAGACAAGGGGAGCGGCGATGCTCGAGCGGGCCGGCGTGGCGTGTGAGCGGCGGCGCTTCGAGCGCGCCGTGGATGCACGCTATCCGCGCCAATCGCACGAACTCGCGGTTCCCGTTCCCGCGCGGCCGGTCGATGCTGCCGCGCTGCACGAGATCGCGAAGGAGTTTCACGATCGCCACCTGCATACCTATGGTCACGACAATCGCAGCGAGCCGGTGCAGATCGTCAGCGTCCGCGTCACCGCCATCGGCGCGACGGCACCGCTCGCGATCCGCGACAGCGTGGCGCGCGCCGGGACAGATGCGGTCAAGGCCAAGCGTCAGCTCTGGTTCCGTGACACGGGCCTCACCGAAGCGACGATTTACGACCGCAAGCGCATGCCGGCGGGTTTTGCGGTCGCGGGTCCGGCGGTGATCGAATCACTTGAATCCACCATTCTCGTTCCGCCGGGATGGCAAGCCGAGATGAACGCCGACGGCTTCGTGCTGCTGACGCGTCGGCAACAAGGGGCAAGACGACGATGAACGATGCGTCGCCAAGCGATCCCGCCACCTTCGAGATCGTCAAGAACAGTCTTTACAAGATCGCCGAGGAAATGCGGGTCGTCCTCGCCAAGACCGCCTATTCTCCGCTGTTGAAATCGGCAGGCGATTATTCCTGCGGGGTGTTCGACGCCCGCGGCGAGATGGTGGCGCAAGGCCCCGATCTGCCGATCCACCTCGGCTCGATGCCCGACGCGGTGCGCGCGGTGGTCAGCGCCTTTGCAGGAGACGTGCACGAGAACGACGTTTTCCTGCACAACGATCCCTATTTCGGCGGCAGCCATCTCCCGGACATGAACGTGGTGCGGCCCGCTTTTCACGATGGGCAACTGTTGGGCTATGCCTGCCTGCGCGCCCACTGG
>VAZM01000272.1:0-461 GCA_005883135.1 Alphaproteobacteria bacterium
TTGCATGCCGCGCGTCGGTCTCTAGTCTTGCGAATTGAAACATCTGTTCGAACTCGGGCGTAGCGCCCGCCGGGGAGCCTGAATGAGCGAGCGTTTTACCGGTACCGACAACTACGTCGCCACCGAGGACCTGAAGGTTGCGGTCAATGCGGCGATCGCGCTGGAACGGCCGCTGCTGATCAAGGGCGAACCCGGCACCGGCAAGACGGTCCTCGCCTACGAGATCGCCAATGCGCTCGGCGCCGAGCTGATCACCTGGCACATCAAGTCGACCACCAAGGCCACGATGGGTCTCTACGAGTACGACGCGGTGACCCGCCTGCGCGACAGCCAGCTCGGCGACGAGCGGGTGAAGGACGTGCGCAACTACATCAAGAAGGGCAAGCTCTGGGAGGCGTTCACCGCCGACAAGCGCCCCGTCCTGCTGATCGACGAGATCGACAAGGCCGACATCGAGTTCC
>VAZM01000272.1:553-17354 GCA_005883135.1 Alphaproteobacteria bacterium
ACCTCGAACAACGAGAAGGAACTGCCGGACGCGTTCCTGCGCCGCTGCTTCTTCCACTACATCCGCTTCCCCGACACCGAGACGATGCAGGAGATCGTCGACGTCCACTATCCGGGGATCAAGAACAAGCTGGTCTCCGAGGCGCTGCGCATCTTCTACGACATGCGCAAGGTGCCGGGCCTGAAGAAGAAGCCGTCGACGTCGGAGCTGCTCGACTGGCTGAAGCTGCTGATGGTCGAGGATATCGACGCCGAGGCGCTGGCCGAGCGGGATCCGACCAAGCTGATTCCGCCGCTGCACGGCGCCCTGCTCAAGAACGAGCAGGACGTGCACCTGTTCGAGCGACTCGCCTTCCTGGCGCGCCGCGAGGGGCGGTGAGCGCCATCGATCTCGATGCCGAGGTTGAACAACTCCGCGTAAATTCTCACTCGTCATTCCGGGGCGCGGGCAGCGCAGGCAAGTGTACGCAGCCTGCGCAAGCTTGGCTGCGTGCCCGCGAGCCCGGAATCCATAACCGCTGTCGGTGGTTATGGATGCCGGCCCTCGCCGATATCGCGGGCTCGGCCGGAATGACGCATTGAAAGCGTTGCTATTATTGCTGCCCGCTCGTGCCGCGCCAGCGCGCGAATTGCAGCACGCGTTCGCCGTCCTCGCGCGTTGCGCCCCGCTCCAGAGCTTCCCGAATCGACTTTTCCAGAGCGGAGAGCTGGAACGGCTTGCGCAGAATCGAAAAGCGCGATTGCGCCGTCTGCACGACGTCGCTGTAGCCGCTGGTGAGGACGACCGGGATGTGCGGATAATGGTTGCCGATTTCCTGGGCCAATGCGATGCCGTTCATGCCGCCGGGCATCACGACGTCGCTAAGGACAAGGTCGATCTTGTCGCCGCGCTGCAGTCGATTGAGGGCCTCGGCGGCATTTTCCGCCCGCGCGGTCTGATAGCCCAGCTGCTCGACGAGCGAAGCGGTGATTTCGGCGACCTCCGCGTTGTCCTCGACCACGAGAACGGTGCCTTGCCCGGACACCATGGGTTGGGTCGGCGGGGCCTGCACGGTCTCGACAGGAATCGCCTGCTTGCGCGGCAGATAGATGGTGATGCTGGTCCCGCTGCCGACCGTGCTGGTCGCAACCACAGTACCCCCCGATTGGTGAGAGAAGCCGTAGACCTGCGCCAATCCGAGGCCGGTGCCTTTGCCCAGTGCCTTGGTCGTGAAGAACGGCTCGAAAATGCGCGGCAGAACATCCGGCGCGATGCCCACACCGGTATCGGTGATCGCCAGCGCGACGAAGACGAAGTCGCCCTCGAGCTGATCGACTCCGTCGCTTTTCTTGAGCGTGACGTTGCGCGCCGAGAGGGTAATCGAGCCGCCGCCGGGCATGGCGTCGCGCGCATTGACCGCGATATTGACCAGCGCCAGTTCGAGTTCCGCAATATCGACCTCGACCGGCCAGACCTCGTCCGGGATATCGCATTTGAGTTGCACGTTTCCGCGCAACGAGCCGACCAGCATTTCGTGCACGGCCTCGACACGCTCCTTGAGATCGGTGATGACGGGATTGAGCGGCTGGCGGCGCGAGAACGCCAGTAGCTGCCGCGTCAAGCTCTCGCCGCGATTGGCGGCGGAGTGCACGGCATCGATGGCCTGCAGATGCTTGGGATCAGTCAACCGGCGGCGCAGCAGCTGCGCGTGACCGCTGACGATCATCAACAAGTTGTTGAAGTCGTGGGCGATGCTGCCGGTGAGTTGGCCGAGGGCCTCCATCTTTTGCGATTGGGCGAGCTGTTCCTGCGCCCGCTCGAGCGAGGCCTGGGCCTCCCGCCGCTCGGTCATGTCGCGGGTGATGTTTACGAACCCGGCGAGCGTGCCGACCTCGTCGCGCACCGCCTCGATCACGGCGCTCGCCCAGAACAAGCTCTTGTCGCGGCGCACGCGCCAACCCTCGACGACGCATTTGCCCTCGTAGCCGGCGAGATGGAGCGCGCGTGCCGGCTCGCCGCGCTGCTGCTCCTCCTCGGTGTAGAAGCGGCTGAAGTGCTGTCCGACAATTTCGGCCGCGGCATACTGATGGATTCGCTGCGCGCCCATGTTCCAATTGGTGATGGTGCCGCTGCGGTCGAGCATGAAGATCGCGTAGTCCGTGACGCCTTGAATGACGGTGCGAAACCGCCATTCGCTCTCCATCAGCGCCTCTTGCGCCTTGCGGCGCTCGGCGATGTCGTGCTTGAGCGCGGCTTCGACCCGCTTGCGCTGATCGATCTCGATGCGCAGGGCCTCGCCCGTGTGGGCAAGCCTCGCGCTGCGTTCACCGAGCGCGTTCTGCAGGTCGTCGTGCGCGCGCTGGAGGTCTTCCGCGGCGCGGCGACGGTCGGTCACGTCCTCCGCCACGAGCACGAGATGGCGCACGGCGCCGCTCGAATCGGCGATGACCGAGAAGTTGTTGCGCACCCAGCGGCGCGAGCCGTCGGGGAGCACGTGCCGCGCCTCGAGCGCAAACCCCTCGGCGGCGTGAAGCGCATGCCGCATCGGATTGGCGAGCTGCGGCAGGTCGGCGGGGTCGATCACATCCTGGATGCGCAGCTGCAGCAGTTCCGGCGCCGAACGGCGAACCATCCCGCAAAATCGATTGTTGGCCAAAGTGAAGCGCCCTGCGGTATCGATTTGCGCGATGCCGACGCTCGATTGGCCGAACATCGCGCGGAGGATGTGCTCCTGGTGGCGCAATTTTATTTCCACGCGCTGGCGCCCGGCGATGTGCGCGCTGAGCGCGAGACTGACCACCGCGACGGCGATCATGAACGCGGCCAGCAGCAAGAACGGCTCATCCGGTGTGGTTGGCGAAAACGGCCCGCCGCCCGCCAACGCTCCCCAAGCCGCAAAGCCCGACAGAATGAGCACGCCGGTCGCGGTGTCGCGCTCTCCACCGGCCAGCGCGGACCACAGCAACGGCAGCGGCACCAGGAATGCGAGCGCGCTCCGGAGCGCGCCATGCTCGAACAACGGACTGAAGGCGATCAGCCCCACGAGCGTCGCCGCGACAATGCCGACGCTGGCGGACAGCACCTTGTCCGGGTTGAAGGGGCGAAAGCTGCCGACGGCCCACAGCACGACGGCCGGCGCGACGACGAGCGCGCCCGCCGCATCGCGCAGCCAGCGCACGGCACCCGAGGCGAGCAGGCTCTCCACCTGGGCATCTGCCGCAAGGTAGAGGCTCCCGGCGTCGACGAGCGCGCCGATCAGCGCGCTTGGTCCGAGCACGACCAACGCAAATTTGAGGACGCCCGCCGGCGTATCGAAGGCTCTGCAGCCCTGGGCCCAGACGTTGATCAGGTAGCCGCCAACGAGCGCCTCGAGCGTGCTCCCCACCGCCGCACCCGAGGCGGGCAGGATCGAGTCCGCCGCGCCTGCATCGGGAAAGCCCGCCGGTAAGGCCGCGGCAAATGCGGCGACGAGAATCGCGGGCCACACGCGCAGGCCGCACACGAGAACGCCGGCCAAGGCAACGCCGCTCGCCGGCCACACCGGGATGGCGCTCGAATAGAATGCGGCCAACGCCGACGTCGCGTTCGCCAGAGCAAAATAGCCGATGCCGATGATCGCGAGTTGGAACGCGTATTTCGCCACGCTGCGGGGTTGCAGCGCGGTGCGAAAATTTGAACCTGAGAAACGAGTCACGGGTCCCCCCTCACCGCGCTCCTTTGGTGTAAATGCTCTCCCCGTATGCGCGCTGGCGTGATACTCCCCCGGGACAATTGATGAACGGAACTACGGCGGAACTCGGGCCAGGGGCTGGCGAATCGCGATGAAGCCGGAGCCAAAAAATGCCCGAGGACCCCGTGATTCTCGCTTAGATTTTAGGCATCGCGACCGGCGTTTGAGCCGGCGGCGCAGGATTGGGACAAGGCGCGCCGCCGCAGCCGCGTCGATTGCGCTCGGCTTGACTCGATAACGGCGCCTACATCGCGCTTCGCAACGAATCGCCCACCGGCATGGGCGGCCGCGGCAGATCGCCGAAAATCCTGTCGTTTTCCGGCAAGAACCAGGACGGGATCTGCCTCAGTCTGGCGAGCAGCGGACGATCCTCCTCACCGCCGCTCCAATCTTCAGCGTCATCGCGGCCGGCCGCTGCCTGGGCCGCCGGCGCGGCCGCCTTCGGCGTGGAATTGGCCGCAACGGCGGCCGGCTGGATTGCCAGCGGTTCGCCGCCGCGCGCCTTGGTCTCGGCGGCCGCGCCCGGTTCCGCTTTCTGATTGCGGCGCGCCTGAGCGATGGCTGCCGGCTTAACGGTCTTCGGCCCCACGGCTGCCGGCGCGCTTGCCGCCGCTTCCGGCGGCGTCTCGGCCTCGATGCGCGCGATTGCGGCGGGCGGGGCGTGATCCTCGCGCAGCGCGGTATCTACGTTGGCAGGCGAGATATAGACCACCGCGGGCATCGGGGTCGGCGCGGGCGCCCGCTCGATCTGTCCCAAAACGTAAGCGCACAGCGCGCTCGCCAGCCCGGCGCCCGCCACCTCGATGAACTTGACCGCGAATTTCCGGACAAATGATTGCACGATGCCCTCCGATTTCAAACGCGCGGTTGAATTTCAAACATCCGTTTGAGACAACTTCGGGGCAAAAAGGAAGCCGGGCGTGACAAATCGAGGGAAAATTAGCGCCGGCATCGCGCGGGACCGCTCGCCGCAGAGGCCGGGCGATCCCGTGCGGCTCGCTCCCCAGGACTGAAAACGCGTATGGCGCAATGGCTTGAGCTTGCCGGTTGCCCGACCGTGGACCAAACCGGCATCCGTCGGCAGGATGGATGCCGATGCTATGGCCGCGCCTTGCTTGGCAGCCGGCCGAGCCCGTTTGCCGCCCAGCCGGCGATCATGTCGACGAGCCGGTCGACGAAGTCCTCGTCGACCTCGAGGCGAAATGGCGCCTTGGCAAGCTGCTCGGCGTTGCGCACGAAAATGCTGCACTGGCCGAACAGCCACAGCGCGCCGATGACCGCCTGCTCGTCCGTCGCATCCTCCGGCAAGAAGCGGCGCGCGAGCGCGCTCGCGCCGGCAAGGAACGGCGCCGCTTCTTTCGCCATGAACTGGCGAAAGACCGGACTGGGTTTGAGCGTTTCCCAGTTGAAAATGCGTACGTACTCGCTGAGCTCGTCGCGCGCTGTCATCGGCCGCAGCTGGCCGCGCACGAACCGCCGCAGCGCCGTTTGGCGCGAGAGCGTGCCGGGGCTTTCCGTGGCATCGCCGTCGCTCATCAGCGCGCGCACGGCCACCTGCAACACGGCGCGATAAAGGCCTTCCTTGCTGCCGAAGTGATAATTGATCGCGGCCTGATTGACGTCGGCCTCAGCGACGATGGCGCGGATGCTCGCGCCATCGTAGCCGCCGAGCGCAAAGGCGCGGGACGCCGCTTTGATGATCTTCTCCCGGGTGGCCTTGGACACCCGGGTTAGCTTCGCTGGCCGCTGCATGCGCCATATCCAAATTCAAACGAGCGTTTGAACATAGCGGGCGACGATCGGCTCGGCAACATTTTCGACTGGAGATCCTTTCCAGCTGGCTCGCACGGCGGCTCGACCGGCCGCCTAAAACAGCTCGAAATATTCCCGTTGCTCCCAGTCCGTCACCTCGGCGCGGTAGCGGGCGAGCTCGGCCTCCTTGATGCGCAGGTAATACGCGATGAAATCCTGCCCGAAGCCGGCGGCGAGGCAGGCGTCGGCGCGCAGCGCGGCGAGCGCCTCCTCGAGGCTTTTCGGCAAAGGCTCCGCCGCGACTTCGTAGGGCGTCTCCGCCGACGGACCGGGATCGACCTTTTTCTCCATGCCGTCGAAGCCGCAGACGATTTGCGAGGCCATGTAGAGATAGGGATTGGCGGCCGGCTCGCCGGCCCGGTTTTCGAGCCGCGCGGCCGCATCGCCGCGGCCGCCGAGCACGCGGATCATGGCGCCGCGATTGTCGCGACCCCAGATCACGCGATCGGGCGCGAGCGAATAGCTGCGGTAACGCTTGTAGCCGTTGATGGTCGGCGTGGTGAATGCGGCCGCCGCGCGCGCATGGGCAAGGAGACCAGCCAAAAAGCCGCGCCCCACCGGCGAGAGCAGGTCGTTGTCCGTTGCCGCGAACGCGTTGGCGCCCGTGCGCCGCTCGCGCAGGGATTGGTGCAGGTGCCAACCGCTCGACATCACGTTGTCGAGCTTCGGACGCGTCATGAACGTCGCGTGACAGCCTTGCCGCCGGCAGATCTGTTTCACTGCGCTGCGAAACAGCATCATGCTATCGGCGGGCGAAAGCCCGACCTGCGGCTGGAAGGTGAACTCGCATTGGCTCGGGCCGAGCTCGACTTCGATCGAGCGCAGCGGCAGGCCCAGCGCGACGATCTCGCGGCGCACGATGTCGAGAATCGGCTCGAGCTGATCGAAGCGCGTTTCGGTCAGATACTGATAGCCCTGGGCAAGCAAACTGACTTGCGGCGCGGCGCCCGGCCACGTGGCATCGGCCGGGGCAAGCCGCGCATCGTCGAGCTTGAAGATATGAAACTCGACCTCGAGGCCGGCGACGTAGTCGAACCCGGCCTCGGCGAGCCGCTGTAGCGCGCGGCGATAAAGGTGCCGGGTCGAGAACGGCACCGGCCTGCCGTCGGCGAAGTAGATGTCGCATAGCACCCAGCCGGTGCGCGGCGCCCAGGGCAGGACGCGGAACGTGGTGGGATCGGCGATCATGAGGAAGTCGCCGCCGCCTTCCATCTCCGCCATGCCGAAACCGCCGCCGGCGGTGAAAACCGGAAACGCCGTCTTGTGCGCGGTGTCCTTGGCAAGGAGCGTGGTGGTGATGGAGCAGCCGTTGCGCATCGCCGCCGCGGCTTCCGTCGCCACCACGGTCTTGCCGCGCAGGATGCCGTGCTGGTCGGGGAACGACAGGCGCACCGTATCAAGCCCGTCATCCTCGATGCGTTTATCGGCGAGCGCCGCCGCTTCGAACTGCTCGTCGTTCCACAGACCGTGGCGCTCGACGAAGCTGCGCGCCTTTCTTTCTTCCGAGGACGACACCGAACAATCCCACCGATGAACCGGCGAAGGTTAGTGCATTTGCGCCCGCGCTTCGAGGTGCGACGAGGTCCTCAATGCAGGCTCGCCGCGCTTGCCTGCAGGCCGGCGATGAGATCGCTCGATCCCTGCACCGCCAGGCGCTGGTGATAGAAGCGAAGCCCGTGGAGCCCGCCCAGTTCCTCCCCCGCTCCGGCGCGGCCCGGGCCGCCGTGATTGCATTGCGGCATGACGATGCCGTGGCCGGTATGAACCGTGGCGATCGCGGGATCGACGGCAAGGATGCGACCGTGGCTCGGCGCGATCTCGCGCACCATGCGGACGAGAAAATCCTTGTCCTCGCCGTAGACCGACGCCACTAGCGAGCCGCCGCCGCGCGCGATCAAGGAAGCCGCATCCTGTTCGTCGCCGTAGGGCACGATGGTCGCGGCCGGGCCGAATACCTCGACCTCGTGCACCGCTTTCGCCTCGCTGGCGTCGTCGAGCTTGAGCAGCGTTGGCGCGACGAAGGCCGATCTGTTCCGGTCGATGCCGTCGAGCGTCGGGGGCTCGGCGCCGCCGCAGACGAGGGTCGCCTCCGACGCCAACCGTCGGATGCCATCGAACGCGGCCGCCTGCTGGGCGCGCGTCACCAGCGGGCCCATGCGGGTATCCGCCTGCCGCGGGTCGCCGAGCTTGGTGGCCTTGAGTTTTTCCGCCAGCGCGTCGGCGACGGCATCGGTCGTTTGCGCGGGTACGAAGACGCGGCGAATTGCGGTGCATTTCTGCCCGGCCTTGACCGTCATCTCGCGCACGACTTCGCGCACGAAAGCGTCGAAAGCCGCGCCCGCCGGCGCGGCGTCCGGCGCCAGCAGCGCCGCGTTGATGCTGTCCGCCTCGATGTTCACCGGCACGCTCTTGGCGATCACGTTGGCATGCCCGCGCACGCGCGCGGCGGTATCGGCCGAGCCGGTAAAGGCGACGAGGTCGTCGGCAGTGAGCGCTCCGAGCAGCGCACCGGCGTTGCCGCATAGGAGGCTGAGCGCGCCCTCGGGCAACACCTTGGCGGCGATCACGTCCTTGACCATCGCGTGCGCCAAGAGCGCCGTCGCGGACGCGGGCTTGGCGAGGACGGGCACGCCGGCGATGAGCGACACCGCGGCTTTTTCCCACAGCCCCCAGCTCGGGAAATTGAACGCATTGATGTGCACGGCAACGCCGCGGCGCGGCACCATCAGGTGTATCGCCTGATAATTCTCGGCCTTGGCCAATCGCGCCGGCTTGTCGTCGACGAGCGCATGGGCGTCGCCCAGCCCGGCGCCGAGCCGGGCATAATATTTCAGCGTGCCGATACCGCCGTCGATGTCGATCGCCGCGTCCGTCTTGGTGTTGCCGGAATTGGCGATGGCGATGGCTTCATAGCGCGCGCGGTTCGCGACCAAGACGTCGGCGACTGCGCCGACGAGCTTTCCTCGCGCGGCATAGCTCAACCCCCGCAGCGCACGCTGGCCTTCGCGGCGCGCGAATTCGAGCGCACCCTGAAGGTCGAGGCCCTTCGCCGACACGGTCGCCAGCTCATCGCCCGTGACCGGATCGACGAGCGTGGTTTCGATGCCCTCCCCGCGCTGCCAGCGGCCGGACAGAAAGCTCTCGAGAGACTCTGGCGTCGTGGTCATGGCTCGCTCCCTCGGACTATCGGCGTTTATCCCTTCTTGTGAGCATGCGCATGCTCGCCCTTGTTGAGCATGTGACCGCAACCCGCCTTGTTCGCCCAGTATTCCCAAGCCCGCCAGGTCTCTAGCGAATAAGGACTGTAGCCGCGGTTGCGGGCATCGATCTCGCCTTGGCGCAGATACGTGATCTCGCCGCCCAGCTGCTTGGCGCGCATCAGCGCGCGCGCATTGCGCGGCAAGTAGACCGACATTCGCACCACCTCGATGAGCGAACGAGCCGCTGAAGCAAAGCCGTGCCCCCGCATCAACGCCACGTTGTTGCCGGCGAGACATTTCGCCAAATCGCGCCCTTGCTCCATATTGGTGACGAGCAGGTTCGTGTCGCCGAACTTGTCGGCGATGTCCCACACCGGCACGTTGGCGCCGATGAAGCTGCCGGAATGAATCACCGGGCGAAGCGGCGTCGCCTGCGCGATCCCGAACGGCAGAATCTCCTCGGCATGGGCGTGGACGACCGACTGGACGTCGGGCCGCGCCTCGTAGATCGCCGCGTGAATGAAGCGCTCGAGATAGAGCGGGCGCGTCTCCTCCCGCACCGGCTGTCCGTCGAGCCCCAACTCGACGATGTCGCCGGCTTCCACCAGTTCGGGTGCCACGGAGCGAGCAAGGAAAAAATGCTTCGGGTTCTCCGGGTGGCGCACGCTGATATGACCGTACGCATCCACGACCTCCTCGCGGGCGAGAATGCGGTTGGCAATGACGAGATCCTGAATGACGGTATCGAGATTGCGCATGGCTTGCTGACCCTGAAGCCACGCATCCTCCGGCAAGGATGAGCGGCGTTTTGCCTAGTTAGTCGGGACGAAGAGATCATCCACCCGAACGGGCGCGGCGATCAACGACTGATCCGTGAGATAGGTGACGAAAGCCTCGAGCGTCGGCCTGTTGGGCTCGATCCCGTACGGCCACGGGTCGCCGTCGAATACTTCGTAAATCTCGTCGATGTCGCGCATCAGGAACGGCGTCATGTAGCGCAGCGCGCGCAAATTGAACATCTTTTCGAGGGCGATCTTCTTGGCTTCGCAAAACGCGTTGTACAGGCTGGTGGCGACGAAGGGGTGTCTCTCGTAGAGCTGTTTGCGGATGGCGACGAGGTGCATGATCGGATAGATCTTCGTACGCTTGTAGAACGCTTTTTCCAGCTCCACGTAATCGGGAAAGAGGCGCACGATGTCGGGATTGCTGCGGATCGCCTCCGGCAGGCTGGTGCCGAGCGTCGCATCGACGGCGCGCTCCTCGATGAGATCGCTCATCGATTTGTTCGACGTGTTCTGCTCGACCGCGATGGGCTTGAGCAGCGGCAGCACGGTCGGACTGCCGTGCGCGCCACCGGTATTCATCGCGCCCTGAACCCAACGGATCTTCCGCAGATCGACGCCGTATTCGTGCTGCAAGAGCCCGTTGATGTAGATCGCCGCGGTCATGGTCAAGAGCGGCACGCCGACGCGTTTGCCTTCGAGATTCTTGGGGATCTTGATGCCCGCCTTGCGGTGAACGGCGATGAAGCCGTGGCGGAACGCGCGCGAGGGAAACACCGGAATGGCGACGAACGGGCACTGCTTGTTGGCAAAGCGCTGGACGAACTCCGAGCTCGAGAATTCGGCGACGTCGAATTCTTCGGCGCCCGCCATTCGGTCGAAGATCGCTCGCGGCTGATCGATGACAATGAAATTGAGATCGATGCCCTCGGGCTTCACTTCGCCGGTGTAAAGCGGCTGCATGCGGTCGTAGAGCCCGCACGCGAACGAAAGCTGCAGCTTGGCCATTTGCCGGCGTCCCCGGGTGCCCTCGAGCGCGATGTCAGCCTTAGCATGCGCGCGCGGGGGCCGAAAACCCCGATCGCCGGCTCGCCGGGCGCGGGTCATTAAGCAGTTCATCGCCGCCATCGGCGCGTGCTAGTGTCGCGCTCGACACGGATGCTCCCTCCGAAACCTGGTGCGGGGCAGAAGCCGGTTGAGGTCAGCGCATGAACAAGCCGATCACCGACATCCCGCACCCCAAAATGCTGATTGACCCCTACGCGGCGTGGGCGGCGAACGAAGGCGTGCCGGTCACCGAAGATTTCGGCGTCGATTTGCTCGAGGTGCCGACCGCGCCGTGGCCGCGCTTCGGGATCGACGGCGGCCTCGTTCACCTCAAGGGTCGCGGCGACTTCGTCTCGATCTTCGTCCTCGACCTCGCCCCCGGCGCCAAGTCGGCGCCGCAGAAACATCTCTTCGAGGAGGTCGTTTACGTGCTCTCCGGGCATGGCAACACCACGGTCGAGGCGAGCGACGGACGCAAGCACAGTTTCGAATGGGGCCCCAAGAGCCTGTTCGCGCTGCCACTGAACGCCCGCTATCAACACTTCAATTCCAGCGGCCGCGAACGCGCGCGGCTCGCCTCCACCAACAATCTCGCGCTGATGCTCAATCTGTTCCACAACGAATCGTTTGTATTCGAGAACGCATACGGCTTTCCGGAGCGCCAGGGCGCCGCCAAGTACTTCAGCGGCGAAGGCGAGTTCATTCCGGTGCGGCCGGGACGCAACATGTGGGAGACCAATTTCATCCCCGACCTTGCCGGCTTCGAGCTTAAGGCCTGGGATGAGCGCGGCGCCGGAGGATCAAACATGATGTTCATCCTCGCCGACGGCACCATGCACGCCCATACTTCGCAGATGCCGGTCGGCACCTACAAAAAGGCCCACCGCCACGGCCCCGATTTCCACGTTTTCGCCGTCACCGGGCATGGCTTCTCGCTGCTGTGGTACGAGGGCGCAAAGGACTTCGTGCGCATCGATTGGAAGCACGGCTGGGTGTTCGCGCCGCCGGATCAGATGTTCCACCAGCATTTCAACACCGCGCGCGACCCCGCGCGCTATCTCGCCGTCGCCTTCGGCAGCCTGCGCTATCCGTTCACCACCGACAAACGCCGGGTGTTCCAGGGAATGGACGTGAGCGTGAAGGACGGCGGCTGTCAGATCGAATACGAGCACCAGGATCCGCGCATCCACGGCATTTATCTCGAGGAGCTCGCGAAACACGGTTGCGGCATCCGGCATGGGTAAGTTCATCGACGAACGGCCCTACGCCAAGACTGCGGTCTAGGGTAACGCAGCACTCGATGCACGATCTCGAGTTTGAGCATCTTCACGTCAGTCCCGACGATGCCGCGGTCAACGAGGTCGCCTGGGCCGCCGACAACGTCGAGCTGACGACGGTCGGAATTGACATCGGTTCGTCGACTTCGCATCTGATGTTCGCGCGCGTGCATCTGCAGCGGCTTTCGACCGCCCTGTCGAGCCGTTTCGTCGTCGTCGAGCGCAACATCCTGTGGCAGTCGCCGATCCTGCTGACGCCCTATCGCGCCGACTACACCATTGATGTCGACGAACTCGGCGGTTTCATCGCCGGCTGCTACGCCTATGCCGGCATCGAGCGCGAGGCGGTCGACAGCGGCGCCGTGATCTTGACCGGTGAGGCGCTCAAGCGGCGCAATGCGCGCGCAATCGCCGAGCTGTTTTCGGAGGAGGCCGGCAAGTTCGTCTGCGCCTCGGCCGGACATCACATGGAATGCCAGATGGCCGCCCATGGCTCGGGCACCGTCGCACTCTCGCGCGGGCACAATGCGACGCTGCTCAACGTCGACATCGGCGGCGGCACGACCAAATTCGCGCTGGTCGAAAGCGGGCGCATTCTTGCCACCTGCGCCATCGCGGTGGGCGGCCGGCTTATCGTGGAAGAGGATGGCTCGCTCACCCGCATCGAGGAGCCGGCGTGCAAAATCGCCGCCGCACTCGGGCTCGAGCTCGCGCCCGGCACGCCGCTCGCGCCGGCGGGCCGCCGGCGCATTGCCGCTCGCATGGCGCGCATGATCATGGGTCTCATGGATCTGCACCAAGGCGGTGATCTCGCCCGCTCGCTGCTCGTGACCGAGCCCTGGCCGGCGGAGCTTGCCAATCGGAGCATCGACGCCATCACCTTTTCCGGCGGCGTGTCCGAGTATCTCTACAAGCGGGAAGCGCGGGGCTTCGGGGATCTCGGTTTTGATCTGGCGGAGGAACTGCGCCATGTGCTGGCGCATCGGCGCGACCTGCCTCCGGTCTGGGACCCGGGCCAGGGTATCCGCGCGACCGTGATCGGCGCGGCGCAGTTCTCGGTGCAGATCAGCGGCAATACCATCCTGATCGCCGACCCCGGCAAGTTGCCGCTGCAAAACCTGCCCGTGCTGGCTTGCGACTTCCGCCTGCAGGGCGAGATCGCTCCCGAGGCTATCAGCCTGGCGGTACGCGCGGCGCTTGCCCGCGCCGACTTCGAGGAAGGCGAAAGCCCGGTCGCCCTCGCGTTCCCGTGGCGGGGCGACCCCTCGCACGAACGCCTGCACGCCGTCGCGAAGGGAATTTGCGCCGCCTTGCCACGGACGCTGCGGGAAAAGGCGCCACTGGTGCTGCTGATCGACGGCGACGTCGGTAAAAGCCTCGGCCGCATCATTCTGCACGAGATCGCGCCTGCCGCCGACTTGATCGCGCTCGACGCCGTGCAGCTCAAGGAATTCGATTACGTCGACATCGGCAACGTCATCGAGCTCACCAACGTGGTGCCCGTCATCATCAAGTCGCTGCTGTTCAAGTGATACCGGCACCTGGGCGCCGGAGCAGCGTCAGCGCAAAAGGAAACCCAATGCCCGTCAAGAAATCTGCCAGGAAGATGCCGCCGCCCCGCGTTCCCATTCTCGCCGAGGAGAGCCTAACGGCTCCCCAGCGCGCGCTGCTCGAGTCGATCCGTTCCGGTCCGCGCGGCAGCGGCACAAACATCCGCGGCCCGTTCGCCGTGTTCCTGCATGCCCCCGCGTTTGGCGAGCTCGCGCAGCGACTCGGCGGCCATTGCCGCTTCAAGACCGCCGTGCCGCCGCGGCTCTCCGAATTCGCCATTCTGGTGACGGCAAGGCTGTGGCGGGCGCAATACGAATGGTTTGCCCACGTGCCGCAAGCCGAGCGCGCGGGGGTCAAGAGCGAGACCATCCGCGACCTGCACAAGGGACGCCTGCCCAAAGCCGCCCCCAAGGACGAGCGCGCGATCTACGACTTTATCCAGGAGCTCTACAAGACGCGCCGCGTCGGGGATAAGACCTTCGCGCGCGTGCGCGACCTGCTCGGCGAGGCCGCCATGGTCGAGTTTGTCGGCATCCTCGGCTACTACGTGCTGATATCGATGATCCTCAACGTGTTCCGCATGTCGCCGCCGCCGGATGAGGCGCTTCCGTTTGAGGAGAAGTAGTGCAGGACGTGCGGAGAAGTAATGCAGGACCGAAGCGGTCAGTTGCGGTATGGATTGCGTATCTTGATGTGAGGGAGGGTAACCATGAAACGACGAGGGCTTTTTGCGTTCGCGGCCGCCGGGGTGATCATCGGCGGCGCTTGGCTCACGACCGGGAGCGCCATCCGCGCGCAGCAGCCGGCGCCACCGCCAGCGGCGCCACCGCCAGCCGCGCCACCGACCCAGGCGGTGCCGCCGATCGGGCCGCCCGACCCGAATCTGCGCACCGTCGCGCTGCCGAGCGGCAAGAAGGTGCATCTGTTACCAGCGACGCTGGAGACCACCCAATGGGGCTGGTTCGATAACGCCCAGCCGCCGGTGTTGCGAGTCAATTCCGGCGACACCGTCGTCATGGAAACGATGATGCACAGCCACAATCAAGTCATTCCCGGCACCACGATCGATCAGATCAAGAAGCTGCGGACCGATTATCCCGGCCGCGGACCGCACACGCTCACGGGCCCGATCTATATCGAAGGGGCCGAGCCGGGCGACGTGCTCAAGGTCACGATCAACAAGATCGTGCCGCGCGCCTATGCCGCGAACTTCAACGTCCCGGGCATGTTCGGGGAATTCCCGAAGGAGTACGCAGACGGCCAAGTGAAATACTTGTATCTCGATTGGGACAGGAAGATCACCGAGTTTCTGCCCGGGGTCGAGATTCCGCTGAAGGCTTTCCCCGGCACGCTCGGCGTGGCACGCAAGGAACCCGGCCGGTATAGCAGCGTCCCGCCGGGAGACTATGCCGGCAACATGGACATCCGCGACTTCACTGAGGGCACCTCGCTCTACGTGCCGGTGCACGTTCCGGGCGCGTTGTTGTGGTCGGGGGATTCGCACGCCGGCCAGGGCAACGGTGAAGTCAACCTTACGGCGGTCGAGACCGCCTACAAGGAACTCAACATCACGGTCGAGGTGATCAAGGGTAAGCCACTCGATTTCCCGCGCATCGAAACGAAGACCTCTTGGATCACCATGGGCTTTGATCAGGATCTCAACAAGGCATGGGATCAGGCCAAGGCACAAACCGTCAAACTTCTTTCCGAACAGCGCAAAGTTTCAGCCGAGCAGGCGGCAAAACTGATGCAAACTGCATCGGATTGCCGCGTCTCGCAGGTGGTCAACATCAAGAAGGGCATTCACTGCCTCAATCCGAAGAATCCGTCCGCGCGCGAGGATATGGAGCGCCCGACCAAGGAGACGGCGAAGTACTACGTCTCGCACGCGAAGGATGCCGACCTGAACAAGGCCATGGACACGGCCTCCATGGGGATGATCAAGTGGCTCGAAAGTGAAAAGAAGATCGCCCGGCTCGATGCTTATGGGCTGGCCAGCGTGGCGATGGATTGCCGCGTCGGCGCCATCTCCGACACCGAGAAGAACGTGCACTGTGTGCTCCCGAAGAGCATCTTCGTTGCGAAACGGTGATCGCCGAGGAACGTCCGATCCGACAGGGAGAATGCGCGGGCGATGCCGCCCGCGCATGGCGCTCGTCCTCGCATGCACTCTCGGCTTGGCATTCATCGGCCAAAGCGCGGCGGCGCGGAGCATGCGCATTGTCGCCACCACCAGCGACCTTGCGAGCCTGGCGCAGGCGGTAGCGGGCGACCTCGCGCAGGTCGAAACGATCGTTCCGCCGGCCACGGACCCGGAAGCTTTCGAGCCGCGCCCTTCCGACCTCGCGCGGCTCAAGGGAGCCTCGCTCGTGATCCGCGTGGGGCTCGGCTACGATGACTGGCTCAACAAGCTTCTGACGATGCACGGCGATGCCGCCGTGAACCGCGGCGGCGCCGGTTATGTCGATGCTTCCGTCGGCATCCCCCTCCTCGAGGTCAAAGGGTCGCAGTTGGACCCGGCTGCGGCTCGCGATGGGCATGCGCACGGCCTCGCCAATCCGCACTATTGGCTCGACCCGGCCAATGCCAAGACGATCAGCGGCGCCATCGCCGAAGCCGGCATTCGCGTGGCGCCGGAAATGGCGGAAAAACTCATCACGCGCCGCCCGCCTCATCGCCTATCACAACACCTGGCCCTACTTTGCGCGCCGCTTCCGGCTCGACGTCGTCGACGTGATCGAAATCAAGGAAGGCGTCGCCCCGAGCCCGGCGCGGCTTGCCAGGCTGGCTGCCATCATGCGGGAACAGAAGATACGCCTCATCGTGCACGAGCCGTTCGAGCCGGAGGAGGCCTCGCAGCTGCTGGCGCGGCGCACCGGTGCGGCGGTCGTCAAACTTGCGCCCTCGGTCGGCAGTTTGCCCGCCGCTAACAGCTATCTGGCGCTGTTCGATTATAATGTCGCGACGTTGGCGCAGGCGCTATCGGCCGTATCGAACTGAGCGATCATGCTGGAGGACGTTCTCGCATTCGCGGCGTTGCCGCTCGCGGCGGCCGTTGTCTTCACCGGGATCCATACCTGGTTCGGTCTCCAAGTTTTGCGGCGCAACGTCGTGTTTGCCGATCTGGCGCTGGCACAGGTGTCGGCGCTGGGCGCCACCGTCGGCGTGGTTGCCGGGCATGCGGTTCAGAGTCCCGCCGGCTACGCCTATACGCTCGCTTTCACCGCGGTCGGCGCCTTGCTGCTGACCGCGAGCCGGGGCTTGGCCCGCAGCGTGCGACAGGAGGCGTTCATCGGCGTCCTCTACGTCTTCGCGACGGCCGCCACCGTCCTGGTGGTCGATCGCTCCCCCCAGGGGGCCGAGCACGTCAAGAAGATGCTGGTGGGCGGCATCCTATCGGTGACGGGAGACGACCTGCTGAAG
>VAZM01000273.1 GCA_005883135.1 Alphaproteobacteria bacterium
CCCGCGGATAAGCGAAGCTTTCGGGGGCGACCCAACCGCCCCGACTGCAGCGATGGTGCGGCTTGCGCCGGCTGCGGCGTCTCCGTAAGTAAGTTGCGGAGCCTCCATGACCGTCGTTCTCGACGCCAGCAACAGACCGCGCCATCCGGAGAAGGCGCATCGGCCGGACGCGCCGGTGTCGAAAAAACCCGACTGGATCAGGGTCAAGGCCCCGGTCTCCAAGGGCTACGAGGAGACGCGCGCGATCGTGCGGGCGAACGGTTTGCACACGGTCTGCGAGGAGGCGGGCTGCCCCAATATCGGCGAGTGCTGGGACAAGAAGCACGCCACTTTCATGCTGATGGGCGACACTTGCACGCGCGCCTGCGCCTTCTGCAACGTCAAGACCGGCTTGTCGGGCCCGCTCGACCCGGGCGAGCCAGAGCGCGTGGCCGAGGCGACGGAAAAGCTTAGCCTCAAGCACGTCGTCGTGACCTCGGTCGATCGCGACGATCTCGACGACGGCGGCGCCGCCCACTTTGCCGGCGTCGTCCGCGCCATCCGCGCGCGCTGTCCGGCAACCACCATCGAGGTGCTCACGCCGGATTTCCTGCGCAAGGACGGCGCGGTCGAGAAAGTGGTCGCGGCGAGGCCCGACGTGTTCAACCACAACCTCGAAACGGTGCCGTCGAAATATCTCGCGGTGCGGCCCGGCGCGCGCTACTTCACCTCGATGCGCCTCCTGCAGCAGGTGAAGGAGCTTGATCCTGCGATGTTTACCAAGTCGGGCCTGATGGTCGGACTTGGCGAGGAGCGACACGAAATCCTGCAGGTCATGGACGACCTGCGCGCGGCCGACGTCGACTTCCTTACCATCGGCCAGTATCTGCAGCCAACGCGCAAGCATCATCCGGTCGTGCGCTTCGTGCCGCCCGCCGAATTCAAGGCTTACGAAACCATCGCCTATGCCAAGGGGTTTGCGATGGTCTCATCCTCTCCGCTCACGCGCTCCTCCCATCACGCTGGCGAGGATTTCGCGCGGCTGCGGGCCGCACGGCAGGCGCGGCTTGGCGGTGTCGGGGACCGCGGCCCTCGGTGATTGTTGAAACGGCAGCGATTGCGGTGCGCACGAATTCTGCAACGGATCGGTGATGCCGGAATTTTCCAACACGCACCGGGTGCGCCACTCCGCCGCTCATATGTTCGACCTCGTCGCCGACGTGGAGCGCTATCCGGAATTCGTGCCGCTGTGCCGCTCGCTCAAGGTGCGCAAGCGCATCCCCGAGCCGGAAGGCGTCGAGCTCCTCGTCGCCGACATGACGGTTGCCTACAGGTTCGTGCGCGAGACCTTCACCAGCCGCGTCACCCTCGACCGGCCCAACCTGCAGATCCTGGTCGAGTATCTCGAAGGCCCGTTCAGCCGACTCGAAAACCGCTGGAGCTTTCACCCCAGGGGCGAACGGACCTGTGAGGTGGAATTTTTCATCTCTTACGAGTTCAAGAGTCGGACGCTGGGCCTGCTCATGGGCGCCATGTTCGACGCCGCCTTCCGCCGCTTCGCCGCGGCGTTCGAACGGCGGGCCGACATGGTCTATGGCCGCAGCGCGGCCGCCGTTGCGCATGGGACGACGCACGCACCGTGATCGCGGCGTTGCGATCGCCGGACGGCTATCCTTGCGAACTCACCCGCTTCACCTCTTCCGAGGCCGCAAGTTCGCCCAGCATCGTCAGCGCGTCGATGACGCTGGCGCGGCGGACCCGCGCGCGCCCGATGTCGCCGTACTTGCGCTCTTCGAGAATGAGCCGGCCGCTGCGCGCGGCGGCGGCGAGATGTACGAGTCCCACTGGCTTGCCCTCAACCGCTCCCCCTGGGCCGGCGATGCCGGTGATCGCCGCGGCGAGGTCGACCGGGGCGTGCGCGAGCGCGCCCCTGGCCATGGCTTGCGCGGTCTCGCGGCTCACCGCGCCATGCATTGCCAAGATCAACGGCGCGACGCCGAGCATCTCCTCCTTCGCCTCATTGCTGTAAGTGACGAAGCCGCGCTCGAACACATCCGACGAGCCGGGAATCTCCGTTAGGGTGGCCGCGAGAAGTCCGCCGGTGCACGATTCTGCGGCGGCGAGCTTGAGGCCTTTGCGGCGGCAGAGATCGAGCAGCGCGCGCCCCCGTTCGGTGAGCTCGTCTTGCGGCATTCACAATGGCTCCCGCCACGGCAGCCGCACCGTGGCATTGGCGAACGCCGCCATGCCTTCGCCGCGCCCGGTGAATCCCATTTTCTCGCTCGTGGTCGCCTTCACCGCGACGCGCTCGATGGGGACACCGGCGATCTCGGCGATGCGCGCACGCATCGCGTCGCGGTGCGGACCGATGCGCGGCGCCTCGCAGACGACGGTGACGTCGAGATGCGCGATGCGTCCGCCGCGCGCGCGCACGCGTTCGACCGCGAACGCCAAAAAACGATCGGAGGAGGCGCCGCGCCACTGCGGATCGCTGGGAGGGAAGTGAACCCCGATATCGCCGTCGGCGAGCGCGCCGAGGATGGCATCGACGAGCGCGTGCAGAACGACGTCGGCATCCGAATGCCCGGACAATCCGCGCGGATGGGAGATGCGCACCCCGCCGAGCATCACATGATCGCCCGCGTCGAAACTATGCACGTCGAAGCCGAAGCCCGTGCGAACGTCGCTTAAAGCGGCGACCTTGGCGGCCTCGGCGCGGGCGAAATCGCCGTCAGTGGTGAGTTTGACGTTTTCCGCCTCGCCCTCGAACGTCGTAACCTTAAGGCCTGCCCATTCGGCGAGCGCGGCGTCGTCGGTGAAATCGTCGCGACCTGCCGCTTTCGCCCGCCGATGCGCATCGAGCAGGGCGGTAAAGCCGAAGGCCTGCGGCGTCTGCACCATGCGCAGCTGGGTGCGATCGATGGTGCCGGTGACGCAGCCCGCCGCATCGATGGTCTTGACCGTATCCGCCACGCCGATCACCGGAACCGCGGCGCCGCTCGCCCGTCCGGCGGCGATCGCCCGCGCAATCAGCGCCTGCGAGGCGAACGGCCTCGCTGCATCGTGCACCAGGACGAGTTGCGGGCCGTGCGGCTGCAATGCTTCGAGGCCGGCGCGAACCGAGGCCTGCCGCGTTGCCCCCCCGCGCACGGGAGGTAATACGGAAATTCCGGCACTCGCGGCGCGGAATAGCGCTGCGTCATCGGCATGGATGACGGGCTGAACGAGGGAAACACCTGCGTGGCTCGCGAACGCCGCGAGGCTCGGCCGGATGACGGGCCCGCCGGAGATTTGCCGATACTGCTTGGGCACATCCCCGCCCGCGCGCAACCCGCGGCCGCCTGCCACGACGACGGCTGCGACACCAGAAGCCATGTCCTGCCACACTCGCAAATATGGTGGGACATGGCTTTAGCGCGTCGCGGCCGCGGCGCAAATGGCGCTGGCGCCGGCTCCATTCTGGATTGTGATTTTTGCGCTGCAGCACTTGCGCATTCGGCGCCGTTGGCTAAACTCTATGCAGCCGTAAAACATCGCCTATTTCGTGTGCAAGGACGCTAAGGGCCTTCAGTGGAAAGACTTTTTTCCCGCCGTCCGGTCAGCATCGGGGGTGTGACACTCCCAAACCTGGCGATCTTGGCCCCCATGTCGGGCATCACCGATGCGCCGTTTCGGCGCCTGGCGGCGGAGCTCGGGGCCGGCCTGGTCGTGTCGGAGATGACCGCAAGCGCCGCGCTCGCCCAGAGCCGCCCGGATGCGCAGCTGCGCGTCGAAGGGCAGGGGCTGCGCACCCATGTCGTCCAATTGGCCGGCTGCGAGGCGCGCTGGATGGGGGAGGGCGCCCGCATCGCCGAGGCCACCGGCGCCGCGATCATCGACATCAACATGGGCTGCCCGGCGCGGCAGGTTACCGGCGGACAATCGGGCTCGGCCCTGATGCGCGATCTCGATCATGCCGTGGCTCTGATCGAGGCGACCGTCGGCGCGGTCTCCGTGCCCGTTACACTCAAGATGCGGCTTGGATGGGACGATCGTACCATCAATGCGCCCGAGCTCGCGCGCCGCGCGGAGGCGGCAGGCGTGCGGTTCATTACGGTGCATGGGCGAACGCGCTGCCAATTCTATAAGGGCCGCGCCGATTGGGCAGCGGTTCGTGCCGTCAAGGAGAAGATTGCCATTCCAGTCGCCGTGAACGGCGACATCGCCAGTTGCGCCGACGCCATTACGGCGCTCGCGGCCTCCGGCGCCGACGCCGTGATGATCGGACGTGCCGCCCGCGGCCGTCCGTGGCTACCGGGACAGATAGGCGGCTTTCTTACCTCGGGGGCGGTTGCGAGCACGCCCCCGCTCGTCACGCAATTCGCCATCATCGACCGGCTCTACGAGGAAATGCTTTCGCATCACGGCCGCGCCAGCGGTCGACGCCATGCGCGCAAGCATCTCGGCTGGGCTCTCGATGCCGCGGCCGAAACGGCGCGCGCATCCGAGGCGTTGCTCAAGGCACATCGCGCGCGCGTGCTGACCGCCGAGGATCCGGTCGCGGTCCGCCGTCACTTGGCCGACGCCTACGCCGATTTTACCTCCCTCGCTGCCAACAAAACGGCCTCCACTTGGGTGCGAAAGCCGCAGCACACATCGGTGGTGGACGAGAGGAAGGCCGCATGAGCCGGCACGAGCCGATGCCCACCCTTCCGTCCGGCACGGCAGATGCCGTTCTCGACGCGCTGCCGCATCCGGTCATCATGGTCGCAGCCGGGGGGCGCATCGCCAATGCCAATGCGGCCGCAGAATCCTTTTTCGGAGCGTCGTTGCCGTTGTTGCGCCGTCACCTGCTGCGCGACCTGGTGCCGTTCGGCAGTCCGTTGCTCGCACTCGTGGAGCAAGTGCGTGGGCGCGGCGCGGCGGTCAACGAGTACAAGGTCGATCTCGGCACGCCGCACAATCCCGGCGAGCGCCTGGTCGACCTCTATGTGGCGCCCTTGCCGGAGCGGCCGGATCACGTGGTGGTCATGCTGCAAGAGCGCACGATCGCCGACAAGATGGACCGCCAGCTCACCCATCGCGGCGCTGCCCGCTCAGTCACCGCGCTGGCGGCCATGCTCGCGCACGAGATCAAAAACCCGCTCTCCGGCATCCGCGGCGCGGCGCAGTTGCTCGAACAATCGGTCCCCGACGATGACCGCACCTTGACGCGGCTGATTTGCGACGAAGCCGACCGCATCGTGAAGCTCGTTGACCGCATGGAAGTGTTCACCGACGAGCGGCCGATCGAGCGCGAAGCCGTCAACATCCACATCGTGATCGAGCACGTGAAGCGCCTCAGCCAATCGGGTGTGGCGCGCCACATCAAGTTTCTAGAGGACTACGACCCGTCGCTGCCGCCGGTGCTCGGCAATCGCGACCAGCTCATCCAGGTCTTCCTCAATCTCGTGAAGAACGCCGCCGAGGCGATCGGCGAGAACGCGACCGACGGCGAGATCGGCCTTTCGACCGCGTTTCGACCGGGCGTGCGCCTGTCGCTTCCGGGCAGCAAGGCACGGGTTTCGTTGCCGCTCGAATTTTGCGTGAAGGACAATGGACCCGGCGTTCCCGAGGATCTGTTGCCGCATCTGTTCGATCCATTCGTCACGACGAAATCCACCGGATCCGGGCTCGGCCTGGCGCTGGTATCGAAGATCGTCGGCGACCACGGCGGGATCATCGAATGCGAGTCGCAGCCGCGACGTACCATCTTCCGTGTGCTCATGCCCATGTTCTTGGGTAACGACGCCGAGCCGGGCGACGCTGCCTAAAGAGGATGCCAATGCCCCCTGGAAACATTCTGGTGGCGGACGACGACGCGGCGATCCGCACCGTGCTCAACCAAGCGCTATCGCGAGCGGGCTATGAAGTCCGCTCGACCAGCAATGCCGCCACGCTGTGGCGGTGGGTCAGTCAAGGCGAGGGCGATCTCGTCATCACCGACGTGGTGATGCCGGACGAAAACGCATTCGACCTCTTGCCCCGCATCAAGAAGCTGCGGCCGGAGCTTCCCGTGATCGTTATGAGCGCGCAGAACACGTTCATGACGGCGGTGCGGGCGTCCGAGCGGGGTGCCTACGAATACCTGCCGAAGCCGTTCGATCTCAAGGAGCTGATCGGCATCGTGGGGCGCGCGCTGGCGGAGCCGAAGGAGCGCACGCGCCCGGCCGCCAAGCCGGACGACTTTGAATCGATCCCTCTCGTCGGCCGTTCGCCGGCGATGCAGGAAATCTACCGCGTACTCGCCCGCCTGATGCAGACCGATCTCACCGTGATGATCTCCGGCGAGTCGGGGACCGGCAAAGAGCTGGTCGCGCGCGCGCTGCACGATTATGGCAAACGCCGCAGCGGACCGTTCGTGGCCATCAACATGGCGGCGATCCCGCGCGACCTCATCGAGTCTGAACTGTTCGGCCACGAGAAAGGTGCCTTTACCGGCGCCAATACCCGCAGCTCCGGCCGCTTCGAACAGGCCGAAGGCGGCACGCTGTTCCTCGACGAAATCGGCGATATGCCGATGGAGGCACAGACACGGCTGCTCCGGGTGCTGCAGCAGGGCGAATACACCACGGTCGGCGGGCGCACCCCGATCAAGGCCGACGTGCGGATCATTGCCGCGTCGAACAAGGATCTGCGCATCCTCATCCAGCAGGGGCTGTTCCGGGAGGACCTGTTCTTCCGCCTCAACGTCGTGCCGCTGCGTCTGCCGCCACTGCGGGAACGCATCGAGGACGTGCCCGACCTGATCCGGCACTTCTTCGCCCAGGTCGAGCGCGAGGGTCTGCCGGCCAAGCAACTCGACCAGGCGGCCCTCGAACGGCTCAAGCGGCATCGCTGGCCCGGTAACGTGCGCGAGCTTGAAAACCTCGCGCGTCGGCTCGCCGCGCTCTATCCGCAGGAAACGATCGCGGCGGCGGTGGTCGATGCCGAACTATCGCAGCCGGCGATGGTCTCCGGCGCCGACGAGCCGCGTGCGGAGGAGGGCCTTTCGGCCGCGGTTGAACGCCACTTGACGTCGTACTTCGCCACCTTCGGCGACACGTTGCCGCCGCCCGGGCTCTACCATCGCATCCTGCGCGAGATCGAGCACCCGCTGCTCTCGGTGACGCTGGCGGCCACACGCGGCAACCAGATCCGCGCGGCGGACCTGCTCGGGGTCAATCGCAATACGTTGCGCAAGAAAATCCGCGATCTCGAGATCCAGGTCTTCCGCAGCAGCGGCTGATCCGTTTCCGAGATTCCATCTGCGGCGGACTCTTGCTGTGGTGCCGATCGGCCACAGGGCAATTTTTCACGCCCTGGAATTGTCGCAATCCGGCAACATTGTTGTAGAAAAGCATCACTGATCGAGCACACCATCGATCAGCGGGGGCACCTAAACGGGCGTTATCTCCAGCACTATTGCAGGTTTCCGTTCGGGACGAGACGAGTCGATGACCAGCGTCGGCCAGGCCGCGACCACCGAACTGATGACCGCTACCGCCGCGCCGACCTCTGGATGGCTCCAGCGTGCGCTCGGGGTAGCCGCCGTCGCCCTGGCTCTGCTTTCGGCGCTGGTGACCTTCGTCGTGCTTGCCGGCCTCACCGCCATTGCGCCCACGCATGAGGTCGTCGTCACGCTACTGCTCGCCAATGCCGGCACGGTCTTTCTTCTTGTTCTGGTCATCGCGCGCGAGGTGTGGGGCATCGTGCAGGCGAGACGCCGCGGGCGGGCGGCGGCGCGGCTGCACGTACGCATCGTCGCCTTGTTCTCCATCATCGCCGCCGTTCCCGCCATTCTCGTCGCCGTGGTCGCGAGCGTGACGCTTGACCGCGGCCTCGACCGGCTGTTCTCGCAGCAGACGCGTTCGCTGATCGAGAATTCACTCATTGTCTCCGACGCGTACGTCCGCGAGCACGTGCAATTCGTGCGCGCGGACAGCATCGCGATCGCCATCGAGCTTGCGCGCGCCAAGCCGCTGTTCGACCAGTCGCGCGAGCAGTTCCATCAGTTCCTGGCGGTTCAGGCCTCGATCCGCGGCCTGCCGGCCGTCATGCTGCTCGACAAGGACGTCAACGTCATCGACCAGGTGGACGCGCGCACGAGCGAGGCTTTCGTCAAGCCGTCGCCCGAGGTCCTGGCCGCGATCAACGACACCGAGCCGCAGGTGGCGATGTTCCCGGACGACAATTACGTCGCCGCCATCATCAAGCTGCGCGGTTACGACGACCTCTATCTGTACATTGCCCGCTTGCTCGACCCGCGCGTGCTTGCGCAGTTGCGCGCCACGCAGGCCAGCGTCGCCCAGTACGCCGATCTGTCCGCGCGCCGGATCGGCATCCAGATCGCGTTCGCACTGATGTATACCGTGATCGCGCTCATTGTCCTTTTATCCGCGGTCTGGATCGGACTGAACTTCGCCAACTACCTCGTGGCGCCGATCCGGCGCTTGATCGGCGCGGCGCAAGTCGTCTCGACCGGCAATCTCTACGTTCAAGTGCCGACGCGACGCTCGGAAGGCGATCTCGCTCAACTCGGCGAGACCTTCAACAAGATGACGCAGGAGCTGCGCACGCAGCGCGACGACATTGTGCGCGCCCGTGACCTGATCGACAGCCGCCGCCGTTTCACCGAGGCGGTTCTGGCGGGCGCGAGTGCCGGCGTCATCGGCGTCGACGCCGACAGTTGCATCAGCATCATGAATCGATCCGCCGAACAGCTGATCGGACGGACGGAAGCCGACGTGCTGGGGCAGCCCCTGGCCGAAGTCGTGCCCGAGCTTGCGGGCATGCTTGAGGCGGCCCGCTCCGGGACGCAGCGCCTCGTTCAGGGCCAGGTGACGATCAGCCGCAACGGCCGCGAACGCAATCTATCGGTGCGAGTAACCAGCGAGCAGTCGGGGGCGGCCGAGGGTGGCTATGTGATGACGCTCGACGACATCACCGAGCTTGTGGCCGCCCAGCGCACCTCGGCCTGGGCCGATGTCGCGCGCCGCATCGCCCACGAGATCAAGAACCCGCTCACCCCGATCCAGCTATCCGCCGAGCGGCTGCGCCGGAAATACGGCAGCGTGATCAAGGAGGATGGCGGGGTATTCCAGCAATGCACCGACACCATCGTGCGCCAAGTCGACGACATCAAGCGCATGGTCGACGAGTTCTCGCGCTTCGCCCGCATGCCGAAACCGGTGATGACGGCCGAGGACGTCGCCGACACCGTGCGGCAGGTGGTGTTCCTCCAGCGCGTCGGCAACGCCGACATGGATATCGACCTGGAGATCGCCGAAGATCCGATGCCGGCAAAATTCGACCGCCGGCTCATCTCGCAGGCGCTCACTAACATCATCAAGAACGCCACCGAAGCTATCGCCGCGGTGCCGCCGGCGGAACTGGGCCGCGGGCGCATTCGCATCTGGGCCGGTCGCGAAGGCGGCGACATCGTCGTCGACGTGATCGACAACGGGATTGGGCTGCCGAAGGAAAATCGCAGCCGGCTGCTCGAACCCTATGTCACGACCCGCGAAAAGGGCACTGGTCTCGGGCTGGCCATTGTCGGACGGATCCTGGAGGACCACGGCGGACGCATCGAGCTAGGCGATGCCGCCGACAAAATCCCCGGCCAGCGCGGGGCATGGATGCGGCTGCGCTTTGCCGCGGAAGCTGCGAGCTCCAATGAGGCCGACACCGCACCTCAATCTCAAACCCCCCAACTAGCGACGAACGCTTAAAACCATGGCCGATGACATCCTTATTGTCGACGACGAAGCGGACATCCGGGAACTGGTTTCCGGCATCCTGCAGGACGAAGGCTATATCACGCGCTCCGCGCGCGACAGCGACGACGCGCTGGCGCACGTGGCGAGCCGCCGACCCAATCTGGTGTTCCTCGACATCTGGCTGCAGGGCAGCCGGCTCGATGGCCTGCAACTGCTCGACGCTCTCAAGGCGCAGCATCCCGAATTGCCGATTGTGATGATTTCGGGCCACGGCAACATCGAGACCGCGGTCGCGGCGATCAAGCAGGGCGCCTACGATTTCATCGAAAAGCCGTTCAAGGCCGACCGGCTGGTTCTCGTCACTCAGCGCGCGCTCGAGACTTCGCGGCTCAAGCGGGAGGTCAAGGCGCTCAAGCAGCTGGCCCCTTCGACGCTGGTCGGCAAATCCTCCTCGATGAACCAGCTGCGCCAGACAGTCGAAAAGATTTCTCCGACCAACAGCCGCATCCTGATCGTCGGGCCGGCGGGTGCCGGCAAGGAACTGGCCGCGCGCGCCATCCACGGCCAGTCAGCGCGCGCAGACGGACCGTTCATCGTCATCAACGCGGCGGCGATGATTCCGGAACGCATGGAAGTCGAGCTGTTCGGGGTCGAGCAGCCGACGAACGGGGGAGGGCGCAAGGTCGGCGCACTCGAAGAGGCGCATGGCGGAACGCTGTTCATCGACGAGATCGCCGACATGCCGCGCGAGACGCAGAACAAGATCTTGCGGGTTCTCGTCGAGCAGACGTTCCAGCGCGTCGGCGGCACGCACAAGGTCCAGGTCGACGTGCGCATCATTTCCTCGACCGGCCGCAACATCGAAGCCGAGATCGCCGCCGGCAAGTTCCGCGAAGATCTCTATCACCGGCTTTCGGTGGTGCCGATCCGCGTCCCGCCGTTGGCGGAACGGCGCGAGGATATTCCCAACCTGATCGAATATTTCATGCACCAGATCTCGCAAGCGACGGGGCTGCCCAAGCGCCTGATCGGCGAGGACGCCATGGCCGTGCTGCAGTCGCACGACTGGCCCGGCAACGTGCGCCAGCTGCGCAACAACGTGGAGCGGCTGATGATCCTCGCCGGCGGCGATCCGGAGGCGGTGATCAACGCCGACATGTTGCCGCCGGACGTGGGCTCCATGGTGCCCTCCATGCCCGGCGGCGACGGCGGCGAACATCTCATGGGGCTGCCTTTGCGCGACGCGCGCGAAGTCTTCGAGCGCGAATATCTGGTGGCCCAGATCAGCCGGTTCGGCGGCAACATTTCGCGCACCGCGGAATTCGTGGGCATGGAGCGCTCGGCGCTGCACCGCAAGCTCAAGGCACTCGGGATAGACTGAGGGCCGATGTCGCGCATTGCCTATGTCAACGGCCGGTATCTGCCGCATCAGGCGGCAGCCGTCCATGTGGAGGATCGCGGCTACCAGTTCTCCGACGGGGTCTATGAAGTCTGCGAGGTGAGGGACGGCTGCGTCATCGATCAGCGGCGGCATCTGGCGCGTCTCAAGCGCTCGCTCGATGAGCTTCGCATCGACATGCCCATGGCGGAGGCCGCGCTCGCGACGGTGATGCGCGAATGCGTGTGGCGAAACCGGGTGCGCGACGGCATCATCTATCTCCAGATCACGCGCGGCGTGGCGCGCCGCGACCATGCATTCCCGCCGCCGGGCACGCGTCCCAGCGTCGTGATCACCGCCCATGGCCTCGACGTCGTGGGGAACGAGCGGATCGCCGCGGACGGCGTTGCCGTCATCACCGTGGCCGACAATCGCTGGCAGCGGGTCGACATCAAGTCGATCTCGCTGTTGCCCAACGTGCTGGCGAAACAAGCGGCGCGCGAGCGCGGAGCCAAAGAGGCGTGGTTCGTCGACGCCGAGGGGAATGTCACCGAGGGGTCATCCAGCAATGCGTGGATCGTCACGAAGGGCGGCAAGGTCGTGACCCGCCCGGCGGATCACGGCATTCTGCGCGGCATCACGCGAACCGTGCTGATCGAGGTCATCGGCGCCCAGGGGCTGCAATTGGAGGAGCGGCCGTTCACGGTCGAGGAGGCTTATGGCGCCCGCGAAGCGTTCCTGACCTCCGCCAGCCAAATCGTCATGCCGGTCGTTCGCATCGATGAGCATCCCGTCGGCAACGGCGCGCCGGGCTCGATTGCGACCGCGTTGCGCGCGGAATTTCACCGCCACGCCGAGTGGACCTGATGGAGGGGCTTGCCCGAGCCGAGGCGGTTCCTGCCCCCAACTTGTGCTTGCGCCGTCCGCGGACGTGGCTTGTAATAGTGGGGTCCGGGTGCTGTTGGGCGTTCATAACCAAAAAAATGAATACAGCGACTTGGCAATAAGTCTCGCGGCACGGGGCGCGCGGGCGAGAAAATGGAACAACGACAATGGCGGCAGACCGCTCGCAAAATCTGCAGGACACGTTCCTCAATCATGTCCGCAAGAACAAGACGCCGCTCACGATCTTTCTGGTGAACGGCGTGAAGCTTCAAGGCGTGGTCACATGGTTCGATAACTTCTGCGTCCTGCTGCGGCGCGACGGGCATTCTCAGCTCGTCTACAAGCATGCCATCTCGACCATCATGCCGGGTCACCCGATCCAGCTGTTCGAAGGCGCCGAGGAAGCGCCCGCGGCGGAAAAGGTCTGATTGGAGCCGCGCCGGTTCGATAACCGCAACGACCGCCTGAGCCCACCGGACAGCGGGCAGACCGGGCGCGCGCTCGTGATCGAGCCGCATCTGCGCTCGCGCGAGTCTGGCGCCGCGGCCGCGCGCGGCAAAGCTGCGCTGCGCTCGCCGGAAGCGAGGCTCGAGGAAGCCGTTGGGCTTGCGCGCGCCATCGATCTCAACGTGGTCGCATCGGGAATTGCGCCGCTCGGTGGCATTCGCCCGGCCAGCTTCATCGGTAAGGGCAAGGTCGAGGAGATTGCCGGCCTCGTCAAAAGCGACGAGGTCGGGATCGTGGTGATGGATTGCGCGCTATCGCCGGTACAGCAGCGCAACCTCGAAAAGGCCTGGGGCGCCAAGGTGGTCGATCGCACCGGGTTGATCTTGGAAATCTTCGGGCGGCGTGCGCGCACCCGCGAAGGCGCGCTGCAGGTCGAGCTTGCGCATCTGACTTATCAAAAAAGCAGGCTCGTGCGTTCCTGGACCCATCTCGAGCGCCAACGTGGCGGTTTCGGTTTTCTCGGCGGGCCCGGTGAAACCCAGATCGAAGCCGATCGGCGCATGATCGAGGAACGCATCGCGCGCATCCAGGTGGAACTCGACAAGGTCAAGCGCACGCGTAAGCTCCATCGCGACAGCCGCAAGCGCGTGCCGTATGCAATCGCGGCGCTTGTGGGCTATACCAACGCGGGCAAATCGACGCTGTTCAATCGGCTAAGCCGGGCCAGCGTGCTCTCCGCCGACATGCTCTTTGCCACCCTCGATCCGACGTTGCGGGCGGTCGAGCTGCCGAGCGGATTACGCGTCATTTTGTCGGATACCGTCGGCTTCATCTCGGATTTGCCGACCACGCTGGTGGCCGCGTTTCGCGCGACGCTCGAAGAGGTCATCGAAGCCGACCTGATTTTGCACGTACGCGACATCTCGCACGAGGATGCCGAAGCACAGTCGTTGGACGTCGAGGATGTATTGTCGCAGCTGGGCATCACCGGCCGGGAGGAGGGACGGTTGCTGGAGGTTTGGAATAAGATCGACCGGCTCGAGGGCGACGCGCGTGTCCGCTTGCGCAATCACGCCGAACGCCAGGCGGCGCCGCATTGTCCGGTGCTGGTCTCGGCGCGCACCGGCGAGGGGCTCGAGGGTTTGGCCGCCGAAATCGAGCGGCGGCTCGCGGCGCGGCGGGTGACGATCGACTTCGTTCTCGACGCCGCCGATGGTGCCGGTTTGAGCTGGCTGCACCGGCATACCGAAGTGATGTCCAAGGCGCTGCGCGACGACGGCGCCATCGCGGTCACGGTTCGCGCTGATCCTGCAAACGCGCAGAAGGCGCGGGCGAGATTCGGTCGGCCACAAGCGCACGCGCATTGACGAAGCCGCGGGGAGGGCGGGTCCGCCACCGGCTAGTACTTCTCGATGCCCTTGATATCGACGATGCGCCTCCAGCGGGATGCATCCCGCTCGATATGCTCTTGCATCTGCTCGGGCGTGGACGGCATGGGAACGTTGCCGACGATCGCGAGCTTGTCGCGGATCTCCGGCAACTCGAGGATCGCGCGCACCTCCCGGTTGAGCCGCTCGACGATGGGCCGCGCTGTCCCGCCCGGCGCGGCAAGGCCGAGCCATGACATCACCTCGAAGCCCGGCAGCGTCTCGGCGATGGCCGGAATGTCGGGCTCGAGCACGAAGCGCCGGCGCGAGGACACCGCCAGTCCGCGCAGCGTACCGCCGTTGATCTGGGCGAAGGCGACCGTGCCGGTCTCAATCATCACGTCGAGGCGTCCGCCCAATAAATCCTGTACGATCTGGGTATTGCCGCGATAGGGAATGCCGCGCAGCGAAATGCCGGCTTCGATGTTGATCAACTCGCCGGTCAAGTGATGCACGCTGCCGGGCAGGTTCATCCCGTAGGTAATGCTGAACGGGGCGGCCTTGGCGCGGGCGATGAGATCGGCAAAAGAGGCGATGGGCGAACTGGGGGCGGTGGCGACCACCATGGGATAGGCAGATACCAGGGTGATGAAGGCAAAGTCCCGGATCGGGTCGTAGGGCAAGGATTTGGCAACTGCAGCGCGCGCGGAAAAGGCGCCCGTCAACATCGTGAGCAGGTAGCCGTCGGGCTGTGATTTGGCGACGGTGTTCCAGGTGGCGAGCCCGGTCGTGGCCGAATGTTCCACCAACACGGTCTGCC
>VAZM01000219.1:0-2316 GCA_005883135.1 Alphaproteobacteria bacterium
CGCGGCCTGGACGCCATCGCGAGCGCGCGCGCCGCCGCGCTCGCCGATCCCGAGGGCGAGGCGCTCACGCGCTGCCTTGCCGAGATCGAGGCGCAAGACGTGCCGAGCATCGCCGCCGAGTAGCGCAGCAGGTATTATGATGGACTCGGTGCGTTCGACTCGTTAATAGCGACGGCGTTGATGCTGATTGTCTACGCCGTCATGGCCGGGCATAGCGCGTCGGAAGACGCGCATGAACGCGCTTATGTCCCGGCCATCCACGTCTTTGTTGGATCAAGGAAGAACACGTGGATGCCCGGCAGCGCAGACAAGTTTACGCAGTCTGCGCAAGCTTGACTGCGTGCCGGGCATGACGAACGAGAGAACCTGGAGGACCGCAGATGCAGATTGATGCGTATACGCACTTCTTTCCCAAAAAATTCTTCGACAAGATGCAAGAGGTCGCCGGCGATTATAAGGACATGGGCAAGCGCGTGCGCTCGTTGCCGGCGCTGTTCGATCTCGAGCACCGCAAGAAGATGGTGGACGGCTTCAAGGACTATCGGCAGATCCTGTCCTACCCGCAGCCGCCGGTCGAGACTTTCGCCAAGACTCCGGCCCAGATCGACNNGCTCATCCGCCTCATCAACGACGGCTTTGCCGAGCTGTGCGCCAAGGAGCGCGACCATTTTCCGGGGTGGGTCGCCCAGATATCGCTCGATGCGCCCGATGCCGGCGTGCGCGAGGCGGAGCGCGCGGTCAAGGACCTCGGCGCGCTCGGCGTGCAGATCTACACCAACGTCGCCGGCAAACCGCTCGACCGGCCGCAATATCTGCCGTTCTGGAAAAAAATGAACGAGCTGGGAAAGCCGGTCTGGCTGCACCCCGCGCGCGGCGCCAATATGCCGGACTATATCGACGAGAAGAAGTCGCTCTATGAAATCTGGTGGACGTTCGGCTGGTCGTACGAGACGGCGACCGCCATGGCGCGCCTGGTGTTCTCGAAGATCATCGACAACCATCCCAACCTCAAGATCATCACCCACCACTTCGGCGGGATCGTGCCGATGCTCGAGGGTCGCATCGGGCCGGGTTGGGACGTCCTGGGCTCGCGCACCAGCGACGAGGATTACGTCACGCTGCGCAAGAGCCTCAAGAAACGCCCGCTCGATTATTTCAAGCAGGACTTCTTCGCCGACACCGCGGTGTTCGGCGGCAAGCCGGCGACCAAATGCGGCCTGGAGTTCTTTCCGTTGGAGAAGGTCGTGTTCGCCTCCGACTGCCCGTTCGATCCGGAAGGCGGCACGATGTATCCTCGCCTCACGCTCCAAATCCTCGATTCGCTCGATATCCCCAAGGCGGACCGAGAGAAGCTCGACTACAAAAATCTGGAAACCATCACCGGCCGCAAACTGGTAAACTAGGGCCTTCGGACGGCGCTGCGCCTAACGCAAGTGAAGGGAGGAGCGCCATGACGATTTCCCGCCGTCGCTTTCTGCACCAAGCCGTGGCGGCCGGCGCGGTCTGCGGCATTGCGCCGGGCGCCGGCGCGCAGACCTATCCGGCGCGGCCGCTGCGCTGGGTGGTCGGGTTCCCGCCTGGCGGGGGCGCCGACATCGTCTCGCGGATCATGGCACCGTGGCTCGCCGAGCGGCTCGCGCAACCGGTGGTCATCGAAAACAAGCCGGGCGCCAGCAGCAATATCTCCATCCAGACCGTGGTCAACTCGCCGCCCGACGGCTACACGCTGCTGTTCGTCCCGGCCTCCGCCGCGGTCAACGTGACGCTGTTCGACAATCTTTCCTTCAACCTGCTGCGCGACATCGCGCCGGTCTCCGGGCTGATCGATTTTCCGCTGGTGCTGGTCGCGAATCCGGCGGTGCCGGCCAAGATCGCCGAATTCATTACTTACGCCAAGGCCAATCCCGGCAAGATCAGCGTCGGCTCGTTCGGCACCGGCTCGACCTCCCATGTGGCCGGTGAGCTGTTCGAGATGATGACCGGGCTCAACATGATCCATGTGCCCTACCGCGGCGGCGCGCCCATGCTCGCCGACCTCGTCGGCGGGCAGGTGCAGGTTGCCTTCGACGTGCTGACGGGCCCGCTGGCGCATATCCGCTCGGGCTCGGTGCGTGCATTGGGCATGGCCGGCAAGAACCGCTCCGAGGCATTGCCGGACGTGCCGACCATCAGCGAGACGGTCGCCGGCTACGAGGCGAATTCCTGGTGCGGTGTCGGAGTGCCGCGCGGCACGCCGGCCGAGATCATCGAGCGGCTCAACCGCGAGATCGATGCGGGGCTGGCGAACCCGACGGTCAAGGCGCGGCTCGCCGACGT
>VAZM01000219.1:2404-7114 GCA_005883135.1 Alphaproteobacteria bacterium
AATAACCGGCACGCCAGCGGCGGCAAAAGCACACCGGGTTTGCCGGTCGTCCCGAAGTCTATGCGCGAATTCTGATCTGCCTTGTGGCTATCTGCCCGCCCGCCCATGAATCTCGCGGTGCCATCTGCTAGCGTCGCGACGCCATGGATGCCGCGCGCCCCCTCGTTCCGTCCGGCTTCGAGTCTGCTACATCCGGCGAAGGCGCCCCGCGCGCCACGCCGGTGATGGAGCAGTATATCGAGATCAAAGCCGCCAATCCGGATTGCCTCTTGTTCTACCGGATGGGCGATTTTTACGAACTGTTCTTCGACGACGCCGAAATCGCCGCGCGCGCGCTCGGGATCGTGCTCACCAAGCGCGGCAAGCATCTCGGCCGCGACATCCCGATGTGCGGCGTACCGGTCCACCGCGCCGACGAGTATCTCAACCGGCTGATCGCGCTCGGCCATCGCGTCGCGGTGTGCGAGCAGCTCGAGGATCCCGCGGAGGCGAGGAAGCGCGGCGGCAAGAGCGTGGTGCGTCGCGACGTCATCCGCGTGGTCACGCCCGGCACCCTCACCGAGGAGACCCTGCTCGACGCCAGGCGCAACAACTACCTTCTGGCGATCGCCCGGGCACGCGCGTCGGTTGGCGAAGAGGGCCGCTTCGCGGTCGCCTGGATCGATATTTCCACCGGCGAGTTTCGCATCGCCGAATGCGACCGCCCCGGCCTCGCCGCCGAGATCGCCCGCCTCGAGCCCGGCGAGATCATCGTGTCGGACGCGCTTTATAGTGACGCCGCGCTCGCCCCCTATCTGCGATCGCTCCCGGCGGTCACCCCACTCACGCGCGACGTATTCGACGGCGCAACCGCCGAGCGCCGGCTCGCGGCCTATTTCGCTCTCGCCACGACGGAAAGCTTCGGCGCGCTCTCGCGCCTCGAGCTCACCGCGGCCGCCGCCTGCATCAGCTATGTCGAGCGCACCCAGCTCGGCTCGCGCCCGCCGCTCGCACCGCCGGTGCGCGAGGCGCAGGGGGCGACGCTCGCCATCGATCAGGCGACACGCAGCAATCTCGAACTGGTGCGCACGCTCGCCGGCGAGCGCCGCGGCTCACTGCTCGCCGCCATTGACCGCAGCGTGACCGCGGCGGGCTCGCGCCTCCTCGCCCAGCGCCTCGCCGCGCCGCTGACCGACCCCGCCGCGATCGGCGCGCGGCACGACGCGGTCGAATTCTTCGTCACCGATGCCACCGCGCGTGCGGATATGCGCGAGCGCCTCGAGGCGGCCCCCGATCTCGCCCGCGCGCTGGCCCGGCTCGTGGTCGCCCGCGGCGGCCCGCGCGACCTCGCCGCCATCCGCGACGGCATCACCGCCGCCGCCGGGCTAGCGGCCGAGCTGGAGAAGCGCGCCAACCTCGCCGCCGAGCTCGCGCAGGCGGCGCGCGCGCTGCGCCGGCTCGACCCTGCGCTCGCGCATGCGCTCGACGCGGCGCTGGCCGAGGAGCTTCCCCACCTCAAGCGCGACGGCGGTTTCGTGCGCGAAGGCTTCAACGCCGCGCTCGATGAGGCGCGGGCGCTGCGCGACGAATCCCGCCGCGTCATCGCCGCGCTGCAGTCGCGCTATGCCGATACGACGTCGGTGCGCGCGCTCAAGATTCGCCACAACAACGTGCTCGGCTATTTCGTCGAGGTCACCGCGCAGCACGGCGAGCGGCTGATGGCGCCGCCGCTCAACGCGACCTTCATCCACCGCCAGACGCTCGCCGGGCAGGTCCGCTTCACGACGACCGAGCTGGGCGAGCTCGAAGCCAAAATCGCGAGCGCCGCCGACCGCGCGCTCGGCATCGAGCTCGAGACTTTCGACAAGCTCGCCGCGCAGGTGACGGCCGCGGCGGGCAGGATCAAGGAGGCCGCGGAAGCGCTCGCCGTTCTCGACGTCGCCGCGGCATTGGCGCAAGTGGCGGTCGAGCGCCACTACGTGCGGCCGCAGCTCGACGCGTCGCTCGACTTCGTGATCGAGGGCGGACGGCATGCGGTGGTGGAACAGGCGCTCACCGCGGACGGCGGCCCGTTCGTGGCCAACGACTGCGATCTCTCGCCGCCGCAATCGGCCGCAAACGGGCGCATCTATCTCGTCACCGGACCGAACATGGCGGGCAAATCCACCTATCTGCGCCAGAACGCGCTGATTGCGATTCTCGCGCAGATGGGCAGCTTCGTGCCCGCGCGCCGCGCCAAGATCGGCGCCGTCGACCGGCTGTTCTCGCGCGTCGGGGCTGCCGACGACATTGCCCGCGGGCGCTCGACCTTCATGGTGGAGATGGTGGAAACGGCGGCCATTCTCAATCAGGCGGGCGAGCGCGCGCTCGTCATCCTCGACGAAATCGGCCGCGGCACCGCGACCTTCGACGGGCTCTCCATCGCCTGGGCCACGATCGAGCATCTGCACGAGACCAACCGCTGCCGCGCATTGTTTGCCACCCATTTCCACGAGCTGACCGCGCTCGCAGCCAACCTGCCGCGCCTGTTCAACGCCACCGTGCGGGTGAAGGAATGGCAGGGCGACGTCGTGTTCCTGCACGAGGTCGTCCCGGGGGCCGCCGATCGCAGTTATGGCATCCAGGTGGCGAAGCTCGCCGGCTTGCCGCTGGCGGTGATCGAGCGCGCGAAGGTGGTGCTCGCCAAGCTCGAAGCCGAGGACCGGGCCTCGCCGCGCGATTTCGACGAAATGCCGCTGTTTGCCGCAACGCCGCGCGCGCCGTCGCCGCGCGCGGCGGCGGATACTCTCGTCGCCGCGCTCGCGGCGATCCATCCCGACGAGATGTCGCCGCGCGAAGCGCTCGAGGCGCTCTACGCGCTCAAAGTCAAGGCGGCGGAGGACGGCTGACGTGCACACGCCGCTTGCCGCTCTCGTTTTCCTTGCCTGCCTCGCCGCAGCCGGCACCGCGCGCGCGCAATCCTATCCGGCGCGCACCATCACGCTGACGGTGACGGCCGCCGCCGGCGGCGTGACCGACGTGGTTGCGCGCGCGCTCGGCCAACGCCTCGCCGAGGCGTGGGGTCAGCAGGTCGTGATCGAAAACAAGGGCGGCGCCGCCCACGTCGTCGGCGCGCAATCGGTGGCCAAGGCCGCCCCCGACGGCTATTCGCTGCTGGTGGCGGAGGCCGGCACCTTCACGATCAATCCGACGCTCTACGGCAAAGGCAAGCTCCCTTACGACGAGGAGACGGACTTCATCCCGATCACCGGCATTGTGCGCATCAACCAGGCGCTGCTCGGCCATCCTTCGCTTCCCCCCGGCAGCGTGCGCGAGCTCATCGCGCTCGCCAAAGAGCGGCCGGGCGATCTGACCTATGGCACCGCTGGGATCGGATCGGCGCCGCACATGAACATGGTGCTGTTCGAACGGATGGCCGGCGTGAAGCTGCAGGGCGTCCACTACCGCGGCGCCGCGCCGGCGCTCACCGACGTCATGGCGGGGCACGTGCAGTTGATGTCTGTCAGCGTCAGTCTCGCTTTGCCGGCGTTGCGAGCCGGTCAGGTCAAGGTCTTCGGCATCGGCAGCAGCAGGCGGCTTGCTGGCGCCGCCGATATTCCGACCGTCGCCGAAAGCGGATTGCCGGGCTATGAGGCCTCGACGTGGTTCGGACTGTTCGCGACCGCGGGCACGCCGCGCGCCATCGTCGACAAGATCAACGCCGAAGTGGCGAACATCCTGGCCGATTCGCAGTTCCGCGAAAAGTTCCTGGCGCCGCAAATGTTCGAGCCGATGGCGAGCACGCCGGAGGCGTTCGCCGACCATATCAGGGCGCAGACGCGCAAATGGGCCGAAGTCATCCGCGCGCAGAAGCTAACGATTGAGAAATAGCGCACGCTGCATCAGCCAAAGCGTGGCGCTCCACATCATGGTGATGGCGAGGCCGGCCGCGAGAGCCCACCACACGCCGATCGCCTCGGCGAGGGAATGCACGCCGAGAAATCCCAGGCAAAGGCCAACGAGCGGCGGCTGCGCGTAGGCAAACACGCTCGCCGCCGCCTTGCCTCCGGCGCGCGAATGCATGATCACGGCAACACTGCCCATCACGATCGGGAACACCGCGAACACGCCGGAGGCAAACGAGCCGATCCAATGGCTCGCGGTGGTGACCGCGGTGACCACCACCGCCGCTGCCGCCGCCCGCAGCGGAAGATCGTAGCCGGTGCGGGTGATGCTTTCGCGTGTGAGCCGGGCAGCGCGGTAGCGCGTCGACAGCGGGATGGTGACGGCGAAGACGAGTGCATTGAGGGCAAGCGCGGTCGCCGGCGTCCAGTCGAAGAGTCGCAGGATGGCCGCCACGGCGAACCAGACGAGGGTTGCCGCCGTGATGCTGACGACGATCCCTTGGCGCTGCGCGAGCGCGGCATAGCTCAGTGCAAAGACCGCAACCGCCGCGTTCGCGGCCATGCTGCCGAGGGCACTGGCGGCGACGAAGGCGGGCGGGTGTTCCAGCGCGAGGATGATGTAGGTCGCGCTGGCGGCGGTCGGCAGCGCGGTGATGAGCGCGGCCATCAACGGCCCGCTCCGCTGGGCGGCAACCGACGCAGCAACGACGACCGCCGCCGTCATCACCGCCTTGAAGGCTAACCCATACCAAAAGAACGGATCGGGCAGCATCGAACTCCCGCAGCGACACGCCCGCGAAGAAGCATCAAGCGCGATCGAGCTTCACCTCGATGGGTGGGCCGCTCT
>VAZM01000220.1 GCA_005883135.1 Alphaproteobacteria bacterium
CTCGAGAAGGAGCTTGCAGCGCTGAAGAAGAAATCCGCCGATCTGACCGCCCGGTGGAAGGCCGACAAGGAGAAGCTCTCCGACGCGCAAAAGCTCAAGACCGAGCTCGATCATTTGCGTGTCGAGCTCGCCAACGCGCAACGCAAAGGGGAGTACCAGCGTGCTGGCGAGCTCGCCTATGGCCGTATTCCGGAGATCGAGAAGAAGCTCAAGGCGGTCGAGGCTGCGGACGCTAAGGGCGCGATGGTTGAGGAAGCGGTCACCGCCGATCATATTGCGCAGGTGGTCTCCCGCTGGACCGGCGTGCCGGTCGATCGCATGCTGGAAGGGGAGAAGGAAAAGCTTCTGCGCATGGAGCAGCAGCTTGCCAAGCGGGTGATTGGCCAGGCCGAAGCGGTCAAGGCGGTGTCCACGGCCGTGCGGCGCGCGCGCGCGGGGCTTCAGGATCCCAACCGGCCCATTGGCTCCTTCATGTTCCTTGGGCCCACCGGCGTGGGCAAGACGGAGCTGACCAAGGCGCTGGCGGAATATCTGTTCGACGATGAGGCGGCGCTGGTGCGCATCGACATGTCGGAATACATGGAAAAGCATTCGGTAGCGCGTCTCATCGGGGCGCCGCCCGGCTATGTCGGATACGAGGAAGGTGGCTCCCTCACCGAAGCAGTGAGGCGACGGCCCTATCAGGTCGTCCTGTTCGACGAGATAGAGAAGGCGCATCCCGACGTCTTCAATGTGCTGCTGCAAGTGCTCGACGATGGCCGGCTCACCGATGGGCAGGGGCACACGGTGGACTTCCGCAACACCTTGATTGTGATGACGTCCAATCTGGGCTCCGAATTTCTGACCAACCAGCCCGAGGGTCAGGACACGGATGCTGTTCGCGATCAGGTCATGGCGGTCGTTCGCGCAAGCTTCCGTCCTGAATTCCTCAATCGGGTCGATGAGATTATTCTGTTCCATCGCCTGCAGCGGAGCGAGATGGTGAAGATCGTCGACATCCAGATGAGGCGTCTCGCCAAGCTCCTGGAGGAGCGCAAGATCGCGCTCGTGCTGGAACCTGCCGCCCGCGAATGGCTCGCCGACAAGGGTTGGGACCCCGCCTATGGCGCGCGGCCGCTCAAGCGCGTCATTCAGAAAAATGTGCAAGACCCGCTCGCCGAGCTCATTCTCTCCGGGCAGGTCAGGGACGGCGAGAAAGTTGCTGTCTCCGCCGGCAAGCAGGGACTCGCATTCAACGGGAAACTGGCGGCGGCAGCCTGATCAGGGATCCGGCGTCGGGGATCAGACGTCAGGGTCGTACCTGGTGTCCGACATCTGTACCTGATCACCTGCCCTGAGCGTACCGCGTTGGCGTTGCTCGCGTCAGCATTGCCTCGAGGCGGGTCCGCTCCTGGTCAAAGCCGGCCAGCAATGTGCTCTCAAGGACGCGGCCGCGCGGCAGCTTGACCTTCATCGGATCGACAAAGCGGCCGTTGACCAGGATCTCATAATGCAAATGGGCGCCGGTGGAGAGACCCGTCGAGCCCACATATCCGATCACCTGGCCTTGGCGCACCTTCTTGCCGGCTTCCATGCCGCGGGCGAACGCGGACATATGGCCATAGGCGGTCTCCCATCCGTTGGCGTGCCGGATGCGAATGTACTTTCCGTATCCGCCTTCCAACCCGATCTTCTCGATGATGCCGTTGCCCGACGCGAAGATCGGCGTGCCCGTCGATGAGGCCCAGTCCACCCCCGTATGCATTTTGGTAAATCCGAGCAGGGGATGGTTGCGCCCGCCAAAGCCTGAGGTGATCGTGCCGTCCGCCACCGGCTTGCGAACCAGAAACTTTTTAGCGCTCTTGCCGCTCTCGTCGTAGTAGTCGACGACGTTATCGTCCGCCGTTTGATATCGATAGAATTTTCGCGTTTCGCCGCCGGTCGTCAGCAGCGCGTAGAGCACTTCCGCCTTGCTGCTGTCGCCGCCGTTCTCGTCATCGCTGGCAAACAGGATTTCGAACGAGTCGCCGGGCTGAACTTTGCGTTGGAAATCGACGTCGTAGGAATAGATGCGGATAAGATCGTCGATTACCGGACGTGGTACGTGATTGCGCAACGCCGTCTCATAGATGCTCTGGTAGAGCCGAACCCCTTTACCGTCGTCCTCGTCATCGTCGTTGGCGGAGGACGCAATGGTGTTGGCGCTGCGCACATCGACCGCTACATATTTGCCTTTATCAGACCAGGCGACCATCGCTTCGACGCTGGTCTCGGTTGCGATCACGACGCGAACGGGTTGCAGCCGCCTCATGTCGCGTCCGGGCGCGAGCAGCACCCGCAACCGGTAGCCGTCCTTCGGGCTGCTGTCTCTGCCGCGGCCGCCAAATGCCGCTGTAATGGCTTTGACCTCGTCCGGGGTTGCACCCATGTCGCGCAAGACCGCGGAGACGGAATCGCCCTTCTTGAGCACGACGGTGCGCTCATTCCAGGCGCTGCCGCCGGTGACCTGGGACGTGGTCTTCGGCAACAGCGTGATGTTTTCCGGCACGATGCGAGGCTCAAAGCCGGCGTAGGGGTCGCTGTTGCGCTCGGGAGCATAAGCCGCAAGCGGAATGGAGTCCGTGATCAGGGGCGCTTTCTGCGGTGCGCTCGCGTCCCAGCTTGCGGCATCGCGCACGCGCCCGAGAATCTCATCAAACGGTACGACAGCGGCAAGCTTGGCGCGGGGGAGGATCGTGGTGAGATCGCGCGTGAGAAACGATACTTCCGCTTCCGGCTCGGCACCTGCCGCCTCATCCGCGCCCGGACCGGCCCCGGCGGATTGCGCCAGCATTTTCTGCGCATTGAAGGGGGGGATGTTCGCGGAGAGCTCCGATCCCGTAAGCGATAGATTGCCGGCCACTCGGATGAAGGGCCGCACGCGCACGATCTCGCGATTGCCGCTGCCGCGGCTGGTGGTGGACACGCGTATGACCTGGCGCGCAGCATTGGCCTCACCGGGCGGCGGCAGGCGATCGTTCTTGCGCGCGGAGTTTGTTACGCGCTCGGACACTGCGGCAACGCTGCGCAACGCAGCTTCGACGCGCTCCGGGACAGTCGCAAAACTGCTTTCGCCGTCGAGCGCGGCGAAAACAGCGCCGCTCATCAGAGCCGCGCCGCACAGGCCCGCCAGGATAGTGGCGCTGAACCAATGCACGGATACGCGGCGACGATCGACCAAGCCGGAGCTCTCGCCGTCGACCGAAAGCGGCGGGTCGTTGCCGAGGTCGATGTGCTCGGCCTCGAACCCCGAACGAAGTGCCGCCCGTCGTTTGCTCTGGTCCAAGCCCGACGTCCCCCAACGCCCGCTATGCGGGCGGTCCCCCCAAACGCAAGGTGCCAAGCGCGACCACGACAACGGCCTCGACGTGCGGGCGCGGCGCCATGCCGCGACCTGCGCGGTCGCTCAACGACCGGGTCCCTGGTCTTGCGAACTATCGTGGGTCACGCCGGCGGCCTGGATTGGGCCGCAATGGACGCAAGCTCCCCCGAGAGTGACACCTCCCACTGCGCAAGCTAGAGGGGCCGAGGAATGTGGCTGGAGTGCGGCACCACAGGCCCTATATACTTGGTCTAAGCTCCCGATATTCCTTGCGAAGATGACTGTTGCCGGCCTGCATCGAAGGGCCGGATTTTCCGCGCTCCAGGTGTTGACTCCTGCGCCCCGCAGAGCCTATATACTCGACTGTTCGGCTCGCCGCCGCCTCGGCGCGACGGTGTGTCTTCGAAGCTCCTCATCGATATTCGGTGGCCCGGTTCCGGTCCTGATCGGAACCCAGAAGCTTCGACGGCTATGCAATCCTCTCCGTCCATCGGAGGGTGGGGTCCCACCCGGGCCCTGGGCTGTTTGACAGGTGAATCGGAAGAAAGAGAAACGTGGACGGCGGAGTCCCTGCGGACCGCGTGCTCCAACGAGGATCGGCTTACTCTCTAAGCAGGTCATCGAGCGGGACATGCGGTCGGACGAGACTTCGGCGGTCGACGTTTCAGGTCAACACGCCTGTCGTGAGCATTCGCGCGCACGCACAGGAGTGGGACCTCGTCAAACGTTGTGATCGGCCGGGAAAAGTTCTCATCCAACTTGAGAGTTTGATCCTGGCTCAGAGCGAACGCTGGCGGCAGGCCTAACACATGCAAGTCGAGCGCCCCTCCTTCAGAGGACAGAGGACGAACGACAGATGACGGATTGATCGAGCTTGGAGCTTTACAGCTTTGGGCCGGCCCATCTGTCGCTGATCGGTCGAGACGGACCATTCGTTGTCCGTTGTCTGATCTCTGTTTTGTGATGGAGGGGAGCGGCAGACGGGAGAGTAACACGTGGGAACGTACCCTTTGGTTCGGAACAACCCAGGGAAACTTGGGCTAATACCGGATAAGCCCTTACGGGGAAAGATTTATCGCCGAAGGATCGGCCCGCGTCTGATTAGCTAGTTGGTGGGGTAATGGCCCACCAAGGCGACGATCAGTAGCTGGTCTGAGAGGATGATCAGCCTCACTGGGACTGAGACACGGCCCAGACTCCTACGGGAGGCAGCAGTGGGGAATATTGGACAATGGGCGCAAGCCTGATCCAGCCATGCCGCGTGGGTGATGAAGGCCCTAGGGTTGTAAAGCCCTTTCGGCGGGGAAGA
>VAZM01000221.1:0-4686 GCA_005883135.1 Alphaproteobacteria bacterium
AGCGAGCAGGACTGGTCGACCGAATATCTCGATGCCGTCATCTCGGCCAAGGTGGTCGACGGCGTGGACGGCGCGATCAGCCATATCGAGCGCTTCGGCTCGCATCACACCGACTCGATCGTCACAGAGGATGGCGCCGCGGCGGAGAAGTTTCTCCGCGAGGTCGATTCCGCGATCGTCTTGCACAACGCGTCGACCCAATTCGCCGACGGCGGCGAGTTCGGATTCGGCGCAGAGATCGGCATCGCCACCGGCCGTTTCCATGCGCGCGGACCGGTCGGCGTCGAGCAACTGACGAGTTTCAAGTATCGCGTGCGCGGCTCGGGGCAAATCAGACCGTGACGACATCGCTTGCGCCGGCGCAACCCCCTCCCACACGGGCAGAGGGTCAAGCGGGTTTTCCGGCTCGCTACATTCCAGGCGTGGCCACACGTGTCACCCGCGGGCAGAGGCGCGTCCCGAAGGGCGTTCACGCCCGTCTTCGACGGGCTATGGACGCGCGTAGCCGCGCTTACGAGCCGCGGGTCCATCTTTCTTCGCAAGCATGCCTTTACGAAGAGGATGGGTTGCCGGGTCAGCCTCGGCAATGACCCAACCAACATCCAGGCAAGGGGAAAAGGTTTTAGCGGCAGCGCCGCGCATCGTGCTGCCTCCCCACGTCCCGGGGATGCGCATCGGCCTATTCGGCGGCACGTTCGACCCGCCGCACGAGGCGCATCTCGGCGCCTCTCTGCTGGCGATGAAGCGACTCGATCTCGACCGCGTGTGGTGGCTGGTGACGCCGGGCAATCCGCTCAAAGACACGCGCGGGCTTGCCCCCCTCGCGCAGCGGATCGTCGCCGCTCGGGCGCTTGCGCGCCATCCCCGCATCGATATCACCGACCTCGAGGCGCAAATCGGCACGCCATATACCTACGAGACCCTCGCCTATTTGCGCTGCCACTGCCCGGGCGTCCGCTTTGTGTGGATCATGGGCGCGGACAATCTGCGCAGCTTCCACCGTTGGCAACGATGGCGCGGGATCGCATCCGTGGTGCCGGTCGCGGTGGTCGATCGGCTCGGCCCCAGTCTTTACGCCAGCGCCAGCACGGCGAGCCACGCGCTCGCGCGCGCGCGCATCCCGGAGTCGGCGGCGAAGTCTCTGCCTTACCGCAAGCCGCCGGCCTGGGTTTACCTCCATGGGCTTAAATCGCCGCTGTCGTCGACCGCTTTGCGCGCCGCCCGTCATAGAACTGATGCCAAAGCGCCACAGTATGGGGATTGTGGAACGGCGGCTGGTTGAAACCGTTAACCGGCCGTGCCTATCTTAGGCTTGCTTCGCTTCGCGCGGGGCGATGAACGAAAGGAAAGGACCCCTGCCGACACCTGCAGTCTCTCGCGCTGGCGCCCATAGCGCCGCCGAACCCATCTCCAAGGTGCGACCTGACGCCGAGGAGATTCTTCGCGTGGTCCTCGCACGCCTCGACGACATGAAGGCCGAGGACACCGTCACCATCGACCTCACCGGCAAATCGACGATCGCGGACGCCATGGTTGTGACCTCGGGAAGGTCGAACCGCCATGTCGGCTCGGTCGCTGATCGCGTGCTGGAAGACCTGGCCGCGGCCGGCGTACGCGACGCGCGCGTGGAAGGCATGCCGCACTGCGACTGGGTACTCATCGACGCCGGCGACGTCATCGTCCATGTGTTCCGGCCCGAAGTCCGCGCCTTCTACAATCTCGAGAAGATGTGGGCGTCGGCCGGACGGAATGGGTGGCGGGCGAGCTAACGGCCGCGGCGGTATCGCTCCGGGCGCGTGAACGGCTTGAGCCGACCCATGATCCATGCGTATCGTCACGCATGCGCATCGTGGTCGCCGCCGTCGGCCGCTTGAAGCAGGGTCCCGAGCGCGAGCTTGCCGAGCGCTACCGCAAGCGCGCGGCCGACGCCGGTCGCAGCGCCGGCTTGAGCGCCGTCGATATCGTCGAGATCAAGGAGAGCCGTGCCGACGAGGCCGCCCGGCGCATGCTCGAAGAATCGATCGCGGTCGCCAACCTCATCCCCGAGGGGGCGATCAGCGTGATCTTGGATGCGGGCGGCGAGAGCATGAGCAGCGCCGCGTTCGCCGGGCGGCTGCGCGACTGGCGGGGGGAGAACAAGCCCGCGGCGGTGTTCATCATCGGCGCCGCCGACGGGCTCGCGCCGAGCCTGAAGGAAAAGGCAAGCCTTGCGATTGCCTTCGGCGCGGCGACCTGGCCGCATCAACTTATCCGCATCATGCTGTTAGAGCAGCTCTACCGCGCGGTGACCATTCTCGCGGGGCACCCCTACCATCGCGCCTGAGCCACGCGCCTGAGCTTGCGACGCCAGAACAAGAAGAGATTCACGCGGTTACCCGCCCCAGGCGGCACCGCGCTGCTGGCGCGTCTTAATCCGGCGGCAATCGTGGTTATCTAGTGCGGTTGGAACCCGCTTGCACAGACGAATTGATGCCGGTCGTGTCGCCGTTTCCCGTCCTTGCCGCGCTGATGCTGGCGGCGCTCGGCCTCTCCCCATTGGGGTTTACTGCCGCGTCGGCGCAAACGCCCCGCCCACAAACTATGGCCGAGGCGGGAAACCTCGACGCCCTCAAGACGCGCGACCACGAGCTAGAAGCGCTGCGCGCCGATCAGCGAAGGACGCTCGAAAACGAGGCGCGGCTCAAGCGCGAGATCGAATCCATCGGCGACGACCGGCGCAGATTCAATCAGCAGCTGATCGACACGGCCTCCCGCGTGCTCGCCGTGGAAGAGCGGATCGCGCAAACGCAAGCGCGTCTCGAGCCGCTCGACGAACGCGAACAGGCGCTGCGGACCTCTTTGGAGCAGCGACGCAGCGTGATCGCTGAAATATTGGCGGCATTGGAGCGCATCGGCCGCCGCCCGCCGACCGGGCTGATGATGCGCGCGGACGACGCGCTGCAATCGGTGCGCTCGGCGATGATGCTCGGAGCGGTGCTGCCCGAGATGCGGCAGCAAGCCGAAGTGCTCGCAGCGGACCTCGCCGAGCTCGTGCACTTGCGCCAGCAGATTGCTGCCGAGCGCGACCGCCTCGCGCGCGACCTATTCGTGCTCGCGGACGAACGTCAGCGCCTCTCGGTATTCATCGAGGAGCGCCAGAAGCGGTTAACGCAGGCGGAGCAGGCGCTGAGCGAGGAGCGCCAACGCGCGGCGCAGCTCGCCCGCCAGGCGGAAAATCTCACGCAATTGATCGCCAAGCTCGAACAGGGTCTCGATACCGCTGTCCGCGCGGCGCGTGCGGCCGCGCGCGCCAGCGAGGAAGCCAAGGCGCCGGGCGGGCGGCCCGACCTCGCCGCGTTGAAGGATCCCGGGCGCCTCGCCCCGGCGATTTCCTTTGCTTCCGCCAAGGGCACGCTACCGCTGCCGGTCAACGGTGCGCGAATCAAGGAATTTGGCGCCGCCGACGGCCTCGGGGGCACGGAAAAGGGCGTATCGATCGCTGCCCGTCCGGGCGGCCAAATCACGGCCCCGTGCGATGGATGGGTGGTTTATGCGGGTCCTTTCCGCAATTATGGCCAACTCTTGATCCTTAATGCCGGCGGCGGATATCATGTCTTGCTCGCTGGGATGGAACGGATATCCGTTGATTTGGGGCAGTTCGTGTTGACGGGCGAGCCCGTCGCGGTGATGGGCGACGACGCCCGATCGGCCGTTGATAAAGCGGGCGGTGCAAGCCAACCCGTACTATATGTGGAGTTCCGCAAGGACGGGGTACCCGTCGATCCAGGCCCATGGTGGGCCGTAAACGAAGGCCAGAAGGTTCGCGGATGATGATGCGCAAAACTTCCCTGCTTCTCCTCGGTGCGGCGGCCGGCGTAGCCGTGACGCTGATCGCAACCCCGCCCCGCATCGTGCTCGATGGGGCACGCGCACAAGCGGCCGCCGCCGATACCTACCGGCAGTTGAGCCTGTTCGGCGACGTCTTCGAACGGGTGCGGGCGGACTATGTGGAGAAGCCCGACGACAGCAAGCTGATCGAGTCGGCCATCAACGGCATGCTGGCTGGGCTCGATCCGCATTCGAGCTACATGGATTCCAAGAGCTTCCGCGACATGCAGGTGCAGACCCGCGGCGAGTTCGGTGGTCTCGGGATCGAGGTGACCATGGAGGACGGCCTGATCAAGGTCGTCGCCCCGATCGACGAGACCCCGGCGGCCAAGGCCGGCATCATGGCCAACGACATCATCACGCATCTCGATGACGAGCCGGTGCAGGGGCTCACGCTCAACCAGGCGGTCGAGAAGATGCGCGGGCCCGAGAATTCCAAGATCAAGCTCAAGATCATGCGCAAGGGCCAGGACAAGCCGCTCGAGGTCACCATCACTCGCGCGCGCATCCAGGTCCGCTCGGTGCGTTCGCGGCTCGAAGGCGACGACGTGGGCTTTATCCGCGTCACCCAGTTCAACGAGCAGACCACCGAAGGCCTGAAGAAGGCGATCAGCGACCTTGCCGCTCAGGCCGGCGACAAGCTCAAGGGTTACGTGATCGACCTGCGCAACAATCCCGGCGGATTGCTCGATCAGGCGATCTCGGTGTCCGACGCCTTCCTGGAGAAGGGCGAGATCGTATCGACGCGCGGGCGCAACGCCGAGGAGACCCAGCGCTTCAACGCCCGCGCAGGCGACCTGACCAAGACCAAGCCCGTCA
>VAZM01000221.1:4740-5038 GCA_005883135.1 Alphaproteobacteria bacterium
CGGTGCAGACCATCATTCCGCTCGGCTCCGGCAACGGGGCGCTGCGGCTGACCACGGCGCGCTATTTCACGCCGTCCGGCCGCTCGATCCAGGCGAAGGGCATCTCGCCCGATATCGAGGTGCTGCAGGAAGTGCCGGAAGAGCTCAAAGCGCGCACCGACACCCGCGGCGAGGCTTCGCTGCGCGGCCACCTCAAGGCGGAAGGCGACGAGCAGACCGGCTCGCAATCCTACATCCCGCCGGATCCGAAGGATGACAAGGCGCTTCACACCGCACTTGATCTCATTCGCGGCATCCA
>VAZM01000232.1 GCA_005883135.1 Alphaproteobacteria bacterium
CGACGATATGGTCGGCGAGCTTGATCGCCTCGTCGATGCTGTGCGTCACCAGCAGCACGGTTTTCGGCTCCCGTTGCCAGATGCGCACCAGCTCATCCTGCATCAGACTGCGGTTCTGCGCATCGAGCGCGGCAAACGGCTCGTCCATCAGGAGAACACGCGGGCAAACCGCCAGCGCCCGCGCGATGGCGACGCGCTGGCGCATGCCGCCTGAGAGATGATGCGGCAGCTTGTGCTCGAATCCCTGCAGCCCCACGAGCTCGATGTGATGGCGCGTCTCCCGCTCTCGCTCCGGCCTGGGAGTGTTCTTCATCTCCAGGCCGAACGCGATGTTTTGCGCCACGCTCATCCAGGGGAACAACGCATAGTCCTGAAAGATCATGGTGTGCTGCCAGCCGGGCTCGCGGATCGGCGTGCCGTCGACGGTGACAACGCCCTTCGTCGCCTGTTCGAACCCGGCCGCGATGTTGAGCAGCGTTGTCTTGCCGCAACCGCTGTGGCCGAGGATGGCGCAAAATCGATTGTCGGGGATTTCGAAGCTGACATTGTCGAGCGCGACCACCGAGCCGATGGCGCCCGGCTCCCCGTAGATCTTGGATACGGCGGAGACTGCGACCTGGCCCACGACAAGCTACTTTGCCATCGCCAGCGACCACGGCAGCGTGCGCCGGGTGAGTGCGCGGATGCCGGCATCGATGACCAGGCCGACGATTCCGATGGTCAACATGCCGACGGTGATGATGTCGGTGCGCAGCATGCTGCGCGCGTCGTTGATCAGAAAACCTAGTCCCGAATTGGCGCCGACCAGTTCCGCCGCGACCAGCGCCATCCAGCCGAAACCCAAGGCGATGCGGATGCCGGTGACGATCTGCGGCAATGCGCCCTTGAGCACGATGCGGATCAGCACCCGGCGCTCGGAAGCGCCGAGGCTGCGCGCAGCGCGCACAAGATTTGGCTCGATATTGCGCACGCCCATGATCGTATTGATCAGGATCGGGAAGAACATGCCGAGGAAGATGATGAATTGGTTCTGTTCGTCGCCCAGTCCGAACCACAAGATGCTCAGCGGAATCCACGCGAGCGGCGGGATCGGCCGCAGCAGTTCCACGATCGGATTCATTTGATTGTAGACCGGACGCCACCATCCCATCGCCATGCCGATCGGGATTGCCGCGCAAGCAAACACGAACGCCGTGGCCTCACGTTTAAGGCTGGCGGCCAGGTGGTAGAACAACTCGCCAGACATGATCATCGCGGCTGCGGTGACGACGATCGTGGTCGGCGCCGGCATGAGTACCGCCATCTGCGGATCGACTCGTGGCAGCCAAACGCTCGAGGCGAACTCCCAGAGCGCGATCATGACGGCAAATAGCGCCAGATTAGGCAAGTACGCGCCGACCCGAATGAGCCAGACGAGCACGGGATTGATCGGCGGAGTTGCCGGTTGGGGGGGTACCGGGGCTCGCGCGGCCTCGATGCGGCCGGACACGTCTTCGCCGGCGTCGTTTCGCGGCGGGGGAACGTGCCTGCTCTGCATCCGGCAACTCCGCCGATGGTGTGTCAGCGCAGGTTCACGGCTGATAGGTCTTACCGCCGAACGTCCACGCCTTGGTCAGGTCGCCCGCCTCGGGCCACGGCTGCGGCTTGCTGAGCGTCGTCACGTTGTCATAGGCGGGATACGGCAGCTGTCCGACCTTGCCGGACCAATTCGCCGGCAGGAATGGCGGGTTTGCCGGAATGGTCCAGCCCAACCTCTCATAGGTGCGGTTCATGAAGCGCAGATCGAAAGATTTTTCGTAATCCTGCGCCGTCAACGTCTTCGTCACGCGGTTGCGCTCCTTCAACCACTTGGCAATGCGCGAGTCCTCCTCGCCCCACAGCTTGGCAAATGGATAACTGTAGGTCGGCTTGTAGAGATTATTATAGAGCTGCGTCTGCTGCAGCAGCAGCGCCTTGCCATAATTCTTGAGCATTGGCTCTTCTGCCAGCAGATCCGCGGACTTCTCGGGATAGAGCCTGATCCACAGCGTCGCCTCCATGAAGGCGTCGCTGATCGCCTGAACGACGTCCGGCACGTTGTCGATCAGTTCCTGCCGGACATAGAATCGGCCTTCGTAGAAATTGTATGGGAAGATGGTGTCGATCTCGCGTCCGGTCTTGCGCTCCTCGGTCAGGATCGTCACCGAAGGCTCCCACGGCACGACCGCCGCGATGCCGCGCGGAAGCAGGAGCTGCTCGGCGGGCGGCATGTTCTTCAGGATCACGTCCTTGCCGATCTGCAAGCCGACGACGTCGGCCGCCTGAGTAAAGTAGAATTCGGCCGACGAGCCGGTCACGATTCCGATCGTAGCGGACGGGTTGCTGCCCTTGAGATCGGCGAGCTTTTTTAGCGGAGAATCGACCGGGACGACGGTCGAATGTTTCAGATTGGGCGCAATGACCGCGATGGCGCGCACCGGCACGCCGCGATCAAGCAAGGACGTGAACGGAAAGTTTCCACCATTGCCGACCTGCACGCGCGCGGAAGCGACCGCTTCATTGACATCCGGACCTGCGGCAAAGGCCTGATATTTCGCTTCGAGGCCGCGCTTGGCGAGCAGGCCCGCCTTGTCCATCACCACGTTGATCGTGTTCTGACCCGAGAACGGTCCCTGCCACCCCACGCCCAGCGGCCACCAACCCTTTTCCTTGAGCCAGGCGACCGACTTGTCCGAGACCTTCTCATAGGGCTGCGGCCATCCCCAGTCGGTAAATGATTGTGCTGCGGCCATCGCCGTGCCCGCGCCGATTGCAACGCCCGCGAGCACAATCGAGGTTGTGATCCGTCCGATGAATTGCCTCAGCATGTCTTCCTCCCAGGGTTTGATCGGCCGGCGCGAACGGCCCGCTGGCTTGTTGTCGTTCCGATCGTTTATTGGTGCGCGTTCAAGCTGGTTGCTCCATTGCCGGCTCAAGCACGAAGAGCGTGCGCCCATACTCCACGAGTTCGCCGTTCTCCGCGCCGATGTGCGCAACGCGCCCGTCCTGCTCGGCGTAGACTGTGGTGAACAGCTTCATGACCTCGATCAGGCACAGCGGCTGCCCTTTCTTCACGACACTGCCGATCTCGACGAAGGGCGGGGTCTCCGGTGACGGCGCGCGATAAAAGGTTCCGACCATCGGCGCCGTGATTTCGAACTGGCCGGCTGCGACAGCGATCGTCTCTACCGATGATGGCGATCGAGTCTTGATTTCAGTCGCCGCTGCGGGCCGGGCGGGTTCGGGCCCGCTCGGCGGCCGCGTCGCCTCCACGGCGCCGGCGCCGTTGCGACGGACGAACAGCTTGATCTCTCCGGTCTCAATGCTGACCTCGTCGCAATTGCTGCTGTCGATGATCTTGAGGATCTCGGCGATTTCTTCATAGCGCAGTGTCATGCCGCTTTTCCGCGCAGTTTCCGCCGCGGATTGGCAGGCGGGGGTTCGGCCTCGACGATCGTCTCGGACAGGTGCGCGGCAGCGGCGCGCAGCGATGGAACGTGTTTCAGCGCCTGCTCCAACGACATGCGCGCATTTGGGGCGGATACAGCCAAGGCGGCCGCGGGGCGGCCGCTGGCGCTTGCGACCGATACGGCCACGCATACCACGCCGGCCAGAAATTCCTGATTGTCGGTCGATATGCCGGTTTCCCGGATGCGATCCAGTTCCGCATCGAGCGCAGCGAGATCGGTGATCGTGTTGGCCGTGTACGGGTGCAGCGGGGCCGCACGCAGCAGCATCGCGCGCTTCTGTTTGGGCAGCAGGCTGAGGAACAGCTTGCCCATCGACGTGCAATGCAGCGGCACGCGCGAGCCGGGTTCAAACCGCAGGCCGAACGGCCATGCCGATTCCACGCGATCGAGATAGACGACGTGGCTGCCCGCCATCACGCCGAAATTGCAGGTCTCGCCGAGCTTCGCCGACAATGCGGCGAGAATGGCGTGGCGCGGCCCGAGCTGCATGGACGAGGCGATGATGTCGAGACCGAGACTGACAAGGCGCGCGCCTAGCACGAAGCGCCGGTCGCCCGGCTCGCGCTGCAGCAGGCCTTTGTCCTCCAGCATGCGCACGATGCGATGGACCGTGGGCTTGGGGATGCCGAGCAGAAGGCCGAGTTCGGTGATGCTCAGCGGGCGGCGCGCGCTCGCCATCGCTTCGAGGATCGCGACCGCCTTGATGGTGGGATAGGCGCGCGATGCGTCGTCGGGCCGCGCCGCGCGAGGTGGGGAGGCCCAGTCGCTTGGGCCATGGGAGGTGTTCCAGGTCATTGCCGTATCAAAATCCGGAACAAAACATCTTGCAATACGGATTTTGCTGGTTGATCATTTATGACAAGGGTCGCCAGCCAGGGCCCCAACGGCCGTCAGGAGAAGCCGGTGCGGCGAGTTCTCATCGCCAATCGGGGGGAGATTGCTTTGCTCGCCGCTCGCGCCTGTCGCCGAGTCGGCCTCGAGAGCGTGGCGGTTCATTCCACGGCGGATGCGAATTCGCCGCACGT
>VAZM01000233.1 GCA_005883135.1 Alphaproteobacteria bacterium
CCTTGCTTTCGGGTCCCGGGTCGATGTTCCCTTTGGGTCATGAACGCGCCAAAGGCGACGTCTGGGTGGAGTCGGTTCGGCTGCCAACTGCGGACATTGATTGGTGCGGCGCGTAGGTCGCATCGTGCCAGAAGCGGCTGTGAGCAGCCGCAGCAAACAACTCCCGCTATTCGATCACTCGATCAACTCATCGGCGCCAGCAAGCAGCATCTTCGGGATCACGATGCCAAGAGCCTTCGCCGCCGTGAGATTGATCACGAGTTCGAATTTCGTCGGTGCTTGCACCGGAAGGTCCGCCGGCTTCGCACCGCGAAGAACTCGACTGACATATTCCGCGGCACGCCTAAACAGGTCTGACGTGTCCATTCCATCAGATAAAAGGCCACCCTCTTCAGCGAAATACCGATAGGGGTAAATTGTGGGAATACGGAACTGCGCTGCCAGCGAAATAATCAACTTCCGATGCACTGCGGTGAAATTATCCGGCATAACGATTAGGCCGCTTTTCGGCTCTTCCCCCAGTTTCGCTATGGCGCTTTCAATCTGGGCGGGGTTGCGCACTTCAGCTGTGCTCGGCTGGACCTTGAATTCCTTCGCGGCATCAGTGAATGGGGACAAAAAGAATGTGCCCGCGGCTGGCGCGGAATCTGGATTGTAGAGGATGGCTACCCGGACGAGCTGCGGTACCATTTCTTTCAGCATCGACATGTATTTGCCGGTAATGGTGGCTGGAAAGATCGTGAACCCGGTCATGTTGCCGGCAGGTCGTGCTATGCTGGCAACGAATCCGCTGCCGACCGGATCGGATACGCACACGAACACGATTGGAATTGTGCGGGTAACTTGCATGAGCGCCGTCGCACCTGGGGTGCTGTGGCCAAGAATGCAGTCGGGCTTTAGCTCCACTAGCTCCTTCGCAAGAGCCTGCATGCGCAGAGGATCGCCTTCTGCATAGCGGTACTCGATGCGAAGGTTCTGGCCGACCGACCAGCCCTCTCTTTCAAGTCCTTGTTCGAAGGCCTTGGCGCGAGCTTTGACCACCGCGTCGTTTGCAAGGCCTATCAGCACCCCGACGGTGCGCACCCGAACACGCTCTTGCGCATTTGCCGGGATCGCCTGCGAGGCCAATGCGCCACCGAGCAACTTGATGAACTCGCGGCGCTTCACTCTATCACCTGCTTGGCGCCGGCAAGCAGTATCCTGGGGATCACCAGGCCAAGCTCCTTCGCCGTCCTCAGGTTGATCACAAGCTCGAATTTCGTCGGTGCCTGCACCGGAAGATCGGCCGGCTTGGTACCACGCAGAATGCGGCTCACGTACTCCGATGCGCGCCGGAACTGGTCTATGGCATCCACGCCGTATGACACGAGGCCCCCCGCCTCGGCAAAGTACCGATAGGGAAAAATTGCCGGAATGCGAAACTCTGCTGTGAGCGAGATGATAAGGTCACGATGCACGCTCATGAAATTGTCCGGCACGAGAATGAGGCCGCTTCCAGATTCTCTGCCGAGTGTCGTGATTGCATTTTCGATCGCGGAATTATCGTGCACTTCCGCGGTGATGGGCTGCACCTTCAACTTTGTCGCGGCCTCGTGGAAGGGACGAGAAAAAAATCTGCCGCCAGCTGGCACGGAATTCGGATTGTACATGATGGCAACACGGACGAGCTGCGGTACCATCTCTTTCAACATCTCGAGATATTTGCCTGCGATGCTCGCGTGTAGGACCGTAAAGCCGGTGATGTTGCCGATCGGAGACGGCAACGAACACGATCGGAATGGTCCGCGTGGCCCGCATGAGCGCGGCGGTGACCGGAGTACTCTGGGCGAGAATGCAGTCCGGCTTGAGCTCCACCAACTCTTTCGCGAGCGCCTGCATACGCGCGGTATCGCCTTCGGCATAGCGGTACTCGATGCGAAGATCTTGGCCGAGGGACCAGCCCTCGCTTTCGAGACCTTTTTCGAACACCTCGACGCGAGCCTTGGCCTCCGCATCGTCTGCGAAGCCCATCAGCACCCCGACGGTGCGCACCCGAACAGGCTCTTGCGCATTCGTCGGGATCGCCTGGGCGGCCAATGCGCTGCCGAGCAATCTGATGAACTCGCGCCGGATCATGGGGAGCTTACCGCAAGGCCAAGATCACGGGACTGACTATAGCAGGGCTTGAGGGGGAAAAGGCACCGCATCAAAAAAGCCCCGCATGGCCGCTCAGGGCCACGACCGGTGCATTGAAGTAATGTCCATTGCACGACCGCTCTTCCACCGAACGCGGAAGTTCTGTTTCGTCGTGCGATGGCAGAGCTGCGCGCATCGAACAGTTTCATTGAAACGACCTTTGACAGCTTCGCGGGAAGCTTTGAATCGAAGCTGGCGAGGCTGCGATATCGTGCGCCTGCTCTGGTCGCGGCAATACTTGAGGATTATGGCCTTGAGGGACCGCGCCTCGAGGTACTCGACGCGGGATGCGGAACGGGATTGTACGGCATAATCGTGTCTCCTTTCGCGCGCCGGCATGGGGCGGCGCTGCTCGATGAGATGTCGAAGGCGATGACAGCGCATGAAAATAGGCCAATCATAGCGCCAGCTGCCTCGTATTCAGGGGTTAATCGGTCTAGTACCTGTAAACTCCACCAGACGAAGTAGGCTCCGAATGCAATTGCGATCGCCACTTTGAGAAGCTGAATGATCAGTTCTGTCCGGGTCATTCTGCGTCGTTCCACTCGTCAGAAAAGCCGAGGAAACTTAAGGACCGGCGTATGAATACGGGTCGATTGCACTACGTCGCTTTCACTCGACCACCTGGTCGGTAGCCGCGACCAGCTTGCCCGGCACACACTGATCGCGCCGAGCCCTCCGCATCTGTGCATGGGTACGACGCGACCGAGCCGTTCACGAGCACACAACAGTATTGCAACATTGCAACGCTTGCTGAAGGGCAATCCGCCGACCAACACTCGACCGACCTGCCCTTGCGAGCTTGCCGGCCGGTTCCCAGCTCCGGCTGGGACGCCCCGCCGGGCTAGTCGCAGGCTCGGCGGGATTTCGCTTAGGCACGCCATTAGATAGCCGTGATCAGAGAGAGATTTGGTCGTCGTCGGCTGGCTACTCGCCAACCATCGGGGGCAAATCATGAAGAAATTAACAAGTACACAGCTCTTTGGGCCGCCAAAGAGTGCGCGCAAAACCAAGGCCCGCCTCGCCCGCGCTAAGTTACTAATAGTCGCGGTGCGAGAGCGCGCGGCAGTTACGGCCCAGCGGTATGCAGCGCAGGCTTTAGCACGCCCAATGCATCCTTCCACTGTGTTGCAGAGACGCCGCTTGGCGAGACCGTGAACGCGAACCTGGCGTTGGGTGTAGCTGCCGAGCGGGCAGGCCCTAGTCTCGACCGTCCAACCAGATGGGCCTGCCCGCGCTAGGCGGTTAGGTCTCATGTGTCAGTTGGTTGTGAGAGATGCAGCTTTCAGAATCGGGGACCAGCGCGCAATTTCGGCTTTCACTAGCCGCGCGAAACTCGCGGAGCTTCGCTCTTGCTTGCCCGGAATCGATCCGCCCAGCTCGGCCACTCGCTTCCTGACTAAGGAGTCGTCGAGCGACTTATCCAGCGCAGCAGTAAGCTTGGCTGTGATTTCCTTAGGCATACCCTTCGGGGCGAAAATGCCCGCCCAGATGCTCATCTGATAGTTAATTCCGGCCTCTTTCGCAGACGGGATATCGGGCAGCGCCGCCAAACGCTGATTGGCAGAAACCACGTAGCCTTTCACCGCGCCCGCTTTGATCTGCTCCGCCACGCTAACTGACTGTTCACAAAGAAAATCGACATGCGCGCCAATCAAATCATTCATCGCGGGACCAGTACCGCGATAAGCGATGGATGCGGGCCGAATGCCTAAAGCCTGATTGAACAGCAGGCAGGCCATATGCGACGACGCACCAATCCCGCCATGTGCCTGTTTTACCTCATTGCCGTGCTGTTTCAGGTAGTCCACGAACTCACTGACGTTCCCTGCCGGAAAATCCTTTCGCGCCACGAGTACGGCGGGCGCATGTGCGGTGAGGCCGATCGGTTCGAAATCGCGCTCTGAGTCATACTTGACATTTGGGGTAAGGACCGGCGCAGCGACATGAGACCCCATGCTGCCTGCAAGTAACGTATAGCCGTCAGGCTGAGCTGCGGCGACCCGTGCGCTTCCCAGCGTGCCACCGGCGCCGCCAACGTTCTCAATGACCATCTGTTGGCCTAGCGTGCGGCCCATACGCTCTGTCACGATGCGCGCGATGACGTCACTCGGACCGCCGGCAGGGAACGGGACAACCACCGTAATGGATCGCGTTGGATAGCTCTGCGCATGCGCAACGAGTGGCATAGCGCTGAAAGCAGCGAAGGCCACCAGATACGTCAACTTCACCATAACCCAACAGCTCCTCTATAGTTATTCTTCCCGACGTGCTCGGACACTTGCTCATAAGGAAGCGCTTCGAACGCAGTTGTAATGTGCAACATCAGCGTGTTCGCCGACTCTGTTGCTCGCGCCATTGCAGGAATTGGCGGAACAAAACCTCGCGATCGGCTTGGCTCGCTGGCGCACCAGTTCCGATACGATTGAGAAAGGCTTGAAAATCGCGGCTAATGTCTTCTTGTGCAGGTCCTGAAGGACCGTAGAAACGTTCTAGCATCTGCTGGGCGATGGTGTGCCGCGTCCAGCCCGGAACCGTGGCACCCAGGTTGACGTCCCGCCACTTTGGATGACGGGGCGCCACCAAGAACTCGTCCCAGTTTGCAAAAAGCCGTTCGGTAAAGCGTTCAATGCGTCGGTATCGCTCGCTAGCCTTTGGCCAATTGAACACGGAAAGAACCGCTGGTACTGCAATAGTCTCTATCTTCTCTCCTTCTGCAATAAGCGCCGGGTAATCTTCCGCCTCGAGCTCACCCACCGTGTAATAGTCGGCAAAGGTTTTGGTGTATGGAATTGGCACGAGGTGGAGACCGGAGTTCGGCGGGATTCTCGTGAAGAAGTCAACCGGCTTTCCGACGACCCGCACCAGTGCATCGACTTCTCCACTTCGCAGCTTCTGCAAAGCGCTTTGCTGGTCGATCAAGACCTGATCGACCTGAACCCCGAGACGCTGGAACACGATCGTTCCTGTCAGACTGGATCCGCTTCCCGCCGGCCCAAAATTGACTTTCTTCCCGCGCAGATCTTCGAGGGAACGAATTTCCGTCTTTGCTAGGATGTGCAGCTCCGCGATGGGCAGACGCAGAATGTAGTGAATCCGATTTTGCAGGTTCGGCGTTTTTCGCTCCGTCCTAAAGTATTCGAACACGTCAGACTGCGTGACGGCGAGATCAACACCCCGCAGATACAGTAGATCGTCAAGATTAGAAGCCGCGCCATAGGACACCATCGGCAGAATGCGAAGGTTGTCGCCATCATCGAGGACCTTGGCCAGTTCATCGGCAAAACGCATGTATGTGCCGTCGATGAGGCCGCCCGCGATGCCCACGGTCCAAGCATTCTTGCGTTCCTTAATGGTCGACTCGTTGCCACCTTGTTGGATTGACTTTGGGATCGCCTGCGCGGTGGCGAAATTGATTTGAAAGAGAAGGATCAGGATGGCAATAAACAGGACGCGACTGAGCTTAGGGTACATCTGTACAATCCGCCAACGTCAGATGTCGTGGTTGCCGTTTCAGCGCGTCGCAGTTCCTTGAGTTAACATTTCGAGCCGCCGTGGCGCCGCTGGTGAACCAAGCTCGATTGCTTTTTCGTACCAGAGACGCGCCATGACAGCATCCGGCGTGAAGCCATAGACTTTGAGTTCTCGCAGGACGAAGGGATCGTAGGTCGCCGCAAGCGCCAACGCCGCCTCGGCGTTATTCGCATCGGCGGCCTTTCGCAGCACAAGCCGCGCGGCCGCGAGATCGCCGGTTACAATAAGGTCCTTACCGCGTTTTAAAAGCATTGTGATTTCTTCATCATCAAGCTGACGCTGCAATGTGGGAGCAGATGGGTCCGCTGTTACGATTTGCTCACGATCAGGTATAAGCTGAATTGGCTCCAACACCGCTCCGTTTCCATTCAAGTCAACTTGGCGCAGCTTAGAGGCCGGGCTTACCTCATGCTGATCACTTTGAACGGGTGCCGGTGTGATCGACGGAACCACCGCAACCTCGTCCCCACCAAATCGTTCTCCTGCGGTGACAAGTGGCTGCAACGGTACCGCTTCATCTCGACCGAGCTGGATATGATCGGGGTCCGTTGAAAGCGCTTGCAGGGCTGCACGTTCTTGGAGTTGAGGGAGCACCGGCGCCGGTGAGATCGGCGATTGCCATGCGACGTCTATCGCTTTCCGATCGAGGATTTGATTATCGGGAAGGCGCAGTTTGGCAATAAGTTTGACGGTGCCAACAAAACCTTCGCTGACAGCTCCATCCCAGGCATCAGACCCTCGATATAGACGACAGCCCCCTCGGCCGGTCCCTGAACCGCCAATCCGAGCGACGCGGGTTCATCTAAAGTGCCATACGATGGCTGGATGATTAGCCTCGGCTTGCTCCGTTCAGCTGCTTTTGAAAAAACGTCGATTGCACTCATCGGTCGTGGGCGGATGTCGGTAGGCGAAAGCTCTCCCGTGACTAGGAGGATAGT
>VAZM01000234.1 GCA_005883135.1 Alphaproteobacteria bacterium
CGCACGCTGGACCACCGACCTCAACGCCGCGCTCAAGAGCCGCGAGGACACGCTGTTCTTCGACGCCGCCACCACCAAGCTGCGCGCCAAGCTCTTGCGCCGGGCAATCGCCGCCGGCAAGGACATCTATTGCGAGAAGCCGGTGGCCGAGACGCTCGAAGAGGCCGTCGAGGTGGCGCGGGCGGCCAAAGCGGCCGGCATCCGGCATGGCGTGGTGCAGGACAAGCTCTTTCTGCCCGGCCTGCTCAAGCTCAAGATGCTGATCGAGTCCGGCTTCTTCGGAGGCATCCTCGCGGTGCGCGGCGAGTTCGGCTATTGGGTGTTCGAAGGCGACTGGCAACCGGCGCAGCGCCCGTCGTGGAATTATCGCAAGAAGGACGGCGGGGGCATCATCCTCGACATGCTCTGCCACTGGCGCTACGTGCTCGACAATCTGTTCGGCGAGGTCAAAAGCGTGTCCTGCCTCGGCGCGACGCATATTCCCAAGCGCTGGGACGAGAACGGCAAGTCCTACAAGGCCGACGTCGACGACGCCGCCTACGCCACCTTCCAGCTCGCCAATGGCGTCATCGCCCACATCAACAGCTCCTGGTGCACGCGCGTGCGGCGCGACGATCTCGTCACGTTCCACGTCGACGGCACCTTGGGCTCGGCGGTCGCCGGCCTGCAGAAGTGCTGGAGCCAGGCGCGGGTGAACACGCCGCGGCCGGTGTGGAACCCGGACGTGCCGCAGCCGATCAATTTCTTCGAAACCTGGAGCGAAGTGCCGGGCGGCCCGTACGAAAACGGCTTCAAGGCGGAATGGGAGATGTTCATCCGCCACCTGTTCGAGGGTGCGCCATTCAAATGGACGCTGCTCGAAGGCGCCAAGGGGGTGCAACTCGCCGAGGCCGGGCTCAAGAGCTGGAAGGAGCGGCGCTGGATCGACGTTCCGGAGCTGCAGGTGTGATGTTGCGTCTCGAATCTGCTTGCCCCGCCCTCACCCTGAGGAGCGCGATCAAATGCCAATCGCCACATACTCGCTGTCGCGTGCGCGCGTCTCGAAGCATGAGGCCGAGAGGCACCGAATAGCTGGATCAAGAATGTAGAGGACTAACCGTGCCCACGCTCAATCTCCCCGTCGCCGGCCGCAAGCTTGCGCCCTACACCATGCAGCCGCCGCGCGAGTTTCCCGCCGCCGCGCCGCCGTTTGACCGCATTGCCTATGCGGCGGCGCACGTGGTGGCCGATCCGCTGGCGGACGGCGATCCCTGGCTCGACGCCGCCATCGACTGGGAGTGCACCGTCGGCTTCCGCCGGCATCTGTGGTCGCTCGGGCTCGGCGTCGCCGAGGCGATGGACACCGCGCAACGCGGCATGGGGCTCGACTGGCCGACCTCGCTCGAACTGATCCGCCGCTCGCTTGAGGCGGCGCGCGATTTTCCCGGCGCGCTCATCGGCTGCGGCGCCGGCACCGATCAGCTCGAAATGAACGGGCGCGCCAGCCTTGACGACGTCATCCGCGCCTACGAAGAGCAGTGCGACGCGATCGAGAAGCTCGGCGGGCGCATCGTGCTAATGGCGAGCCGCGCGCTGGTGAAGGCCGCGCGCTCCCCGGACGACTACGCCAAGGTCTATGGCCGCATCCTCGGCGCGGTGAAGGCGCCGGTGATCATCCATTGGCTCGGTGAGATGTTCGACCCCGCGCTCGAGGGCTATTGGGGGCATAAGGATCACCATAAAGCGATGGAAGTCGCCGTCGACATCATCGCCGGGCATGCAGAGAAGGTCGACGGGGTGAAGGTTTCGCTGCTCGACAAGGACAAGGAGATCGCCATGCGCCGGCGCCTGCCGCAGGGCGTGCGCATGTACACGGGCGACGACTTCAACTACGCCGAGCTCATCGCCGGCGACGCGCAGGGCTATTCCGACGCGCTGCTCGGCATTTTCGACGTCATCGCGCCGGCCGCGGCCGCCGCGCTCGGCGCGCTGACGCGTGGCGACGGCAAGACTTTTCACGCCATCCTCGCGCCGACCGTGCCGCTCTCACGCCACATCTTCAAGGCGCCGACGCGCTTCTACAAGACCGGCGTGGTGTTCATGGCGTATCTCAACGGGCTGCAGGATCATTTCAGTTTGGTCGGAGGGCAGGAGAGCGCGCGCTCGACCTTGCATCTCGCCGAGCTGTTCCGCCTCGCCGATGCGGCCGGGCTCCTCGCCGATGCCGCGCGCGCGGCCGCACGCATGCGCTGCGTGCTGGCGACCCGCGGCATCGAGGCGTGATGCGCGAGCGTTGCATGCTTGCACTTCCATTCACGTGCCCCAGACGCGGTGTGTTCCGCTCCCCCTTGTGGGAGCGTTTGAGGACGCACCTCGCGCCACAACTACGACCCCCCTCCCCAACCCTCCCCCAGCCGGCTGCGGGCTTGCCCGCTTCCGGCAAATTTTTGACTGCCCAAACCCTGGCGAGCCGGGGTTTGGGTGGGGGAGGGAGCCGAGAGGCCTCGGCATCGGACCAAGACTGATGCGCGACCTGTCGCATGACCGCGCGCTGCTCTCGATCAACTCGATCACGGTCAAGGCGTGGTCGTTGCAACAACTGGTCGAGGGCTGCGCGCGCGCCGGGATTGCCGCGATCTCGCCCTGGCGCGACATCGTGCAGGATTGCGGCGTCGAACGCGCGGCAAAGCTCATCCGCGGGCACGGCATGACGGTCACCGGGCTCTGCCGCGGCGGCATGTTCCCCGCAGCCGATGCGGCCTCGCGCCGCGCCGCGCTCGACGACAATCGCCGCGCCATCGACGAAGCGGCGGCCATCGGCGCGCAATGCCTCGTCCTCGTCGCCGGCGGCCTGCCGAAAGGCTCGCGCGATATCGCCGGCGCGCGCACGCAGGTGCGCGAGGCGCTGCATGCGCTGCTGCCTGATGCGCGCGCCGCGCGCGTGCCGCTCGCCATCGAGCCGCTGCATCCAATGTTCGCCGCCGATCGCGCCTGCGTGAACACGCTCGCGCAGGCGAACGAGCTGTGCGAGGAATTGGGCGAGGGCGCGGGTGTCGCGGTCGACACCTACCACGTGTGGTGGGATCCGAACGTAGAGAAGGAGATCGCGCGCGCCGGTAAGAACATCCTCGCCTATCACGTCAACGATTGGCTGGTGCCGACCAGCGATCTCCTGCTCGACCGCGGCATGATGGGCGACGGCGCGATCGATCTGCGCGCGATCCGCGCCATGGTCGAGCGCGCCGGCTACCGCGGCCATTGCGAGGTGGAAATCCTCTCCGCCAAGAACTGGTGGACGCGCGATCCCGACGAGGTGTTGCGCGTCTGCATCGAGCGACACCAGACGGTGGTGTGATGTACGTCATGCCGCGGCTGGTCCACTTGCTCGGCCTCATGCTGAGGAGCGCCGCGCAGCGGCGCGTCTCGAAGCATGGGCCATCCTCATCCTTCGAGACGGGCGCTCGCGCGCCCTCCTCAGGATGAGGGCAGAGCGACCGCGATGACCACCTACGACGGCATTATTCTCGGCGCCGGGCACAACGGACTCATCCTGCAGGCCTATCTCGGCAAGGCCGGGCTCAAGACGCTCGCGATCGAGCGCCGCGCGTCCGCGGGCGGCGGCTTGAGCACGATCGGAGACCCGCGGCGTCCCGGCTTCCTCCACAACACTCATGCCTTCTTCCTGCGCGCCGTCACCGACATGCCGTGGTACGCCGACCTCGAACTCGCGCGCCACGGCGCGCAGCTGATCGAGCCCGAACTCAACGTCGCGCTTATCACCAGCAACGGCCGCGCGCTCGAATGGTGGACCGACATCGGCAAAACCATCGACTCGTTTGCCGCCTTCAGCCGGCGCGACGCCGCCACCTTGCGCCGCTGGCACGACGAGTTCGTGCCCATCGTCGCGCAGATCCTCGCGCCGGAGGCGCGCTCGCCGCCGCTGCCGCCGGAGGCACGTCGGGCGCTGCTTTCCCGCACGCCCGCCGGCCGGCGGCTCCTGGAGGTGAGCGCGCTCTCGCCGCTCGAATTCGTCGAACGGGAATTCGAGCATCCGACCATCAAGGCGGGGCTCCTGTTCTTCAACGGGCTACGCGAAGTCGACCTGCGGCTGCCCGGCTTCGGCCATCACATCGCCGCGCTGCTG
>VAZM01000235.1 GCA_005883135.1 Alphaproteobacteria bacterium
GCAATATGTGGCGTTAGGAGCAGCCGTTTTGCGGCCTCACCCTTGAGCATAAGCAGCGGACTGTCAGATCCCGGCGGCTCGGTGTCGTAAACATCGACAGCGGCGCCGTGAATGCCACCCGCCGCGAGGCAGGCGGCAAGCGCCGCCTCATCGACAATTCCCCCGCGCGAAGCTTGGATAAGGACCGCACCCGGTTTCATCTTGGCGAGCTCACTCTCACCGATCAGATTGCGCGTGTCTGGCAAGAGCGGTACATGCAGCATGACGATATCGGCCGCCGCCAAGAGGTCGCCGAATGTCATCGGCGAGGCGCCGATCGCTTCCGCAGCTAAAGCGTCCGCAGCGGGGTCGAGGTATCCGATTCGGCACCCCAGGTTTTGGAACGCCTGCGCCACCGCCCGGCCGATCGTCCCGAAGCCGATGGCCCCGACGAGCAGTCCGTCCAGATAGTTGCCGCGTTTGATCTCAGCGTCAGCGGACACAAAGCGGCGCAGTAACAGGCACGCCGCAGTGACAGCATATTCAGCAACAGCGCTACTGCTTCCACCGGGTACGTTGGCGACTGGAATGCGCAATCGCGTCAGCGCGGCGCGATCAAGGCGATCGACGCCAGCGCCGGTGACCTGGACGAGCCGCAACGCGGTACTTTCAAAAAGCGCCGCCGGCAGCTTCGGCCCGACTGCCGGGATCACGAGCGCGATAGCTTTTTTAACTAAATCGCCGAGGGCCGGATCGTCGGGCGCACGGTAAAGGACGTCGAGACCTGGTGGCGGCAGCGCTTCGACACGCGCGAAGTCGCCCTCGGGCCGCAAGCAGAGAACCGTGGGGGCCATGGCTGACGCTTAGCAAGCTGCAAATTCGGTGGTGCACGCGCCCACATCCGGCGCTGGGAAGAAGCAGAGCAGAACGAGCGGCTCGCTGCCGGTGTTACGCGTCATGTGCTTCTCATTCGGCGGGATGAGCACGATATCGCCCGGTCCTACTGGAATTTCGCCGCTTTCAGAAATGGTGAGGCCCGTCCCCTTCAATACATAGATGCATTCCTCGATACCGTCGTGCAGATGCGGGCCGCGCGGCTTGTCGCCCGGCTTTGGTGGCGGAATTTCCGCGATCCGCAGCGTCACGCGGGATCCCACTTCGCCCGAAACGGGCTCGAGCGACCATCGGCCTAGTAGGCCGAGGCGCTTTGACTGCGACGGTTTTAACAGCCGCGCCATTATTATCCGACCTGCCGCAGCTGTTTGATTTCCCCCGTGCCGCCCTGCACCGCGTCGAGCTGCCGAAAAATTTCGCGCGCCTCACAGGCGATCTTGTCCGCAATGTTGGCGACCATGAGCCTTCCTTTTTCCACAGTGGCGTGCTGCGGGCTGCCGAACCAGCCGGTCGGCGCGATGGAGCGAATGTCGGTCAGCACCGGCTGGAACGTGCGCGTGCGCCGGAGCTTGTCCATTTTGTGCCCAGTCATGTGATCGGATGAATAATCGATCCGGTCGAGATGAACGAGATCGGGCCGATGCGCGAGCACTGCCAGCGCCTCGATCTCCCCACCGTGAGTGAGACCGTTACAGGACGGGCCGTAAAGCTCCTCCGCCACGTAGCAGGCCTGCACGGTGATCACGCTCACTGCGTGTTCGCGATGAAGCGCCTCAGCCGCAATGGCTAGCGAAGGGACGTTGCCCTCGTGCCAATTGAGGATGAGCAGATATTTTGCCCCGTGATTTGCCGTCGAAACGCAGGTTTCCATCACAACTCGGATGAAGGTTTCGGGGCAAAGCGTAATCGTGCCCTCAAACGGCATGTGCATCGGGGTGACGCCAAGTGACGCGGGCGGCAGCACGAGTGCATCCATCTGCTCGGCCACGGCATGGCTGATCGCATTGGCCGCGAAGGTGTCGGTGCCGGTCGGCAGATGCGGCCCATGCTGTTCAGTGCTGCCACAGGGAAGGATCACGAGCGGATTTTGCTTCAGTTGCCCCGCGATCTCCGGCTGGGTCAGTTCGGTGAAATAGCGGCTAGGCAACATGGCGGGTTCTTCGCGGAAGCTTACGTTGGGCCTCTTCAATCACGTCAGCGATCGCGACGGCTTGGCCATGCTTTTCGATCGAGCGAAGTGCGGCGTAGACCACCGCGATAGCAATGTTGCCATTACGCGCGTTAAGTTCGTTCGGCTTGCCCGTGCGGCAACTCTCGGCAAACATGTCCAGTTCGGCGCAGAACATATCGCTTGCAGGAACTTTCAATTCTTCTCGCTTCGCGTAGCCGTCGTTCCCGCGCTGGATGAAAAGAGTCGCGCTTTCGTGTAATTTTTCCGGCGTATCCCATGTGCTGAAGTCGATCTCGTAATGCATTAATCCCTTCGAGCCGAAGACGCGGACCATGAAGACTCCTGGCGAGGTCCACGACGAGCCAACGTACCCGATCTTCCCGTCCGCGAATTTGAGCAAGGTCATTGATTGATCGTCAACCTCGGCGCCGACCGGCGAAAGTTTCGATGAGATCGAACTTGCCGCGACTATCTCGCCGCCAAGATAGTGCAACACGTCGAACTGATGGATGGCGAGTTGCGATAGCGGCCCGCCCGGCGCGCGATCCCTGTACCACCGCCAGGCTTTGGGCGTGAGTTCAAGCGCGCGCTCGTTGGAAAAATTGGCCTCCATGAACGCGACCCGGCCCAGTTCTCCAGCTTGCGCCGCATCGTGGATCATCCGGATGCCAGCCATCAGGCGCGCACTGTGGCCGATAGTGCAAGTGACGCCATAGGTCTTTTCCAGAACTTCAATCTCGAGCCCCGCTTCCAACGTCGTTGCGATCGGTTTCTCGGTATAGACATGCTTGCCCGCTTTGGCGACCTCGCGCGCGAGTGGCAGATGCTGCTCGTTCGGCACCGTCAGTATTACGCCTTCGATGGCCGGATCAGCGAGCATGCTTGACAAATCCCTCACCGGCGACACTCCGAACTCGCGGGCAAACGTCGTTCGCTTCTCATCGGTGCGGCTATACGCGGCGGCGATTTCGAGCCTGTCGGAGTGGCGGGAGGCGCGTGCGAGCACCTTGGCCCAGCGGCCGAGACCTACGATTCCGACTTTCACGCGATTGCTACGCAATGGATGTTCCGATCATGCGTTTTAGCGACATTGGACAAGATGGGCGCGCTCATCAACCATTAGGAAGTCCTCGCGCGCTCCAGCAGGGCTAAAGAGGCCTCAATCCGCGCCTGCACCTCGGCATGCAGCTTGATGCTCTTTGCCATCCGGTCAGCCGATGTGAGCACGTGTCGCCGAGGGATTTCGAGGTGGGCTAAAATATCGACTGGGAAGGTCCATCTCCTTTCTCCACGGCAAATCGTCACACCAAATGATTCTATTCATGTCGCCAACGCTTGGCAAAGCCCTCCGTGGCGGCCTCATGGGTCACTTCACCAGTCGTGGCGGCTGCCGTTATGGGCCGCAGCAACGCACAGAGGAACGAGTTGAATTGTCTGGTTGACCGATCGCACGTGGTTTACTCCGCCTCAATATCTTTGCCAGTGTAGTCCGTCATTAGCGCCGTTGCGATTAGGCTGACGGCGGCGCATATCGAGATATACCCAGCGATCGCATACGGTGAATTGAACTCGCTGAGTAGCCATGCGGCGATCAGCGGCGCTGATCCGCCAGCGATCAGGCAGGCAAGGTGGCAGCCGAGCGACGAACCACTGTACCGCAGGCGCCCCGTGAAGGACTCCGCAAACACGGCCGCCTGCGGTCCATACATCCGCAGGTGAAAGATCGGATGCTGACCCGAAGCGGTCATTGGCACCAAATTTTGGTGTGCTGCACAACGCCGTTTGCTCTGGTAGCGTGTAGTCCTCGCATTGAGGCGGGGCCCATGAGCCCACGCGAGTTCATCACACTGCTGGGTGGCGCGACCGCAGCGTGGCCAGACCGAAAGCTGAGGTTCGGGTGATTTCCGCGTTATGAGGCAGGTGTCATGGTGATACACCGACGCGAGCTGCGGCTACCGCCGCCGTCGCAGTCTGGCCGCAAGCCGCCTGGGGGGAAACCTATCCCTCGCGGCCAGTGCGCATCTTGGTTGGCTATGCTGCGGGCGGCGGCGCCGACATTGCGGCGCGCCTGATCGGCCAATGGCTATCAGACCGGCTCCAGCAGCAGTTCTTGGTGGAGAACCGCACGGGGGCGGCGACCAATATCGCCACCGAGGCGGTGGTGCGTTCGCCTCCGGACGGCTACACCTTGCTGCTGATCAACGCGGCGAATGCGATCAACGCGACCTACTACGAAAATCTCAGCTTCAATTTCATGCGTGACATCGCGCCGGTCGCGGGCGTAGGACGTTTTCCTTATTTCATGGCAGTCAATCCAGCGTTTCCGGCCAAGAACGTCAGCGAATTCATCGCATACGCGAAAGCCAATCCGCGCAGGGTCAATATGGGGACCGGCGGCGCAGGCGGGCCGGACCACGCATCGGGCGAGCTCCTCCAGCTGATGACCGGCATCCAGATGACGCACGTGCCATATCGCGGCACAGCTCCCGCGCTCAATGACCTGCTCGGCGGGCAGGTGCAGATGGTGTTCTGCACCATTCCGTCGGCGATCCAGTACATCAAGGCCGGCACGCTGCGCGCAATTGCGGTGACTTCAGCGACGCGCCTGGACTCGATGCCCGAAATTCCGACAGTCGGCGATACGGTGCGGGGATTCGAGTCGGCTCAGTGGTACGGCGTCGGCGCGCCGGCCGGTACACCCGCCGCCATCATCGAGACGGTCAACAAGGAGGTGAACGCCGCCCTCGCCGATCCCAAGATGAAGGGACGCCTTGACGACCTCGGCGGCGTTCCGTTGTCGATGTTGCCCGAGGAGTTCGGTAAGTTCCTGGCCAACGAAACCGAAAAGATGGGCAAGGTGATCAAGGCTGCCGGCATCAGCGTGAAATGAATTCGTGCGGCGCTACGCCCTTTTCAGCGGGAAATTGAGATGCGGCGAAGCGTGAACCACACACGTCATGGAGGAACAGAATGCGTTCGATGCCTCGCCTAAAAGGTGCGGGAACGCTCAAATTGGTTCAGGCTTCCGGTGCGGCTGCCGGATTCACCTAGACACGAATGGAATGCGAAATGATAAGAACTTTAGTAGCCTTGGCCAATCTGTTAGCGATACTGCTCGTCACGACCGTCGCGATGGCAGCGCGGCGACGGCCGCACGCTCGCGAGCTTCTATGCGGACGATGCCATGCTGCGCGTCATTGACCGCAACAATCCGCCGAGCAAACCACGCGAGATCAAGGGCAGAGCCGCCATCGACATGTTTTGGGACGACATGTGCAGCCGTGCCATGACGCACAAGGTCGAAACCACCATCGCGGACGGCGACCACCTTGCCTTCACTTAGGCCTGCTCCTATCCCGACGGTGCGCAAGTGTATTGCCTCTCCGTGCTCGAGCTCCGGGATGGTCTGATTGCGCATCAGACCGCGGTTCAGGCATGGGATGAATAGGTACGACCAGCGAAGATTGTCTTCCGCCCGGCATATCAGGGGGCGGTTCTCACGCCAGCCGCCTTGATGATGGGAATCCACCGATCGGATTCGGACTGGAGCAATGACTTGAATCGTTCTGGGGTATCACCTGCGGGCGAGGCTTCCTGCTTTGCAAAGCTCTCTCGCACCTCGGCGTCACGCAACACGGTCAGAACGAGTTGATCGAGCTTGTCGACAATGTCTGGCGGCGTCTTGGGCGGCGCAAACAAGCTGTAAGTATTAGATGCCACGATCGCTGGGTAGCCGAGTTCCGCTGTCGTCGGCACATTGGCCAGCGATGGTGCCCGATGTGCCGTCCCCACTGCCAGAGGAATGAGTTTCCCTCCATGGATATGCTCCAGGAAAAATGGGGCGTCGGAGAACATAATATCAGCGTGACCGCCCAGCAGATCGGTCACCGCCGGGGGAGCCCCTCGATAGGGAACATGTTGGATTTTGATGCCGGTTTCCCGCGTTAGCAGTTCCGCAGTGAGATGCGAAATGGTGCCGGTGCCGGACGAGGCAAGATTGAGCTTGCCCGGATTCGCCTTTGCGTAGGCCAAGAGCTCCGGAAACGTCCTGATGCCCAGCGAGGGCCTGACCACTAGCACCACGGGCACCGTCCCGATGCCGGTGATTGGCGTCAGATCTCTCAACGGGTCAAAAGCTGGCGGGTCTGTCAAACTAGGTGGAATGATTACTGAAGCGACCGACGAAACGAGCAGCGTATATCCGTCGGGCGATGCATTTATGACTGCCTTCGCGCCGACGATCCCGCTGGCCCCGGCCTTATTTTCAATGACGATGGGATATCCGATCAACGGGGGGAGCTTGTTGAAGACAGTTCGTGCGAAAAAATCCGCAGACCCGCCGGCGGGGAACGGCACGATGATTTGTAATTGACGCGATGGATAGGCGCTAGGCTGTGCCTCGGCAGGCGCGGCGACCACACAAAAAGTCAGCAAAAATATAAGCATACCAGCGATGGACACCGTCCAACGGACGTACGCAGCAACTATTATGCTCCTCATGTTTAAGCTGCCTTTTGATTGTCGGTCTCCCTATTCCGCGGCACTTCGAAACACCGATCGTGCCTTCTTTGCCTCCTCTTCAAGTTTGAAGACCTGAATAGCATTATCCCAGAGGATCATCCGGCGCTCCTCATCCGTGACGTTGGCATCGTCCAGAACTTTCATTCGCAGCTTGTGAAGAGTGGCCGGGACGCTGATCCATCGCCAGGTCGCGGACCAGTCCGTACCGAACATGATTCGGTGGGGACCAAGCTTGTCGATCGCAAAACGCAAATGTTGTGGGTTCGTACCGACGACGTCAAAATAGATATTCACGTTGCGCATCGCGACCGTCATCGCGCTGTCGAAATAGCGGCCGACGCTCCGTCCCATCTTCGTTAGAATGATAGGCACTTTCGGATGCCGTAGTGCGACTTCATCAACCCAAAGCGGGTCGCCATAAAAAAGCCCGCCTGGAAACTGCGACCATGCCGTCGGAAACTGAATCGGCGCGCCGTGTTTAGAGACGACCTTCATTAGACCGTCCAAATCGTTGGCGATCCTTTCAGGATGAATTTCGTTGGTGAGTGATCGAATGAAGATCTCACCGACGCCCTTCATCTTAAGCTTCGTCAGACAGCGCTCGATCTCCTCGGGCGCCCACTCACGGGTCGGACCGGGGTCATCGTGATAGCCAGCGGCTTCCTGATCATGGCCGACGCGCGCGATCGCTTGCAACCTATCGGAATGCCGCGCCGCTGCTTGCGCAACTTGATCATTTGTAACGTAGCCGGGACGCGCCTGGACCAGGGTGAGCGCGACGCCGTTCTTGTCCATGTCGGCGATTAGGGCGTCAGAGTTGTCGACCGGGTCTTCCGTCAGACTGCAGTTGTACAGTTCCGGATAGCGCGTCCGAAATGCGATCAGGTCTTCCGTCGTCTTGATATGCTGGCTCAGGTCTCGATACGAGGGGAAGCTCCAAACGTGCGTATGTGTGTCGATAATCATGCTCAGGTCCTCGTGGGATAATAGCGCGGGCGGCCGGGATATTGAGCCGAACGACGATGAACGGCAACCAACGGGATCGCCGTGCGGAGCAGGCGTGATCCGGAAAGACTGACATGTCCATGCCGCCCCTATCCCTATCGGCGGCGAGCCACCGTGATTCCGCCAAATAAATCAGCATTGAGGCTTCGCGAGACCCGCGGGCGGGACGCTTAATGGGACCAGATTTCGCCGAAAAGATCGGGCGTTCGTACAAAAAATATCGAAATTGAAAAGAAAAAGCCCACCGACCAAAAACGCAGCAAGTCTTTCTTTTGATCGATCTTTCGAGGATTGTGGAGCTATGCAAATGGCGATGCCTCCGACAGGGTTCTAGCGCGCCGTAATCGTTCGCATACTGAAAGTTATGGAATTAGGTCGCAGCTCTCAGCAACTAGCGCATGTCTTCCGCGTCGCCCGCACTGAGCGCTGCCACCAGATCAGCGAACAGCTCGTTACTGAGACTGACGTGATCTCGCAGCAGATCGAATGCCGCGTCGCCCTCGCCTGCGACTATTGCATCAATAATGGCTTTATGTTCTTCCGATGCGAGGCGCAGTGCGTCAGGTCGCTTGAGTTGGTACGCGCGGTACGGTGCGAGGCGATCGTAGAGCGCACTAGCCTGCGCCCGAAGATACTGATTGTGCGAGCCCGCGTAGATTGCGTCGTGAAAGGTTTTGTTCAGTGCGTGATAACCTTCGCGGTCTCGGGCCTGGACATAGGGCCGGAATTTGCGATGGATGGAAATCAGGTTGGCATGTTCCGAAGGGGTCATGCGGCGAGCGGCTAGCCGGCCGCAGAACCCTTCGAGCTCCGCCATGACCTCGAACATCTCCACCATCTTTGACGGAGTGATCTTGGCGACGATCGCACTTTGGTGGGGCCGCCACTCTACGAGGTTCGCAGCGGCGAGCTGCCTCAGGGCTTCGCGCACGGGTGTACGCGAGACATCGAATGCCTCGGCCAGCTTTTTCTCATCCAGCTCCTGGCCCGGCCGTAACGCACCCGAAATGATCTGATCGGCGATCTGGCGTCGGACCCGGTCAGATCGGATCACCGGGGAGTCCACGCCCTCGTGTTCACGGGCAACGATCCGCGCGGCAGGCTTTGTTATCGTGGGCATCGTGCCAACTCACCGCGTCTTCGCGGTCCCAGCGGGGAATCACTAATCAAGGTGCAATTCTTTGTATACTTGAACGAGACAATTGTATATAATCACTTGTCAATGAGAAGGACCCTGGGGGGCGAAGCAGGACTGTAGGAATGGCGGTTCGTGTAGCTCTCCTGCAGATGGATTGCTCGGGGACGCGCGAGCGGAATCTGGCGCGAGCCGAAGACTTAATCCGGGAAGCAGCGCGTAGGCAGGCCCATATCCTACTGCTTCCCGAAGTTTTCCATGAACTCTTCTTCATAACGGACCTCAACGGCCGCTATTTCGAAGCAGCTGAGCCGATCCCCGGCCCGATCACTGAGGTGATGCAGAAATTAGCGAGGGAGCTTGGGGTCGTCATCGTCGCGCC
>VAZM01000274.1 GCA_005883135.1 Alphaproteobacteria bacterium
TCCGCGCGGGCTCTCGTATTTTGCGTCCGGCATCGCATATCGTGCGTCATGAAATTTCTCGATGAAGCCAAGGTTTATGTACGCTCCGGCGACGGCGGGAATGGCTGCGTATCGTTCCGGCGGGAAAAATTCATCGAATTCGGCGGTCCTAACGGCGGCGACGGCGGCAAGGGCGGCGACGTCGTCGTAGAGGCGGTCAATGGTCTCAACACGCTCATAGACTATCGCTACCAACAGCATTTCAAAGCCAAGAACGGCCGCGCCGGAATGGGCAAGGACCGCCACGGTGCGAGCGGTCAGGATATCGTGCTGAAAGTGCCGGCTGGAACGCAGGTCTATGAAGAGAACGGTGAGGTCTTGCTCGCGGATCTCACCGAGGCGGGTCAGCGCGCGGTGATTGCCCGAGGAGGCAATGGCGGCTTCGGCAACGCCCATTTCAAGAGCTCGACGAACCGTGCGCCGCGCCACGCCAACCCCGGTCAACGCGGTGAGGAACTGACGATCCGGCTACGTCTTAAGCTGATTGCGGACGCCGGGATTGTCGGGCTGCCCAACGCAGGCAAATCGACCTTTCTTTCCGCGGTGACCGCCGCCAAGCCGAAGATCGCCGATTATCCGTTCACGACGCTGCACCCCCAACTCGGCGTGGTCGAGATCGACGGCCGAGAATTCGTTCTGGCAGATATCCCCGGGCTCATCGAGGGCGCGCACGCGGGCGCCGGACTTGGCGACCGTTTTCTCGGCCATGTCGAGCGCTGCCGCGTGCTCTTGCATCTCGTCGACGGCACCATCGAGGATGCCGGAATAGCCTACAAGACTGTGCGCATGGAGCTCGATGCGTATGGAGAGGGACTCGAGGAGAAGCCCGAGATCGTGGCGCTGAGCAAGGCCGACGCGCTGACGCCCGAGCAGCTGAAACGGCAGAGCGCACGGCTCAAACGCGCTGCCAAGGCGACGCCGCTCGTCGTCTCGGCCGCGACTAGGCTCGGCGTCTCCGAGGTCCTGCGCGCACTCTTGCGGATCATCGATCAGGACGAAGAACGCCCCGGGGCCGCCGTCAAAGCCTGGCATCCCGGCGGCTGAGGGACTGACCCGTCTGGCCGCGCGTCCCCCGCCGCCGATCAGCCCGAAACAGCTTGAGCATCTCTATCAACCTGCGCGCATCGGCCGGGGCGGCGCTCTTTTGATCGTTGTCAAAATAGACGAAGACCAGTCGGCGCTGGCGGCGCCATCCAGCGATAGCGTCCGCCCAGGCGCGCAGCGTCCGATCCGAATAGTTGCCCTTGTACCGCCCGGTAGGCCCGTGCCCGCGCACGTACACGTGGCGCGCAGTCACTTGCCATGGGGACGGCGCGTCGTGGTGGTCCGACAGACAGAGCGAAACATCATGCTCGTGCAGCAGAGTGAGGACATCATCGTCGTACCAGCTCTTGTGGCGAAACTCGAACGCAAAGCGGTAGCCGCGCGGGAGCATTTCGAGAAACGAGGCCAGCCGATCGCGATTCTTCGAAAATTGCGGCGGAAGCTGGAACAGGACTGCGCCGACCTTCGGCGACAGTGCCTTGAGCCGGCTTTCCATCAACTCGATCGAGTTCGGGCATGTCTCGCCGAGCCGCTTCCAATGAGTGATGAACTTCGAGGCCTTCCAGGCGAACAGGAAATCCCGCGGAGTCTGATCGCGCCACGATCGCACCGCATCCAATGACGGAGTGCGGTAGAACGAGCCGTTGATTTCCGTCGTTGGAAACTGGCTGGCGTACCAGGTGAGCCAATCGCGTTTTCGCAAAGTCTCGAGGTAAAAGCGCCCGCGCCAACCGTCATAGGTCCAGCCCGACGTACCGACGAATACCTTGCTCATGCCGTCACGCCTTGGCGCCGACCCGAAGACGCATGCTAAACAACGCCTCAGCGCGACAATGGTTGTCCCCTGCCGGTCAGACGAAGCCCTCAGCATGTCCCGCAAAGCGCCCTCCCTCGCCGATTTCCGCCGTTTGGTGGTGAAGGTCGGCTCCTCGCTGCTGGTCGACAGCGACGGCGGACGCCTGCACGACGCTTGGCTCGCCTCGCTCGTAGGTGACATTGCCAAGCTGCATCGAAGCAAGCGCGACGTGCTCGTAGTCTCCTCGGGAGCGATCGCGCTCGGGCGCGCCGTGCTCAAGCTCCCGCCCGGACCGCTGAAGCTTGAGGACAGCCAGGCCGCCGCCGCTGTGGGCCAAATCGCGCTCGCGCGCACGTGGTCGGAGGTGCTCGGCCGGGAAGGCATCACGGCGGGGCAGCTCTTGCTCACGCTGCAGGACACCGAGGAGCGTCGGCGCTATCTCAATGCGCGCTCGACCATAGACAAATTGCTCGAGTGGCGTGCTGTGCCGGTGATCAACGAGAACGATACGGTTGCGACCAACGAGATCCGTTACGGCGACAACGACCGGCTGGCCGCCCGCGTCGCTACCATGGCCAGTGCGGATCTGCTGGTGCTCTTATCCGATGTCGATGGCCTTTATGACTCGCCGCCGACAGAGAATGCCACGGCGAAGCTGGTGCCGCTGGTGGAGTACATCACGGCCGGCATCGAGGCGATGGCAGGCGCCGCCGGTTCAGAACTTTCCCGCGGCGGCATGCACACCAAGATCGAGGCCGCCAAAATGGCCACGCAGGCCGGGACGCATATGGTCATTGCATCCGGTCGCATCGCGCATCCGCTCGAGGCGATCGCGAGCGGCGCGCGCTGCACCTGGTTTCTTACGCCGGCCAATCCGATCACGGCGCGAAAGAAATGGATCGCGGGTTCCCTCGAGCCCAAGGGCATCCTGACGATCGATGCTGGCGCGGTTGCCGCGTTGCGCAGCGGCAAGAGCTTACTGCCCGCGGGGGTCATCCAAGTCGACGGCAGTTTTGCGCGCGGAGATGCCGTGGTCATCCGTGGGCCCGACGGGCTCGAGGTCGGCCGCGGCCTCGTCGCCTACGATGCGCAGGACGCGCTCAAGATCAAAGGCCGCCCGTCCGCCGACATTGTCTCGATCCTTGGGTTCGGCGGCCGCGCGGAGATGGTGCACCGGGATGATCTGGTGGTGGGGCGGGCTTAGCTGCCTCGAACCCGGCGCGCGGGGTGGCCGTCAACCGACAAAGAAACGCGCCGGGTTTCGTCCCGAAGGGAGAGGTCCGCCAACCCGGCGCCGACACCAGCGCCGCATGGGTAACGCGCACATGCATGCACTCGCAAGCGAGTGCCTGAGTTCTCGCGGCAGGTTTTCCACAAAGTTCCATAAAGGAAGACCCCGGCGCCAAAAAGGGGGCCAGGGTCTCTCGCCGGATGGGTGAGGGGTTGGGGGCTGGGGGGCACTCCACCCGGCGCTGTCCATTCAACGCTTGGTCGGCGCGGCCGGTTCCTGCGTGCGAAATTATTTTCGGATTGTCCTCCGCCGCGTGCGCCGCCGCCCCTGCGCGCGCCTGCGATGCGCAACATCGGCCGGCAAATCGACGTGCCTGCCGTCGGGAAATTCGAGATATCGCAAATGGATGCGAAGAGCTCCTTGGCCCCCGCCACGGCCCTCGATGACATAGCGAGTCCCAACCGGGAACCGGCTGGGCAGATCATCTGCGAACGCGGACATGTCAAAATCCTCCTCAGAAGCAACAACCCTCCTGGAACTTGCCGCCACCAATGCCAGACCAGCGCGACAGTTCCGAGACGGCGCCGCGTTCGGCCACGATTTCTGTGAATCGCTGTGGACAAGGCGTTCCGGCGCGCAACCGCGCTGCACGGATTTGCCATGCAACACCGTGACTTGGGACGCTCTCAGGCGAGGCTGGAGCCGCCTGCAATCAAAGATCGAAGCCGTTGTCCTGGGCCAATGCCTTGAGGGAGGTCTCGGGCCGCGCCCCCAGATGTTGGATCACCTCCGCAGCGACCAATGCCGCAAGGCGGGCCGCGGTGCGGTAGTCGGCGCCGCGCGAGATCCCAGCCAAAAATCCGGCCGCAAAGAGGTCGCCGGCGCCGGTTGCGTCGACCACGCGTTCCACCGGGATCGCCGGAACCGCCTCGGTTTGCTCACGTGTGACGACCAGACAACCTTTTTCACTGCGGGTGATCACCGCCAGCCGGGCATCCTTGCGCAGCGCCTGGAGCGCCGTGTCAAAGTCGGCGGTCTCATACAGGCTGTGCAGCTCGCGCTCGTTGGCGAACACGAGGTCGACCGTGCCGGCGCGAATGAGCTCGAGGAATTCCGTACGATACCGATCGACGCAGAACGCATCGGACAGTGTAAGGGCGACGTCACGCCCGGCGTCGTGCGCGATCTTTGCCGCCTTGAGGAAAGCTTCCTTGGCGCGCGGTGGATCCCAGAGATAGCCCTCGAGATAGATGATCTGCGCGGCGGCAATGGCATCCGCCTCGATGTCATTCGGATGCAAATCCTGCGCGACGCCGAGATAGGTGTTCATGGTGCGCTCCCCGTCCGGCGTGACCAGCACATAACAACGCGCAGTGGAGGGGCCCGCCGAGGCGGGAGGCGTCGAGAAGGCGACGCCCGCGGCGCGGATGTCGTGCGCAAAGACGCGGCCGAGTTCGTCGTCCTTGACCTTGCCGATGAAGGCCGCGCGCGCACCGAGGCTTGCCACGCCGACGATGGTATTGGCCGCCGATCCACCGGAAACCTCAACCGCCGGTCCCATCGCGTCGTAAAGACGCGCGGCTTGCGCCTCGTCGATCAGCTGCATGGTGCCCTTGCGCATTTTATGCTGGGCAAGAAAACCCTCATCGGTGCGCGCGATCACGTCGACAATCGCATTGCCGATACCGAGAACGTCGAATTGCGTCGAGGCCATGTGCCAACTCTCGTCTAAAAGCGCGCGCAATATAGCGGTCGAGCGGCTCGACGCAATGATGCGCGCCAGGACGCGCGGCGATCGGCCAAACTACCCCGGCGGACATCTCGCGACGGTAGCCGAACGGACTTGCGCCTGCGCCGTGGCTCGTGCCATCTGGCGGCGCCATCGGCGAGGTTCGGGCATGGGCTTTAAGGAACGAGTATTTTCCGGCGTACAGCCGACAGGCAATCTACATCTCGGGAATTACCTCGGCGCCATCGCCAAGTTCGTCGCGTTGCAGGACCGATACGAGTGCATCTATTGCGTCGTCGACCTGCACGCGATTACCCAAGCGCTGGCGGTCTGGGGCGGCCCCGAGCAACTGCCGAAGAACACGCGCGAGGTGACCGCTGCCTTCATCGCCTGCGGGATCGACCCGAAAAAACATATCGTCTTCAATCAAAGTCAAGTCGCTGAGCATGCCGAGCTCGCCTGGGTATTCAACTGCGTGGCCCGCCTGGGCTGGCTCAACCGGATGACCCAATTCAAGGAAAAAGCGGGCAAAGACCGCGAGAACGCCTCGGTCGGCCTCTACGCCTATCCCACGCTGATGGCCGCCGATATTCTCGTTTATCGGGCAACGCACGTACCGGTAGGAGAGGATCAGAAGCAGCATTTGGAGCTCTCCCGCGATATCGCGCAGAAATTCAACAACGACTTCGCGAAGTCGATCCAGGCGCACGGCTACGGAGACGCATTCTTTCCGCAACCCGAGCCGTTGATCCAAGGTCCTGCGACGCGCGTGATGTCGCTGCGCGACGGCTCCAAGAAGATGTCGAAGTCCGATGCTTCGGACCAGTCACGCATCAATTTGACCGACGACGCCGATGCGATTGCTCACAAGATCCGCCGGGCAAAGACTGATCCCCATCCGCTACCGGATGACGAGAAGGGACTCGAGCAACGGCCCGAGGCCGACAACCTCGTCGGCATTCATGCTGCGCTGGCCGGAAAGAGCAAGGCGGATGTTCTCGCCGAATTCGCCGGCGCACAATTCTCGACTTTCAAGGCTGCGCTCGTCGAGCTCGCGGTCGCTAAACTCGCGCCCATCAACGCCGAGATGAAGCGTCTCATCGCCGATCCCGTCTACATCGATTCGGTTCTGGCCGATGGCGCCGCCCGCGCGCGAGCGATCGCGGCGGAGACCATGAAAGCGGTTAAGGACATCGTCGGGTTCGTACGCGCCTGATCGCGAACCGGCATCCTGCTGCTTGCAAGGCCTTTCCCGTGCTAGGGTGTGCCGCCCCCTGAAGACCATGCCAGGGTTTTGGGTCTTGCAGGGACAAGAGCCGGTGTGCGGGCGAAGCCGCCTCACAATGTGTTGTCCGGTGGCTGCCGGGGGAGCCGATGATCAAGAAGCGCCGCAGCTACGAGGCGGGACACTCACCGAAATTCATGGTCGTCATCGACGATTCGCCGGAATGCGACAGGGCGCTCTATTTCGCGAGCCGGCGCGCGTTGCGCATCGGCGCCACCGTGCTCATGCTGCGCGTCGTCGAGACCCGCGACCGCAACCAACAATGGCTCGGGGTCGCCGACATCATGCGGGCGGAGGCGCACGAGGAGGCAAATGCAGTTCTCGACCGCCACGCGGCACGCTCCTCCAGCATCACCGGCGTGATGCCGCAGCGCGTCATCCGTGAAGGCGATAAAGCGCAGGAAGTCCTCAACCTCATTGAGGCCGACGAAGACATCGCCATCCTGGTACTCGCCGCCGCAACGAGCAAAGAGGGGCCGGGGCCACTGGTGTCCAGCATCGCCCGGAACGCCGGCGATTTTCCGATCCCGGTCGCTATCGTGCCCGGCCACCTCAGCGATGAAGAACTCGACGCGATGTCGTAGCGCGCGCTGAGGCCGGGTCCGCCACTCCCAGCGGAGCCGGATCGAAAAGTCTCGCCGGAACTCGTAGTTAGCCTCGCGCCGAGCTTAGGATGGGTTGAACTTCCGCCGGGACGCGCCACCTATTACAATGACCTGGCAAAACACTTTTATCCTGCGGCGGGAAGGAGCAGGCCATGTTCATTCAGACCGAACCGACCCCGAATCCGGCAACGCTCAAGTTCCTGCCCGGACGCGCGGTACTGGCGAGCGGTACGCTCGATATACGCGACAAGGAGGCGTCCGCTCAATCGCCTTTGGCCGAGCGCCTGTTTGGCATTCCGGGAGTCTCCGGCGTGTTTTACGGCTCGGATTTCATCGCAGTCACCAAGAGCACCGGAGAATGGCACCAGCTCAAGCCGGCAATTCTCGGCGCGATCATGGAACACTTCATGTCCGGTGCGCCGATCGTGAGCGGTACCGAGGCTGCGGCGTCGGCGCAGGGCGACGAATTCTTCGAGGTGAAGGATTCCGAGACCGTCGCAACGATCAAGGAGTTGATCGAAGCACGGGTGCGGCCGGCGGTCGCCAATGACGGCGGCGACATCACCTTTCGCGGGTTTAAGGACGGCATCGTTTATCTCGACATGAAGGGCGCCTGCTCCGGTTGCCCGTCCTCAACCGCCACGCTGCGTCACGGCATCGAGAATCTGCTGCGCCATTATTTACCCGACGTGGTCGAAGTCAGACCGATGGGGTAGGCGGCGATTGCATCCGAACACCTCAACGCAACCGCGGTAAAAACTAAACACCGGCGTCTACCCCGAGTCGTCCACGGCCCTGGATCGCGGCGCGAAGGTAGGTCATGCGCGTCCTTGCCATTGACACCGCGCTGGAGGCTTGCTCAGCCGCCGTGCTCGACCCCGGCGGCGGGATCACCGCCAGCGAGAGCCTCGCCATGACGCGTGGCCACGCCGAGACGCTAATGCCGCTCATCGCCCGCGTGATGAGCGGTGCCGGCGTCGAATTCGCCCAGCTCGATCGTATCGCCGTCACCACCGGTCCCGGCAGCTTCACGGGGCTGCGCGTGGGAATTTCGGCCGCACGCGGCATCGCGCTGGCGGCGGGCAAGCCGGCGGTCGGGCTTTCCACGCTTGCCGCTCTCGCGGCGCCACTGATCGCCACCGACGATGGCACCCAGGTCGTGGCGGCAATCGATGCCCGGCACGAGCACATCTATCTGCAGGTGTTCGGCGTCAACGGCCGCGAACGCTCGTGGGTCCCCGGGTGGCAAGCTTGCGCGATGCCGCACGCGCGGCGATGGCCGCACCGGCACGCATCGTGGGCTCCGCTGCCAATAAGATGGCGGCGGCCTGGCCGAAAGGAGCCGAGCCGCCGCTCTCGGTCGAGCAGCGCGCCGCTCCGGACATCGAGTGGATCGCCCGGCTCGGCGCCGCTGCAACGGATGGCTACAGCCCGCCTAAGCCGCTCTACCTGCGCGAGCCCGACGCACAGCCCCAGGACGCCGCACGTCTACCCCGCCGATGATCGGGATCATTACGCGTCTGTTCGCGCGCGAAGCTGCGGTCTCGCAAGCCGGCCCGGGGGACGCCCGTGCTTTAGCGGCGCTGCATGCTTCGTCATTCCATCGCGGATGGAGCGAGGACGAGTTCGAGCGTTTGCTCTCCGATCGTCACGTCGTTGCGCATCGCGCCACGACGGGAACCGCGCTCGCTGGATTCATCCTGTCACGGATCGTGCAGGACGAAGCGGAGATCCTGTCGATTGCTGTTGCGTCCGCCCGGCGGGGCCGAGGATTGGCGCGGCAGCTGCTCGATATCAACCTGCGTCGGCTGGCGGCACTCGGGGCGCGCTCGGTTTTTCTCGAGGTGGAGGAGGGCAACATATCGGCGCGCCGACTCTACCGCCGCGCGGGGTTCCAGGAGGTCGGACGCCGAGAAACATATTATGCGCCAGAACGCGGCGCCGCTGCCCTTGTTCTGCGCCGCGATCTCCCGTGATGACGATCCGCGCGGAACAGTCGGTGTGGGACGACACTGCCTTGGACCCAATGGATTCCACGGCTCCGCCGTGATATTGCGATCGGACGGAGAAGCGTCGTGAACGCGCCGAAGCCCAGAGACATCGAAGCTCTATGCAGCGCCAAGGGCATGCGCATGACCTAACAGCGCCGCGTGATCGCACGCGTGCTCGCCGCGGCCGGTGATCACCCGGACGTCGAGGAGCTTTACCGGCGCTGCGCCGCCGTCGACGATCGCATCTCCATCTCCACCGTTTACCGAACCGTGAAGCTGTTCGAGGATGCAGGTATCATCGAGCGGCATGAATTCCGCGACGGACGGGCACGTTACGAGCAGATGCCCGACAGCCATCACGACCATCTTATCAATTTGCGTACGGGCGAGGTGATCGAGTTTCAATCGGAAGATATCGAACGCCTGCAGGCCGACGTCGCGCGACGTCTCGGCTACCGGCTGGTCGATCATCGGCTCGAGCTTTATGCCGTCCCGCTTGAGGACAAGCCGAAACGCTGAGCTTGCGACGAGGACACAGCATTGCGGCAACCGTGGCGCATCCTGCTGGGCTTCTTGCTCGGCCTCGCTCTCGCCTCGGCATCGCGCGCGGGCGAGGATCAGACGGCACGTTACCCTGACCGGCCGATCAAAATCTTGGTGGGCTTTGCCGCCGGCGGCGGCACCGACGTCGCCGCCAGAATTCTGGCGCAGAAGTTGACCGAGGCATTGGGTCAATCGGTCGTGGTCGAGAACCGTCCGGGCGCAAGCGGGATGATCGCGGCGGAAGCAGTGGCGAAATCGGCCGCCGACGGATACACGCTGATGATGGGGAGCCAGACCACTTTGGCCGTTGCCCCGGCGCTGTACCGTAAGTTTGCGCTAGATGCGGCAAGGGACTTCGTCGGGGTGGCGAACGCTGGCGTGTCGCCGCTGGTGCTCGTCGTTCATCCGTCAGTGCCCGCCCAATCGGTCGCGGATCTCATCGCGTGGGCCAAGAGGAGCCCAGGCACGATCAATTTCGGCTCCGGCGGACTCGGCACCACGCCGCACATGGCAGGTGAGCTTTTTTCCATCCAGGCCGGCATCAAGATGGTGCACGTCGCCTATCGCGGAGAGGCGCCGGCCATCAACGATCTCCTCGGCGGTCAGTTGCATCTCATTTTCGCAAACCTCTCCGCAGTCGTTGGCAACGTGAAGGCAGGCTCGCTGCGTGCGCTCGCCGTGACCAGCGCCCAACGCGCCGTGACTGCGCCCGACATTCCCACGATCGCGGAGGCCGCGCTGCCCGGCTTCGAGGCGGCAACCTGGTTCGCGCTGGTCGCGCCGAGCGCGACTCCCCGCGAGATCGTCCGCCGGCTGAACATGGAGGTGACGCGGCTTGTGGGAGAGCCGGATACGCGGCAACGCTTCGCTGATCTCGGAATGACGATCGACGCCGGGACGCCCGAGGCACTCGACGGCTACATCAAATCCGAAATCGCCAAATGGTCCAACGTGATCCAACAGGCCGACATCCGCCCTGTGGAGTAGCAAACAGGCCAATCCACACCCATTTCCTTTTGGCGCCGGAGCAGGTAAAAAGCCCGGCATCGTCGGATTGCGCCGCGACTTAGGATTCGTTAGGCGCATCAAACAGTTGAAGCTTTACCGGGCGCGCAGAACGACTCGACCGGCATGACCCGACCGCGCAAGCTCTACGTCAAATCCTTCGGCTGCCAGATGAACGTCTACGATTCCTATCGTATGGCGGACATGCTCGCGCCCGAGGGCTTTGCCGAGACGGCCCACCTCGCGGACGCGGATTTTGTCATCCTCAATACCTGCCACATTCGCGAGAAGGCGGCAGAAAAGGTGTATTCCGAACTCGGTCGCGTTGCCGCACTCAAGGCGAAGGCGGCGCGCGAGGGTCGCCGGTTGACCATTGCCGTCGCCGGCTGTGTCGCTCAGGCCGAAGGGGAGGAGATCATCCGGCGAGCGCCCGCCGTCGATCTCGTCTTCGGACCGCAGAGCTACCATCGCCTGCCGCAACTGCTGGCCCGAGCCGAGCACGAGGGCGCGGTGGTGGACACAGAATTTCCGGCCGAGGACAAGTTCGACCTACTCAAAGCGCCGAGCCAAAAAGCGATACGCGCGCGCGGCGTCAGTGCATTTGTCACCGTGCAAGAAGGCTGCGACAAGTTCTGTACGTTCTGTGTCGTGCCCTATACGCGCGGCACTGAGGTCTCGCGGCCGGTGAGCAAGATTCTCGCCGAGATCGACCGACTGGCCGACGCCGGCGTGCGCGAGATCACGCTGATCGGCCAGAACGTCAATGCTTATCACGGCGAAGGGCCCGACGGCACGGCATGGACGCTTGGACGCTTGCTGGAGCGCGTCGCCGATCTACCCGGGGTCGCCCGGCTGCGCTACACCACGAGTCATCCCGGCGACATGGACGCTAGCCTCATCGCCGCGCATCGCGACCTGCCCAGCCTGATGCCGTTTCTGCATTTGCCCGTGCAGTCCGGTTCTGACCACGTCCTCAAGCGCATGAATCGCCGCCACACCCGCGCCGGTTATCTCGAGACGATTGCGCGCGTGCGCGCCGCCCAATCGAAAATGGCGTTCTCGTCCGACTTCATCGTCGGCTTCCCCGGCGAGAGCGAGGACGATTTTCGCGCGACGCTGTCGCTGGTCGACGAAGTGGGCTACGCCAGCGCTTTCTCCTTCAAATACTCGCCTCGGCCCGGAACGCCGGCCGCGGAGGCGTCCGATCAGGTTCCCGACGATGTCAAGTCCGAACGGCTCTACAGGTTGCAAGGCGCGATCGACCGGCAGCAGGCTGCGTTCAATGCGCGATGCCTTGGCCGCATCTTTGACGTGTTGTTCGAAAAGCCGGGGCGCTATCCTGGCCAGATCGTCGGGCGCTCCCCATATGTCCAGCCGGTGCAGGTCATGGCGCCCCAGACAATGATCGGCGGGATCGCGGCGGTAAAGGTCACCGAAATCGCGAGTAACAGCCTGTTCGGCGCGTTTGCGGACGATGGCGCGGATGCCGAGCCTATGTTGATGGAGGCCTGACCCGTTGCGCTCCTCTCGATCGGATAGCGAAACCTTCGTGCCTTCATCCGCCGCCGGTGATGGTGCGGCAACGCAGATCGTGCTCGCCTTCGACGACAACCGACTCGCCTCCCTGTTGTTCGGCCAATACGGACAAAATCTGGCGCTGATCGAGCGCAGGCTCGGGGTGGTCGCCGAGCAGCGCGGCAATCACGTGACCCTGGCTGGCTCGCGCGACGGCGTTGAGCGATCGCGGCGAGTGCTCGAAGGACTTTATGAGCAGCTCAGGCGCGGTGACGAGCTGGTGTCGGGCGACGTCGAAGGCGCAATCCGCTTGGCAATCGCACAAGGTTCGCTGTTCGACTATGACGCCGTCACCGCCCGGCCGAGCTTCGAGGAAATCAATCTGCGCAAACGCGCGGTGCGCGCGCGCACCGCGGCTCAAGACGCCTATATCCGTGCGTTGCGCCGACACGCGCTTGTTTTCGGCACCGGGCCGGCGGGCACGGGTAAAACCTGGCTCGCGGTGGCGCACGCGGTGCAGTTGTTCGAGCGCAAGGAGGTGGATCGGATTATCCTGTCGCGTCCGGCGGTCGAGGCCGGTGAGCGGCTGGGCTTTCTTCCCGGCGATATGCGCGAGAAGGTCGATCCGTATCTGCGTCCGATCTACGACGCGCTCTACGACATGATGGACGCGAGGATCGTCGAGCGTACGCTGGAGACGGGTGAGATCGAGATCGCGCCGCTCGCTTTCATGCGCGGGCGCACCCTTGCGAACGCCGTCATCATCCTCGACGAGGCGCAGAATACGACAGCGATGCAGATGAAGATGTTCCTCACCCGATTGGGCGAGAATAGCCGCATGATCGTCACCGGCGACCCGAGTCAGGTCGATTTGCCGCCGGGACAGACGTCCGGCCTCGCGGAAGCGACGCGGCTCCTGCGGAACGTCGAGGGAATTGGCCACACCGTTTTCACCGCCGAGGACGTCATTCGGCACGAACTGGTAGCGCGCATCGTCGAGGCCTATGACAAGGCAGCGGTCAAGCCCGCGCGGGGGCGCGAGACCACGGAATGAGGTCTCTGAGTTTTCGTCACGGTCCTTGCCCGAAAGGGAGGAACACGATGACTCGCAAGCGGCGCGAGCGAGCGGCGCCGCGGCGGTTGGCATCGCCGGCGGTCGACATCGTGGTCGCATCCCCGCTCTGGACGACGAAAGGTAGCGTCAAGGCGCTGCTTCGCCGAGCGATCGGTCAGGCGGCACTGCTGACGTCAACAGCCGTTGGCGAGCTTGCGATCGTGCTGACGGACGATGCGGCGATCCGGGCCCTCAATCGTGATTGGCGTTGCAAGGACAGGGCGACCAATGTGCTGTCTTTTCGCACCACGCAAGCGACCCGCGCTCATGGAACACCCCGCCTGCTCGGTGATATCGTGATCGCCTACGAGACCACGGAACGTGAAGCGCGCGCCGAGAACAAACCCTTTGCGCATCATGCTGCCCATCTTGCGGTGCATGGATTCCTGCACCTCGCCGGCTACGATCACGCGGCAGAGGACGAAGCGGACGCGATGGAGAGGCTTGAAACGGCGATCCTCGCCCGCCTCGACGTTCCCAACCCTTACGTTACGCGCAGCGCCATCTAGTCTCCATGCCTGACTCAGACCCGCCCAGTTCGAGCGAACCGAGCACGACGCGCAATCTGCCCGCGCTGTTGCCACGTCCGGCTCAAAACGCGCCCGTGAGCGGCGAGAACTGGTTCGCGCGCGTGTTGCGGACGATCTTCCGCTGGAAATCGAGCACCTTCCGCGCCGATCTGCGGGACGTGCTCGAGGATGGCGCCGGCGAGAGCGGGTTCTCGCCAATCGAACGCGCCATGCTCAGGAACATCCTGGCGCTGCGCGAGCGCCGCGTCGCGGATGTGATGGTCCCGCGCGCCGACATCATCGGCGTGCAGCGTGACATCGCCCTCGGCGAACTCATGAAAGTCTTCGAGAGCGCCGGCCATTCCCGGCTCGTGGTCTACGAGGAAACCCTCGACGACGCGATCGGCATGGTTCACATTCGCGACCTCGTTGCGTTCATGACGGAACGCGCGAGTCAGACCGCAACCACCCATCGACGGCGAAAAAAGCCGCTTCCGGCCGGCCTCGATCTTAAAGCGGTCGATCTGTCGATGCCGCTGTCGACGGCAAAGATCGTGCGCGAAATTCTCTATGCGCCGCCCTCCATGCCGGTCCTTGACCTATTGGCCAAGATGCAGACGACCCGCATCCATCTTGCCCTCGTCGTCGACGAATACGGCGGCGCCGATGGGGTCGTATCGATCGAAGACATCGTCGAGCAGATCGTGGGCGAGATCGCCGACGAGCACGACGAGGACACGGCGCCCGGCGTGGTAAGGCAATCCGATGGTTCGTTCTTGGCCGATGCTCGCGCCAATCTCGATGACGTGACCGCGATCGTGGGTAGCGAATTCGATGTCGGTGACGTCGCGAAGGAGGTGGACACCCTTGCCGGATATGTTGCGACGCGCATCGGCCGAGTGCCGGTGCGCGGTGAGCTCGTGCCGGGGCCAGGGCCTTTCGAGCTCGAAATCCTCGATGCCGACCCGCGGCGGGTGAAGAAGCTCAAGATTTACCGCGGGCTCGACCGGCAGAACGGCGGCCGGCCTGTAGCACGGCGGCAACTCGGATCCGCGCCGGCGCTGCAGAGCGCACCCCCCTTCTCGCCTCCCACCGCCGGCGAGGAAGCCGATCATCGCTCCTCCGACACGGCGCCGTCCAAATCCGCCCGACCGTGACGTTCAAGCGCCTCGCCCATGCGATCGTGTTGGCCGAGGGATGGTGGCGCATTCTCATTGCGTTTCTCGCGGGCGCGTCCTCGACGCTGGCGCTGCCGCCGACGGATGTTTGGCCTCTGCCTTTCATTACCTTTCCGATCCTGGTGTGGCTCGTCGACGGCTCATCTGGCGGGCGCCTGGGCGGAGTCCTCGCGGCCGCGGCTGCAGGCTGGTCATTTGGTTTCGGCTATTTTCTCGCTGGGCTCTACTGGATCGGCCACGCATTTCTGGTCGACGCCAAGACGTTCGGGTGGTTGCTGCCGTTCGCGGTGGTTGCGCTGCCGGCAGCGATGGCGGTCTACACCGCGTTGGGGCTCGCGCTCGCGCGACTGATCTGGACGAGGGGCGCTACTCGTGTGCTCGCGCTTGCCGTCGCCCTGACCTTTGTAGAATGGCTCCGCGGCCACCTGTTCACCGGCTTTCCTTGGAATGCTTATGGTTACGCGCTGATCTCGCCGCTATGGCTTGCCCAGGGCGCCGCGCTCATCGGCATCTGGGGTCTCACCTTTTGCGCCGTTGCGCTCTACGCCTCGCCGGCCGTGCTCGCCGACGATCGTGCGCACACGCGACGACCCTGGCTGCCTTGCGCGCTAGGCGCGGCCGTGATCGTGGCGCTTGCGATCTACGGCGCCGTGCGGCTGGAGCAGACTCCGACGCGATTTGTGGAAGGCGTTCAGGTTCGCATTATGCAACCGAACCTGCAGCAAGACGAGAAGTTCAACTATTCGCAGAAGCAGGAGGTGATGAGCCGCTATCTCGCCTTATCGGAACGCGGGTCACAATCCACGGGCTTGCGCGATGTAACTCTTCTGATCTGGCCGGAATCGGCGTTTCCTTTCTTCCTCGCGCGCGAACCGGATGCGCTTGCACAGATCGCAAAGCTCCTGCCAGAGGGAACGGCGCTCATCACCGGCGCGATCCGTCCGCCCGATACTGCGCCGCCTCATGGACCCGTGACGAGCGCCTACAACTCGATCTACGTGATCGGCCACGGCGGCGCGATCCTTTCGGTCTACGACAAGGTCCATCTCGTGCCATTCGGCGAGTATCTGCCGTTTCAGGACTTGCTGGAGCGGCTCGGTCTGATGCAGCTCACCAAGGTACGGGGCGGGTTCATCGCCGGCGACCGTCGCCGCAACCAGGCAGCGCCTGGGGCCCCGAACTTCTTGCCGCTGGTCTGCTACGAGATCATTTTCCCGGGGGACGCGGTCCCGCGCAGCGGCGAGACCGGGTGGTTTTATCGCCACTTCGGCCGCTATCTCGGCTGGCCGACGGTGACGGGGACGGGGGAACGTCCGGGATGGCTGCTCAACCTGACCAATGACGGGTGGTTCGGCGCCAGCGCAGGCCCTTACCAGCATTTCCAGCAGGCGCGAGTGCGCGCGATCGAGGAAGGACTGCCCCTCGTGCGCGCAGCGAACAGCGGAATCTCCGCCGTCATCGATCCGCTCGGGCGGATCGTCAAGTCGCTGCCGCTGGGAAGCATGGGTGTCCTCGACGCACCTCTGCCGCAGCCAATCGCCCCCACGCCCTATGCCCGGCTGGGCGACGGACCGGTCGGTGTCATTGTCGGCATTGCCTTCCTGTGGGTCATGGGCTCGCGCTGGCGATCCCGCGCGAACGCCACCGGTTCCATGAAAGCCTGACTCAGCTCCAAGTTGCGCATATTGAACCAATTGCAACTTAAGAGCAGCAGGTTTCACTCGCAACAATCGGCGGATTCCGCTTTTCGATCAGGCGGCTACGGCCATCGGAGCGGCGTTCACCTTCAACAATTTCTTGCAGTGCTCGTCGATTTTGCTCGGAATACGATTGCGTTCAGGCCGTCCAGCGGGAACATTAGCAGGCGCCACGGGAGATCGTTATGGCCGCCGCCAAGAAGGCCCCAAACCCCATCGACAGACACGTTGGCAGCCGCGTGCGCATGCGCCGCATGATGCTTGCAATGAGCCAGGAGAAGCTGGGCGACGCACTCGGCCTTACCTTCCAGCAAGTACAGAAGTACGAGAAAGGCACGAACCGCATCGGGGCGAGCCGACTGCAGCAAATCTCCCACATTTTGCAGGTACCGGTGGCGTTCTTCTTCGAGGGCGCACCGAACTTGCATAGCGCCGTGGACGGAAGCAAAGAAGCGCCTTCACCCTCCTACGTCTCGGATTTTCTCGCCACCTCCGAAGGGCTCTCGCTGACCAAGGCTTTCATGCGGATCAAGCAGCCGAAGCTCCGGCGCCGAATCGTCGATCTGGTCGAAGAAATCGCCGGCGACGAGGACTGACCCGGGCCGCAAACGCACGCGACCGGCCATGGCCGCTTTTTCGTCAAGCGGCCCACAGTTCGCCCACACCTTGACCCCGTGCGGGGACGCTGCAAGAAACACTCCGGGCTTATCGCCCGCGAGGGTTGCAATCCAGCCTGCGAGGGGAGCTTTCAGTGCCACACGCCAATTATCTCTTCACCAGCGAGTCCGTCTCGGAAGGCCACCCTGACAAGGTGTGCGATCAAATTTCGGATGCGATCCTCGATGCGTTCATCGAGAACGATATCCGGCTCGGTATCGCCGATGACAGCCTGGTGAATACCCGTCTCGGCTGCGAGACGCTCTGCACTACCAACAAAATTGTCATCGCCGGCGAAGGCCGTGGCCAAGCGCCGCTCTTCACCAAGTACGGCGACCACGCGGTGGCCAACCGCGAGATGATCAGTCAGATCGCGCGCGATGTGGTGCGTGGGATCGGTTATGACCAGAACGGATTCTCCTATCACGGCGCCGATATCGAGGTGCTGCTGCACGGCCAATCGCCTGACATTGCCAGAGGCGTCGACGCCAAGAAGAAGAAGGGTGAGGAGCAGGAGGGCGCAGGCGACCAGGGCATGATGTTCGGGTTCGCTTGTACGGAAAGCGAGGTGTACGAAAAGGGTTCGTTCATGCCGGCCCCAATCTACTTCGCGCATAAGATTTTGAAGGTGCTGGCGGAAAAACGCCGCTCGAAGCAGCTGTTCGACCTGCTGCCCGACGCCAAGAGCCAGGTGACCGTGCAATACATCGACGGCAAGCCCATTGGCTGCACCAAAGTGGTCGTCTCGACGCAGCACAATGCCGAGACCCGAAACGGAAAAAAATACTCGCCGGCAATGGTGAAGGACTTGATCGGGGATGCCGTGGCTTCGGCGCTGCCGGACGGCTGGATGCCGAAACGAGCCAACGATTTCCTGGTCAATCCCACCGGCAATTTCGTCGTCGGCGGCCCCGACGGCGACTGCGGCCTCACCGGCCGCAAGATCATCGTCGATACGTATGGGGGGTATGCACCGCACGGCGGCGGCGCTTTCTCCGGAAAGGACCCGACCAAGGTCGATCGTTCGGCCGCTTATGCCGCGCGCTACCTCGCCAAGAACGTCGTCGCCGCCGGTATCGCGGAGCGCTGCACCATCCAACTCGCCTACGCCATCGGCGTCGCCGATCCGATGTCGGTGCTGGTCGATATGCATGGCACCGGCAAGATCGACGAGAGAAAGCTGGAAAAGGCGCTGCCCGAGATCTTTCGGCTCACGCCGACCAACATCCGCCGCTCGTTGAAGCTCAACCGACCCATCTACCGGCGGACCGCCGCCTACGGCCACTTCGGTCGGGCGCCGGACAAGGACGGGGGCTTCTCCTGGGAGAAGACCGACCTGGTCAGGGAAATCAGGGGCGCCGTGGGCTGATCCTGTCGACGCGCGGAGGCGGGGGCGGTCCAAAATGGCGGGCCGCCATGTCCACTTCCGATCGGGGCAAGGCCCGGCGCGGCGCCTTCTTTGGACGCCGCAAGGGTCACGCGTTGCGGCCGCATCAGGCGCAGCTGTTCGAGACCCTGTTGCCGCGCCTTGCAATCGATGTGGCCACGACTGCGCCGACCGAGCTTGCGACCTTGTTCCCCACGCCGGTCGACAATATCCGCCTCGAAATCGGATTCGGGGGCGGCGAACACTTGGTCGCCCAGGCCGAGCAGCACGCGCACACCGGCTTCATCGGGGTCGAACCGTTCGTCAACGGGATGGCCAAGGCGCTGGCCGCGATCAATGTGAAGAAGTTGTCCAACATCCGGCTGCATTTCGAGGAGGCGACATCTCTGCTCGACTGGTTGCCGGCGGCCTCGCTCGCGTGCGTCGATCTGATCTATCCCGATCCGTGGCCGAAACGACGGCATTGGAAGCGACGCTTTATCCAGGACGATAGCGTCGCCGCCATTGCGCGCATCCTGCGGCCGGGCGGCGAGTTCCGTTTTGCAACCGACATCCCGGACTACGCGGCGTGGACGCTCAAGCACCTGACGCAGTCGCCCACGTTCGCGTGGACGGCCGAGCGCGCCGAGGACTGGCGCCGTCCATGGTCGGGCTTTTCAGAAACGCGCTACGAAGCCAAAGCAAAGCGTGAAGGCCGTGTGCCTTGCTATCTCACTTTCCGCAGGACGCACGACAGCCTGCGAGGCCGGGATGACCGCTGACCGACGAGGAGACGCGCCTACCGGCCCTTGCGCGGCCGCCGCAAATCGCTATATTTCCCACGTCCAGCTTTTGGATGTCTCATAACGATCGGATGCAATCTGGTCGGTTTTTGAGAGTGGGTTCCCCCCGGGACCCGCTCTTTTTTGTTACCGAAACGGGCGAGGCCCCGGTCGCACAGAGACGGCGTTCTGACGAGAGGCTGCACGGCCAAAGCGCATGGTGCCAGCGATCGACACGCTCGAGGAATATGGCGAGCCACGCCTCATCGCGGAGCAGGGCGTCGCCGCGCGCGTAGCTGCCATCAGTGAACCTGTTTTGGTCGGCATGGGGTACCGTCTCGTACGCGTGAAGATTTCCGGGGTCGACGGCTGCACGGTTCAGATTATGGCCGAGCGTCCGGACGGCACCATGACGGTCGAGGATTGCGAGAGGCTTTCCCGCGCACTTTCGCCGGTGCTCGACGTGGCCGATCCGATCGATCGCGCGTATCGGCTCGAACTATCCTCGCCGGGATTGGATCGCCCACTGGTGCGGCGCTCGGATTTTCAGCGTTTCGCCGGGCACCGCCTGAAGGTTGAAATGGCGATCGCCATCGATGGCCGGCGGCGGTTTCGTGGCGTGCTGCTGGGCGTAGACGGCGCGGCGGCGCGTGTTCGCCACGATGATGCCGTGCCCGGCCAACCAAACGAGGTTTTGTTGCCAATCGAGGAAATGGCGGAGGCCAAACTCGTCCTCACCGACGCCTTGATCGCCGAGTCGCTCAGGCGCGGGAAGGCGGCGGAACGTGCCGCGCGGCGGCAGCACGGGCAGAATGCAGAGCACAGAGCCGCAGGGCGTCGAGAGACCGAAGCCCGGCCCAACCATGTCCAGCCCACCCCCGTCGATGAGTGGGATGGCACCAAGAACGAAGGAGAATGACCGATGGCCGTGAGCGCCAACCGGCTCGAATTGTTGCAAATCGCTGACGCGGTCGCGCGCGAGAAGGCGATCGACCGCGGTATCGTCATTGCCGCCATGGAGGATGCGATCCAGAAGGCGGCGCGCTCGCGCTATGGCAGCGAGACGGAGGTGCGCGCCGAGATCAATCCAAAGACCGGAGAGATGCGGCTATCGCGCCTGCTGCTGGTGGTAGATCAGGTCGAAAACGAGGCGACGCAGATCGCGCTTGAAGACGCAAAAAAGCGCAACCCCGCCGCTCAGGTCGATGACTACATCGCCGAGGCCCTGCCGCCGCTCGAATATGGCCGCATCGCCGCCCAGTCGGCGAAACAGGTGATCGTGCAAAAGGTCCGCGAAGCGGAGCGCGACCGCCAATATCAAGAATACAAGGATCGCATTTCCGATATCGTCAACGGCATCGTCAAGCGCGTCGAATACGGCAACGTCGTCGTCGATCTCGGCCGCGGCGAGGCAATCGTGCGTCGCGATGAACTGTTGCCGCGAGAGACCTTCCGCAACGGCGACCGGATCCGCGCCTTCATCTACGACGTGCGCCGCGAGCCGCGGGGGCCGCAGATATTTCTCTCACGCACTCACCCGCAATTCATGGCCAAACTGTTCGCACAAGAAGTGCCGGAGATTTATGACGGGATCGTCGAGGTAAAGGCGGTCGCGCGCGACCCAGGCTCGCGCGCGAAAATAGCGGTGATTTCCCGCGATTCGTCGGTTGATCCGGTCGGTGCTTGCGTCGGCATGCGCGGTTCGCGCGTGCAGGCCGTGGTCAACGAGCTCCAGGGGGAGAAGATCGACATCATCCCATGGACCGCCGACCCCGCCAATTTCGTGGTCAATGCGCTTGCACCGGCGGAAGTCGCCAAGGTCGTGCTCGACGAGGACCGCCATCGCATGGAAGTGGTCGTTCCCGACCAGCAGCTCTCGCTTGCGATCGGCCGGCGCGGACAGAATGTTCGGCTCGCCTCACAGCTCACCGGCTGGGACATCGACATCGTCACCGAGCAGGAAGAATCGGAGCACCGGCAGGCCGAATTCGAGAAACGCACCAAGCTGTTCATCGAGGCTCTCAACGTCGATGAAGTGGTCGGCCAGCTGCTTGCTTCCGAGGGGTTCAACTCGGTGGAAGAGCTTGCCGTGGTGGACGAAAAGGAACTCGCGGGGATCGAGGGCTTCGATGAAGAGACCGCGCGCGAATTGCAGACACGCGCCCGCGACTATCTCGCTCGCCAGGAGGCCGAACTCGATGACCAACGCAAGGAGCTGGGGGTCGAGGATGCGCTCAAGGAGGTCCCCGGCGTCTCCACTGCCATGTTGGTGAAGTTGGGTGAAAACGAAATCAAGACTGTCGAAGATCTGGCGGGCTGCGCCACCGACGATCTGTTCGGGTGGAGCGAGCGTAAGGATGGCGAGACGGTGCGCTATCCCGGTATCCTCGACGACTTTGATCTATCGCGCGACGATACCGAAGCGCTGATCATGCAGGCGCGCCTCAAGGCGGGCTGGATCAAGGAGGAGGATCTCGCTCCACCTCCTGCCGAGGAAGATGCTCCGGCCGAGGCGGCCGCGACATCGGCCTGAGGACTTTGAATGCTTGCTCGACCGCACGATATCGCAGTCGATGGCGGGACGCGCAAGAGCGCGCCCGGCACGCAGCGATTGTGTGCGGTGACGGGAGAAGTCAGGCCTATCGAGGAACTGACGCGTTTTGTCGTCGCCCCGGACGGGAGCGTAGTGCCAGACCTCAAGCGCCGCTTGCCCGGACGCGGCATCTGGATCACGGCGACACGCCATGCGCTGCGTGCCGCGATGGCACGCAACACGTTTGCGCGCGGCTTCAAACGTGACGTCCGTGTTGCCTCTGATCTGGTCGCGACGACGGAGGGCCTGATCGAACGTGCCGCCCTGGACGCGCTGGCGATCTGCCACAAAGCGGGCAAGGTCGCGATCGGCTTTGCCAACGTCGAAGCGGTGCTCGCGCGCGCGCGCGTCGTCGCACTTCTCAATGCTGCGCAAGCCGCGCCCGATGGCGTACGAAAGCTCGCGGCCGCGCTGCACCACCGCGCGGATGTCGCGGAAATCGCGGTTGTCGATGCATTTACCTCGGCGCAATTGGATTTGGCATTGGGGCGGTCAAATGTGGTACATGCAGCCCTGCTCGCCGGTCCTGAAAGCGAGACGTTTCTGGCGCGCCACGCGCGCCTCGAGCGTTTCCGGACGGGTTCGGAAGGCGCCGTCACGGCAAGTCGGCCGATGTACAACGCGGGATTGTGAAACGGGCGCAAGCCCTAGGAATTGGCACTGGAATGGCTGAAACGACGGAAAAAACTGAGCCTGAAAGGGCGCGGCGTCGAGCAAGGTGTCGTACGCCAGAGCTTCAGCCATGGCCGCACCAAGGCGGTCGTCGTGGAGAAGGTGAAAAGTCGGGTCCCGACGCGAGCGAAAGCCGATACGGCCACACCTGCCGCACCCGGCAAGCGTGCAGCCGTCGCGAAGCCTGCAGCACCCCCGTCCATGACGACGATCCAGACCACACCTTCCCCTGCCGCCAAACCGGGCATGGTGCTACGGAGTTTGACCGAGGAGGAGCAGAAGGCGCGCGTCCACGCGCTCAACGATGCCCGGCTGCGCGAAGCGGAAGAGCGCAAGATTGCGGAAGAAGAAGCTTTCGTCCGCAGCATGCGAGAAGCGACCGAGCGAACCGAGCGCGAGGCGTCCGAAGCGCGCAAGGCCGACGAAGAGCGGCGTCGCAAGCACGACCTCGAAGCCAAGGTCAAGGCCGAGCAGGAGGCCAAGAAGCGTTTTGGCGAGGACGCCGTTTTGACGGCGCGGCCCAGCGCACGGCCGGCGCTCGAGCCCGACGAGGATGATGTTCCCCGCACACGCCGCGGTCCCGGAGCAGCGCGACCGGCGCCGACGCCCAAACCGACGCGGAGCGGCGCACAGAAGAACCGCGGCCGGCTCACACTCGTTACCGCGCTCAGCGCCGACGAAGAGCGCGAGCGATCGGTCGCCGCGTTTCGCCGCCGCGTGCAACGGCTGAAGGGGCACACCGCTGACGAACCAAAAGAGAAGCTCGTCCGCGAAGTAATCATTCCGGAAACCATCACCATCCAGGAGCTCGCCAACCGTATGGCCGAGCGCAGCGTGGATGTAATCAAGCTGCTCATGAAGCAGGGCCACATGGCGCAGATCAACGACGTGATCGACGCCGATACCGCCCAGCTCTTGGCGGAGGAACTGGGCCATACGGTCAAGCGGGTCGCCGAGTCGGATGTCGAAGAGGGCTTGTTCGACGTCGCCGACGACCCGGACTCGCTGGTACCCCGCCCGCCGGTCGTCACCGTCATGGGCCACGTCGACCACGGCAAGACTTCGCTGCTCGACGCCATTCGTTCGACCGACGTAGCGGCGGGTGAGGCGGGCGGCATCACCCAGCACATCGGCGCCTACCAGGTGACCGCGCCTTCGGGCAACAAGATCACCTTCATCGACACGCCCGGCCATGCCGCCTTCAGCGCCATGCGCGCCCGTGGGGCCAGAGTGACCGATATTGTGGTGCTCGTGGTCGCCGCCGACGATGGCGTCATGCCGCAGACCGTCGAAGCGATCAACCACGCCAAAGCTGCCAAGGTGCCGATGATCGTCGCGATCAACAAGATCGACCGGCCCGATGCCAAGCCGGAACGGGTGCGCACCGAGTTGCTGCAGCACGAGGTCCAGGTCGAAACGTTGGGCGGTGAAGTGCTCGATGTCGAAGTCTCGGCGACCAAGAAACTCAATATCGACCGACTGCTGGAAACGATCGGCCTACAATCGGAAATCCTCGATCTGAAGGCCAATGCAAGCCGGGCCGCCGAGGGCACCGTGATCGAGGCCAAGCTCGACCGCGGCCGCGGACCGGTCGCGACCGTGTTGGTGCAGCGTGGCACGTTGCGCGGCGGCGAC
>VAZM01000236.1:0-3273 GCA_005883135.1 Alphaproteobacteria bacterium
TCCGTCAGGCGCTGCTCCTCCTTTCGCCGGCTGCGATCGCGTTCGAGCGCGGCGGCAACCGCGTCCAGCATGTCCTGATCGCGAAACGGCTTGGTCAGGAAATCGATCGCGCCGGCTTTCATGGCCTTCACGGACATCGGGATGTCGCCGTGGCCGGTCATGAATATGATGGGAATATGAATGTTCGCTTTAGCGAGCTCGGCCTGGAAATCCAGCCCGCTGATCCCAGGCAATCTGACGTCGAGCACAAGGCAGCTTGCCACGTCGGCAAGTTTGCTGCGCAAGAAGTCCGCGGTCGAACCGAACGTCTCGACCTTGAGTTTGACGGATCGAAACAGGCTCCTGAGCGCCTCGCGCATGGATTCGTCGTCATCGACGACGAATACGGTCGGCTCTTCGGCAGCGGCAGACGGGTGAGCTGGACGCTCAGTCACTGGGTTCCCTCCGGACGGCGGGCTCGCCAGCAAACATAGCACTTTCACGCGATTATCGAACCGGAACCGACCGTCGGTCACCATAAATTGCACAGCTGTCCCAGATCCAAACCAAGGTATGAGCGCGCCAACCAGTTGGATCGGTCGTCAAATCCCAAATAGTGATTTATCCGCTGGCCGCGAGGCGCCATCTCCTCGGTGACTGCTGAGCACTGGCCGTCGGCCCGTCGCTGTTGCAGGACCCCACGGACGACCGTCCGTACAAATGGAGAGGCGCCATGAAAGCTCTTATCGCCGCGCTCGCGCTCGTCACGCTGCTTGCCAGCCCGACGTTCGCTCAGACCGCACCGACCGCGCAGGGTGCGACGAATTGTTACGGCTACGGCTTTGGGCCAAGCTCCCCCTGCTATCCCTGAAGCCGCAACTTCGGTCGTGCATTGGGCGCGGACTCTGATTCGAAGCCTATGCGATGGCCTTCGTTCGACTATGCGGCCGGCGCTCGCGCCGGCCGCCTAACAAGAGAGCGCGCGCTTCGCAGGAAGAAACGATGGTCGGAAAAATCCGGCTCACGTCGATGACTGCGGCGACGCTGCTGGCCTTGCCGGCATCCGCAGCTTGGCCGTCAGCGCGACCTGCGCAGGTCGATGCCGTGGGTGGCCAGCGCATTATACGAGAGGTCGTGATCAATGGCGGCCTGATCGGTGCGCACTCCGCTGAGCTGCCGGCGAACGAGCTCCGGCCGGTTCCGAGTTGGATCGACCACGGCGGTGCTCCCGATCGCCGGCCTCGACATTCATGGTGAATAGGATACGGACATGTTCTTCTTGGTCTTTTGGACAGCTTACATCCCGGTAGCCCTGATCATCTTGTCGCTGGTTGGGGAGTGGGTGAGACAGTCCTTCCGCGAGTTTCGCGCGCATGCCTGGGTCGCGAATTCGGACCCGCGAAAGAGGCGCGACGATCGCGTCGACTAAAGAAAAGTCTCGGCGCACGTCGTTGCGCACGAACCCGGGCGGCGCGTGAGCGGCGAAAGCACGCTAACAGATGGAGGCGGTGTGCGAGCCCAGGTCCGAACCCTAGGTCCCGCGCTTCTACCAAGCCGATGGCGTGCGCCGCGCTCGCCGAGCACAAGGAGTGCAGGGCAGCAACGCGCCACGACCATGCCCAGATCAGCCGTTTTCGAAACCTAAGTATAGTTCTCGACACGAGAATCTCGCCATAGCTTTTGATGGAGGCGACCAGACCGGGTGCAGCTTTGGATCGGCACGTCTGGAAAAAGTGAGGTCGTGTGGCAAACGCCCCGGCAATCTCGATCGTCGACGATGACGCTTCGGTGCGTGCGGCGACGGCTCGGTTGCTCAGATCCATGGGCTTTTCCGCCCACGCCTTTGCCTCGGCCAAGGAATTCCTTTCATCGGCTCAACTGCGCGAAACCGCCTGCCTCATTGCGGACGTGGAGATGCCCGGCATGAGCGGCATCGAATTGCAAGGCCATTTGATTGCCGCTGGCCATACCATCCCCACGATTTTCATTACCGCCTTTCTGGATGAGCGCCTGCGTGAGCGCGCGATGAATGCCGGCGCCATCGGCTTTTTGAGCAAGCCTTTCGACGAGTCGCGACTGCTCGAATGTGTGGAGCAGGCATTGAAGAATCGCCACAAGGCGGCTGAGCCGCCCGGCAGCGCGTAGTCTCGACGGCGATGATCGAAATCGCGGAGAAAATGCCTGAGACAACGCAACGACGTCTGCCGCCGCCGCAAGCAAAGGATCCGGCGAGGTCGATGAGCGCGTCGGCGATCACGCCCGATTCGATCCAGTACCCTCGGACGTCGTGCGTAAATGGCAGGAGATCGTCGATCTGCTTGCCGAGATCATGCAGGTCCCTTCGGCGTCGATCATGCGAGTCGAGCCCGCGCGGCTCAAAGTCCTGGTCTCCAGTGCGTCTGAAGGAAACCCTTGCGCAGCAGGCTCCGTCGACACCGGGCCTTATTGCGCGGCGTTGCTGAAGTCCCGCCGGCCACTGCGAGTCGCCGATGCTCTCGAAAATCGAGCGTGGAGATCAAACCCGCACGTCAAGGCGGGGATGATCTCTTACCTCGGCGTGCCCATCAGTTGGCCCGATGGGCAGATATTCGGCACGATTTGCGTTCGCGACAACAAAAAGAACGAATATAGCGAGGCCTATCTCAAGCTTCTTCTGCACTTCCGCGACGTGTTGCAGGCCGACTTGAAATCGTTGGCAAGGCTGCACGGAGAGATCGAGCAACGCGAGGCGATGATTCGGCGCCTCGTCGAGGCCAACATCATTGGAATTTTCGTTTGGGATGCGGAAGGCCGGATTCTCGAGGCGAACGACGCATTTCTCCGCCTCATACAATATGATCGCGAAGATCTGGTCGCAGGTCGCGTGCGCTGGACCGAGTTGACGCCGCCGGAATGGCGCGACGACACCGAACGCCGCGTGGTGGAAGTGATGAGCGCCGGAACGGTGCAGCCGCGCGAGAAGGAATACTTTCGCAAAGACGGCAGCCGCGTGCCGGTGCTGGTCGGCGGGGCTGCGGTCGGCGAAGAGCCAGCGCAAGCCATTGCCTTTGTGCTCGATTTGACCGAGCGCAAGCGGGCGGAAGCCGAAGCGCGGGAGAGCGAGCGCCGATATCGCGAGATGGAAATGGATCTGGCGCACGCGAACCGTGCGGCGACCATGGGGCAGCTTACGGCGTCCATCGCCCATGAAGTGAAGCAGCCCATCGCCGCCACCGTCACCAACGCTCAAGCGGCGCTGCGCTGGCTCGCCTGCGAACCGCCGGATCTGGGCGAGGTGCGGCAGGCGCTCGCTCA
>VAZM01000236.1:3327-7292 GCA_005883135.1 Alphaproteobacteria bacterium
ACTTACCCGTGGTGAAACCGTGAAGAACGGCGTCTGCGTGCAGACGGAACTCGCGGACGGCTTACCCCTCATCCAAGGAGATCGGGTGCAGCTGCAACAGGTGATGCTGAACTTGATTATCAACGCGGTCGAGGCGATCAGCGGGGCGAGCGAGGGCCCGCGCGAATTGCTAATCAGCAGCGGCAAAGCGGGAACCGACGACGTGTACGTGGCCGTGCGCGATTCCGGCCCGGGAGTCCCGGCGACGGACCTTGAGCGCCTGTTCGAGCCTTTCTACACGACCAAACCGGGGGGTTTAGGGCTCGGGCTCTCGATTTGTCGTTCAATCATCCAAACGCACGGCGGACGGTTTTGGGCTACCCCGAATTCTCCCCGCGGCGCCATCTTTCAATTCACGTTACCGGCCCAGCCCGAGCCTTGATCATCCATTCGCGATGGCCTGCGCCGCTCAGTCTTGGCGACGGCAAGACGTCGCGCGCGGTCCGCGCAAACTCGCCCTGCGCCGCGCATAACCCATACCAAAGTATGAGCGAAGCTACCGACGTATGAGGGTAACAAAACGGCGGTATGTACGTTCAAAACCACTGCGTCAGCCGCACCAACCTCAATACGATTGAGGAATTGCGCCCTGAGTGACCAAATCGCGGGTGAGGGCAGGGGGCTCAACAGACCCGACAAAAGGGGTGCCAGGCTATGCTGACCTACTCGCAAGCTTCCAACGCTGCGCGGCGCTTCAACTTCGATGAAGCTTACTCCCGCGCGTTCGACGGTTCGCGGCCTGGACCAGGAGTAAAGCTTCTGCGGATCGACGGCCGCTTCGAGGACCGGGCGACCAATGGTCGGAACCGGCGGCTACGTGATGCCAAGATCAGCGACGGAAATAGTCGTACGCTCGAGATCGCTCCCGCTCATGTCGTCACTCGGCATGCGGTCGCGTGGGATGGCATCCGAGTCGAGGTCGTGCAGTCCACGACCCACGACAAGGTCGAATTCCGGTTCCGTGCGCCCTGTCATTTGCTGCTCGTCTACGAAGAAGGCGTTCGCGACGACGGCGAGACGCAGCTGGGTGATCTTCCCCGTTCGACCTTGCGGACGCTCAGGCGCAAGCTCACCTTCGTGCCCGCCGGCCATGAATATCGCGAGCGGCAGCAGCCCCGCGTTCGCAGCCGGGTCATCTGTTTCTATTTCGATCCTGCAAAGATGCCCGCTCTGGGCGGTGCGAGCCCGCAGCCGGCGTCGCTCGCGCCGCGCCTATTTTTCGAAAATAACGCGCTGTGGGACACGGCCGCCAAGCTCGCGACAGCGATCGAGGCGGACTCCGATGCCGATCGCTATTCCGAGGCGCTTGCCGTGGTGGTCGCGCATGAGCTGCTGTGCAGCCATGGTATCGTTTCGCGCCGCGCGCCTCCGGTGCGCGGCAGCCTTGCCGTTTGGCAGCAGCGTCTCGTCGCCTCATATATCGAGGAACACCTCGCCGAGCCGATACCGCTCGATGCGCTGGCGAAGCTCGTGCATCTGAGTTCCTACTATTTCTGCCGCGCCTTCAAACAATCGTTCGGCATTCCGCCGCACCGCTATCACATCAGTCGCCGCATCGAACGCGCCAAGACACTGCTGGCGGAGCTGGCTCACTCGGTGACCGAGATCGCGCTCGAGCTCGGTTTCAGCGAGACGAGCTCCTTCTCGGCGGCGTTTCGCCATGTGACCGGCATCACTCCGACCGAGTATCGCCGAACTCTGGACTGAAAGCCGCGCGGTTGCGGGAATGGAGCCTACAATGCAAGGCGCAACTCTGGTTTCCGGCAGCACCAGCCGTTACCTGGCGGAGATACGCCGGTTCCCCATGCTGCAGGCCGACGAAGAATGCCTGCTGGCGAAACGCTGGCGCGAGAACGGCGATCGCAACGCCGCGCACAAGCTGGTCACGAGCCATCTGCGCCTGGCTGCCAAACTGGCGATGGGATATCGCGGCTACGGGCTGCCGGTCTCCGAGCTGATCTCGGAAGGCAATATCGGGTTGATGCAGGCGTCCAAGCGCTTCGATCCCGACAAGGGCTTTCGCTTTGCCACCTATGCCATGTGGTGGATCAAGGCGGCGATCCAGGAATACATCCTGCGCTCGTGGTCGGTGGTCAAGATCGGCACCACGGCCAACCAGAAGAAGCTGTTCTTCAATCTGCGCAAGGCAAAGAACCGCATCTCGGCGCTGGAGGAAGGCGATCTGCATCCCGATCAGGTCAAGCTCATCGCCAACCGGGTGGGCGTGAGCGAGCAGGACGTGGTGGACATGAACCGCCGCTTGGCGGGCGACGTGTCCCTAAACTTGCAAATGCGCGACGACGGCGATTCAGACGAGTGGCAGGACTGGGTGGCCGACGAGAGTTCGGACCAGGAAGCCCGTCTCGCCGACAGCGAGGAGTGGGAGAGCCGCAGGAAGGCGCTCGGCAAAGCGCTCTCGGTGCTCACCGAGCGCGAGCGGCGCATCTTCGAAGCGCGCCGTCTGGCGGAGGAGTCGGCGACGTTGCAGGAGCTTGCGGCCGAGTTCACCATCTCGCGCGAGCGTGTGCGCCAGATCGAAGCGCGCGCCTTCCAGAAGGTGCAGAAGGCGACGCAAATGGCGTATCCTTCAATCACGGTTCATTGAACCTGCGCCCGGTGCGACAGGCTCTTCATCAGCCAAAAAAAGCGGCCGCTCGCGAATGCAAGGCGGCCGCCTTGTGCGGGAAAGTGTCGGCGCGCGAGCATAAACGCTCGCTTAGCCCTGACATCGTCAGTAGCCGTTGCTGCCGAATGAGGAGCTCGACGGCGACACCGGGGCTGCGTTGGCAGTCTGGGTGAGGGTCGGGATCGAAATCAGCGAGATCAAGGCGAGGGCGGCGATGAATTTCCTCATGACACATCTCCTCTTGCGTAACGTTGTCCTGTTTCCTGCGACAACGACAGGGCGGATCGCCATGCCTTGCCGGTACCAGTGAAATAAGCTTTTGAAAGCGGTTGGATAATTATCTGTCGGTATCGGGCGATAACCGATCCGGCGACGTGCTCATACTTTCGTTTAGCCTCTTTATCGCGTGCTACCGGACGCGCGTCTTGATCTTGGCATTCGTTACGCGGTGCGGAGCCATGCGCTCAACGACACTTGCAATTTAGTCGCAAGGGCGAGCGCTCCACGGCAAGCCGGAGCAAACGAGTTCTCCCGCGTCGCCTAGATGTTTCGCGAGACAGGGCGATGATTTGAAGGAGACTCGTCATGATGAACTTTAAGAAAGGTTTGGCCGCGCTCGCCGGCATTGTTGCTGTCGGCGCGCTGGCATCGCCGAGCTATGCCCAGGGCAGCGGCGTCAGAATCAGCGCGCAACGGGCGCAGGCCCTACACGAGTGCAGCGTCAGGGCGGCGCGTTATCCGCAGTACCTCTGGGGCAATCAGGAGATCTACACCTATCGCGCCTGCATGGCCGAGCATGGCCAACCGGAATGATCAGAGTCGGTCGCGAGCACCGAGCATTGCTTGGTCGCGCCGCCCCGAACCGGCGTAACGCCTGACCGGCCCACCCCTGCGCAGCCCGCAATGCACCGTCTGAGCAGCGCCGCCGTCCGCAGCACCGATGCATTCTTCAACGCATTCTCGCGTGTTCAGTAGCGGAAGCGCAATCCCGCCGTAGTAGCGATGTTGTTGTTCACGAAAAATGAGTTCGACAATCCGCCATTGAATTCCGTGTACATGAGGCCGAGGTAAACATCCCACTTCGGTGCAAACTTCCAGTCGATAACACCAGAGATCGCGTTCAACGTACCGGCGCATTGCGCGTGCTCTTTGCCGTCGCAGGGCATCACCCCGCCGGTGGGCGTGCCGAAGTTGGAATGTTGTTGGTAATGGTAATAAGCGGCGATCACGTCCACTTGGCTGGTAACGGCGTATTTGGCGCCGGTCCAATAGACGTCGAAAATCCTGTCAGCAAAACCGG
>VAZM01000663.1:0-461 GCA_005883135.1 Alphaproteobacteria bacterium
CATGATCACGCTTGTTGCCCCTCTGGTCGCCAAATTTGCCCTGCAGTTCGGACCGGCGGAGAAATTCGGCGTCTACTTCCTCGCCTTCTGCAGCTTCGTCGGCATGAGCAAGGAGCCGCCGTTCAAGACGGTGGCTTCGATGATGATCGGCTTTGCGCTCGCCGCGGTCGGATTGGACAGCATGACCGGCCAGCTGCGGCTGACCTTCGGCTTCACCGAATTGCTCAACGGGTTCGACTTCCTCATCGCAGTCATCGGCCTGTTCGGCATCGGCGAGATCTTGCTCACCATCGAGGAAGGACTGAGCTTCAAGGGGGGCGCGGCCGGGATCAATCCGAAGGTCGTATTCAAGACCTGGGCGGAGCTTCCGCGCTATTGGATGACGTCGCTCCGCTCCTGCGTGATCGGCTGCTGGATGGGCATCAGTCCCGCCGGCGCGACGCCGGCCTCGTTCATGAGCT
>VAZM01000663.1:535-975 GCA_005883135.1 Alphaproteobacteria bacterium
ATGCTGTCACTCGGTGTGCCAGGCTCGCCGACCGCGGCGGTGCTGCTCGGCGGACTGCTGATCTGGGGTCTGCAACCGGGACCGCTGTTGTTCGTCGAGCAGAAGGAGTTCGTCTGGGGTCTGATCGCCTCGATGTATCTCGGCAACGTCGTCGGATTGCTGGTCGTGCTCACCTGCGTGCCGCTGTTTGCGGCGATCCTGCGCATTCCCTTCGCCATCATCGCGCCGATCATCTTGATGTTCTGTGCGATCGGCGCCTACAGCGTCCATAATTCCACGTTCGACGTGGTCATGATGCTGGTCTTCGGCGTGGTCGGATACGTCTTGAAGAAGTGCAACTATCCGTTGGCGCCCCTCGTGTTGGCGATCGTGCTCGGCGACAAGGCGGAGGAGGCGTTCCGGCAATCGCTCCTGTCCTCCCAGGGAAGCCTCGGCATCTT
>VAZM01000663.1:1054-2377 GCA_005883135.1 Alphaproteobacteria bacterium
TGCGGACCCGCCCGGCGCTGTAGCGCGCCGGCATCGGCTACCTTCCGTTGCCCACGACGGAGGGCTCAACGGGCCGCCCATTGCGCACCCCCGGGCTTCTGGAATATTGTATACCAGCCATGAGTACCGGTAGCCGTCGCCCTCGTTTAGCCAGTGTCAGGGCGCGAACCGCGCTTCATCCCGCAGGCGCGGCGGTATCTCCGCGCGTCGAGCCGATCGGCAGTCCCGAGAGCTTCAAGAGCCGGGCCTATGCCGCGCTCAAGGACGCCATCGTGGCCATGGACGTCTATCGCAGCCGCGCCGACATCCGGCTCGACGAGCGCCGCCTCGCGTTGGATTTCGGCATCAGCCGCACGCCGGTGCGCGAAGCCATGGCGCAGCTCGAGCGCGAAGGCTTTGTGCGCGCGGTGCCACGGCGGGGAATTTATGTCGTTCGCAAAACCAAGCGAGAGGTGATCGAAATGATCACCGCGTGGGCTGCGCTCGAGAGCATGGCGGCGCGGCTCATCACCGAGAATGCCGGCGCCGAGGAGATCGCGTCGCTGCGCACCATGTTTGCGAAATTCGAGAACGGCGAGCTGCACGCAAGACTCGATGAATATTCCGAGGTCAACATCGAGTTTCATCAGACCATCATCCGCATGAGCCGCAACGGCGTGCTCATCTCGCTCGCGGAGAATCTGTTCACCCACATGCGCATGATCCGGCGCAAGACCATCGGCGAGCAGGACCGCGCCGACCGCTCGATCCGCGACCATCTCAGCATCATCGAGGCGCTCGAGGCGCGCGACACCAAGCGTGCCGAGGAGTTGGTGCGCGGCCACGCCCTCGGCCTCGCCGATCACGTTGCGAAATACGCGGACTACTTGGACTGATACCAACAACGTTTCCAGGGAGGATTCCCATGGCTGACGCAGCAGTGAGAACCAAGCCCGCGACCACAGCCGCGGACGACACAGAGCGGGAGCTGACGGATGGCTTCCACCTCCTCATCGACGCGCTCAAGCTCAATGGCATCGACACGATTTATGGCGTGCCCGGGATCCCGATCACCGACTTGGGCCGCATGGCGCAGGCCGCAGGCATGCGCGTCATCTCGTTCCGGCACGAGCAGAACGCCGGCTATGCGGCTGCAATCGCCGGCTTCCTGACCAAGAAGCCCGGCATCTGCCTCACGGTCTCGGCTCCCGGCTTTCTCAACGGCCTCACCGCGCTGGCCAATGCCACGACCAATTGCTTTCCGATGATCCAGATCAGTGGGTCGTCCGAGCGCGAGATCGTCGACCTGCAGCAGGGCGACTACGAAGAGATGGACCAACTGGC
>VAZM01000663.1:2485-2798 GCA_005883135.1 Alphaproteobacteria bacterium
CGTCTACCTCGATTTGCCGGCCCAGCTGTTCTCTCAGGTCATGGACGCCGAGGCCGGAGCCAAGTCGCTCGTCAAGGTCATCGACCCGGCACCGGCGCAGCTTCCGGCTCCGTCCGCCGTCAAGCGCGCCCTCGATGTGCTCAAGGGCGCCAAGCGCCCGCTGATCATTCTCGGTAAAGGCGCGGCCTACGCGCAGGCCGATGACGCGATCCGCGCGCTGGTCGAAAAGAGCGGCATTCCTTTCCTGCAAATGAGTATGGCCAAGGGCCTGCTGCCTGACACGCACCCGCTGTCGGCGGGCGCGGCGCGCTCG
>VAZM01000237.1:0-2990 GCA_005883135.1 Alphaproteobacteria bacterium
TCGGGGTTGTTCGCGGTGAACTCCTGCAATAGGTCAAGATTGCCGATGATCACCGTCAAGAGATTATTAAAATCATGCGCCAAGCCGCCGGTCAGATTGCCGATGGTTTCCATTTTTTGCGCCTGTCGAAGACGCTCCTCGGACTCTTTGCGGTCGGTCACATCTTCGACAAGTCCTACGAGATATTGGTTTGCATAATCGGTGCTGCGAACGACGAACCGCTTGGACGTGATGACTCGTACGCCTCCGCGCGGCATTTCGATGGGATGTTCGTCCAAATAGAGTGGATGGGAGCTTTCCAATACCCGCTCATCAGCGGCGTTGATTGCGGCGGCAGCGGCTTTCTGAAAGATGTCGTCCGCCGTCTTGCCAAGAATGTCCCAGCGCGGTAGTCCCCACTCGGTTTCGCAAGCGCGATTGACGAGGATAAAGCGCCGGTCCGCGGCATTCTTGACGAAAATGGTGACCGGTACGTTTTCCACGATCAGGTTCAGAAGATCGCGGTTGCGGTCGCGTTCGCGCTGCGCCGAGATCCTTTCGGTGACGTCCTCGTGCGTGGTCACCCAGCCGCCATCGGCCGTCGGCCTGGAGACGGTGTGGACGGTGCGCCCGTCCGCCATAGTTTCCATCGTGCTGAAAGTCTTGCCGTCGCCTATCGCGGCTGAGAGGGCTTCGCAGTATTGATCAACGTCTCCGGAAAAATGCCCTGCTTTCTTCTGATGCTGAAGCAGCGCTTGTTTCGTACATCCGGGTTTCACGATGTCCGGCGACAGTTCATAGATCTCCAGATAACGCGAATTGCAAAGGATTAGCCGTCGTTGCGCATCGAACATCACGAGGCCCTGCGCCATGTTGTTCAGGGCCGTCGCGAGCCGCTTGTCTTTCTCATGCAGGCGCCGATCAGCAAACGCGCCGGCCAGACTCATGCCCAGCACGGCGACCGCGGCATTGGCGATCGCGAGCGCCAGCGCCACGGGGGAGAGCGAGAACGCATCGATGAGGCGCGTGGGATCGGGCACGATTTCCACCGCGCCCATCGCAGTGAAGTGATGCGAGACGATCGCCAGCGTCAGCAGCAATGCGGCAACCAGTGTCGTGCGGATCTCATCATTGCGAACCGCGCTCGCGAGTGCCCCCGCCCCGAACACCATGCCGAGCACGACCGAGGCGGTGACGAGCGGCAAGTCCCAAGCAATGCGTCCGGGCACCTCGACGGCCCACATGCCGATGTAGTGCATGGCGCCGACACCGCCTCCGACGGCGATGCCGCCGACCAGCGCAGCCCAACGTCCCGGGATCGCCAACGAGACCGCAAAGCCGATACTTGTCACAGCCGCGGCGGCCAATAACGAAAGCAAGGTCAGCCCGACGTTGTAGCTAACCGGAATGCCCGGTTCGTAGGCGAGCATGGCAATAAAATGCGTTGCCCAGATACCGCAGCCGGTGGCCACTCCTGTAGTCGCCAGCCAGGCAAGTTGGGCACGGCCGCTGGCGGCGCGGGCGCGGTGAAACAGGTTGATCGCAGCGACACTGGTCAGGAAGCAGATCAACACTGCAAGCAGGACGAGCCGCCAATCGTGCTCGACCGTGAGGCAGTTAAGTACCCTGAACATGGCGTGCTCGCACGTTAAGGCCGGTCATCCCTTTTATTGTCGTCAGCGCAAATAAGCAAGCAATGTCAGCGGACTAGAGGCGCACTTCTGATCCGTAACAATACCTATGCCGCGCCGGTAAGAGCAGTCGCCAGGCGCCGCACCGGCGAAAACGAGATCGCGGTCAACGGCACCCGCATGGCGTCTCCCGCCGCCATGAGGATCACAGCTCTGAGGCGTTCGCTCCCGGCTCGCCACGCTCGCCCAAAGCCTACCACAGGAGGGTTCACTAGGCGCCCGCAACGACCTTTTTGTACGAACGCGTGAGCCTAGCGCCGGGGAAGACTCAGTGTTGTTCCGATTGGCCGAGTGGAGCCGCGTCGATTGTTTTGGCGTCTGGTTACTTCTTCCGGGCTCCTTGAATTCGCCCGGAGGGGCAGATCAGCGCTGCCCCGCTGCAGGCGCTCGGGACGCTTTCGCATCCGTTTCAGGGTTGAGCACGTACTCGATAGTGGTAAATCCCTCGTTGATTCCAGCGGCCTGATCCGAGGTGACGAGGGTTCGCACCTCGCCTTGCATGGTCGCGAATTTTCCCGTGCCGCCGGTGATTCGTCCGACCGTGATGGAGGAGAGACCCGCCCCGGCCTTGTGAGCAACGAGGCTTGAGCGAGTAAAGAACTTGTCGCCGTTTTCCAGGACGTATGTGCCGTAAAAATTTCCGGTGCCGCTGTTGCTTATGTAGTCGGTCAAGCCGCGGCTCAATTGCTCCTTGAGCGCCAGGCCGCCGATGATGGGCGGATCCTTGGGAAACGTCCGGCGAATTGCGAAAACACGGATTTGATGTCCGGGGACATCGTCGACCTCGATGACGTGTTGCCGCGTGTATTGGGTGTTGTCCGCCGAGGTTGGAAAACCCACCAGCGACGTCTCCTGAGCGACAGACGCTGTCGCCGCCAGCAACAGAATCGCGGTTGTTGAAACAAAAAGTTGGCGCATGCATTTCGTCCTTCCGTCAGTGACCCTCGCCCTACGTCACCGGCTCATTCAGAGCGGTACCAAACCGACGTGCGGACCGTGCTCTCGCAGGTCTCTTCTCCCGGCAGCGCCAGATCAGGCTGCGGCATTCCAAAGCGGGCGAGACGATTATCGTTGGACCGGCCGCGCGACCGACCGTCGAGCAGCCTCGTTTTTTCCGACCGTTTCAGGACCGAGGACGTACTCGATCTCGGTCTGACCCTCATTCACGCCGGCTTCGGGATCAGCCGCCAGATCACGGCTGGCGATATTAACGAGGACGCTCGATCGGCTCGGTTTGAGGCTCGGCCGCAATGTTGAGATCGACTATCGCTCCGTCACCGCCGAGGCTGATCAGATGCAAGCGCTCGCAACCGAACTCGT
>VAZM01000237.1:3064-8669 GCA_005883135.1 Alphaproteobacteria bacterium
CCGGCTTTGTCTCGAACCTGGTGCGCCCGAACTCGAATATCACAGGCTTCAGCAATTTTCGCTCGGTGATGGGCGCCAAGCTCCTGGACCTCCTCAAGGCGTGCGCCCCACACCTTGAAAACGTGATGATAGTTGCGGATCGCACCAGCCCGTCGTGGTTGCCCTACTTTCGCGCCATCGAGGCGGCGTCATTTGGCGTGCGGTTGATGCCCGGAGGGGTCAGCGATGCCGGAGAAATCGAACGCGCAATCAACGCAGTCGTTGCGGCGCAGAACGGCGGTTTGATCGTGACACCAAGCAACGTGACCACAGCCAATCATGAGCTCATCATCGGACAAGCCGCCCGCCATCGATTGCGTGCGGTGTACGCGAGTCGCTTCTTCGCCGTCAACGGAGGCTTGATGTCGTACGGGGCATCGTACATTGACCAAATCCTCCACGGGGCGAAACCCGCCGACTTGCCGGTGCAGCTGCCGACGAAGTTCGATCTCACGATCAATCTCAAGACGGCAAAAGCGGTTGGGCTGGAGATACCTTCCACTCTCCTTGCCGAGGCGGACGGGGTGATCGAATGACCGGTTGCGAGCCTCTGTTGCACGTTGCGCGGCACGCACGCCGTTGCCGCACGGCAGGGCTCTTTGGCCTGGCGCTCGCATTGCTGTCGCCCAGCGCGGGTACCGAACCGGTGCTGGCGCGCCACGCGGACGGCGGGTCATCGGCCGCTCCTGCCAATCGGGCGCCGGCACTCACGCGAGCGTTGCCGGCCGGGTCGCTCGCTCAGCTGCCGCCGCCGCGAAGCGAAGACTCCACGACAAATCTCGAGGCGGGTTGGCGCCTGTTGCGGGCGGCCGACCCGCGCTCCGGCCGGGAAAGCGTCGCGGTCAGCCATACCCCAGACCTGCTGCGCTCGGATCCCGCATTCGCCGGCATGATGCTCCGTTGTAGCGGCGGCGAGATCGAACTCCTCTTTGTGCTGGTGCGACCGCTCTCACCCCGCAGTCGCCCGCAAGTGATCCTCAATTTTGAAGGCAAAAGCCTGCGATTCGAGGCGACGGTGGTGCCGCCTGGCACATCGATCCGGTTGCCGCCGGAGGCGGCCGCGCTCGCCGGCGGGGCTTGGCTCTCAATGAGTGAGCTTTCGGTCGTGATCGATGATGGCGCAACGACGAAAATTAACGGAGTTGTTATCCTCCAAGGACTGCGAAGCGCTTATGCGGCCCTTCGCACGGCGTGCGCGACCACCTGACTCGCACCGAGTTGCGGTCGAGGGTGAGCGCCTCGCAATGGCGATAGGCGGATGGTTCAGGTCTGTAATGGGTCGGGTGGCAGCGGTCGCGCCAGAAAGTAGAGAAACGGGAATAGAAGCACCATGTTCGACAGCGCGCTTTTCCTCGATCGGGGTGGCGTCATCAATATGGACCGCGGCTACATCCATCGGCCGGAGCAATTCGAGTTCGTTCCCGGCATTTTCGCGCTGGCTCGTTTCTGGACCAGTGAGCTGCGACGGCCGATCGTTGTCTGACCAACCAGTCCGGCATCGGCCGCGGCTATTTCGACGAAAACACTTATGCGGAACTGGCTCGATGGATGTGCGACCGCTTTACGCCTGGCCAAAAGCCCGCTCGAGGTGGCCCCGGAACTCCAGTATACCCTTGGCACACGGTGAGCGGCCCCAGGGCTAAGGCCGCCGTCACCGATTTTGGTTTGGGATCGGAATGGAGCGATTCAAGGGGCTATTCGGACTATTAGGATTCCTCGGATCGTTGAGGTTGTTTGGACCGGGATTGGGAGTTGTGATGCCCACTCCAGGATTTGCGCCCCTGCCAGTACCCGAACGTCCCGAGTTGGTTGTGGCGCCGGAACCGCCCTGAGAAGTACCCCCGCTACCGCCTGCGCTCGACCCCCCTGTTCCGCCGGTGCCGGCGGATCCCGACCCTCCACCGCTCCCGGCGCCTTGAGCAAGCGCGGTGCTCAGGGCGAGCGTCGAAATCAATACAAAGGGAAACAGCGCTGATCTCGACATCGCGTTTCTCCATCATGCCCCTCAGCAACAGGAACGCAGATGCAGATTAGGTGTTCCCCGAGGCGTTGTCGACGAGCCCCGCGATGGCGGCTTCGTTGACACGGTTCAAGGTCGTTCGCACCCACATGCAAACGTGGTTACAAGTGATGGAGCGGCCCCTCGAATTGTCCGCTACCCCAGGGGGTGGAGTCCCGTCCCGGCGCGCAGGCGCGAGCGGTCCCTCTACCATCTCCACGACGGTGGACCTGTACTCGCACGTGACCGAGACGATGCAGGCCGATGCTGCGGCGAGGCTCGACGCGGCGTTCCGGGTTGCCAAAGCCCGCCTCAAAGCCCAAAAATAGCGCTGTTCGGTAGCAGTTTTGAGTAGCAATGCCCGTTCGAGCGGTTTGGCAAAACGCGAAAATCCGAACTATATCAAGGCCACGGAGAGGTGGCTGAGTGGTTGAAAGCACCGCACTCGAAATGCGGCATACGGGTAACCGTATCGGGGGTTCGAATCCCTCCCTCTCCGCCACTAGCTTAATTTCGTGATCCTTGACCACCGTTCGCCACACATCACGCCGCTGTTGAAGGTTGACCCAGAGGCCGCATGGGCGCCTTGTCGAATCCTCTCTGACATAACTTCGATTGTGCTTAGGGAGAGAGCAATGCGGGGAACCCTGATACCACCGGCAAGTCTCGCCTTTCTTGCGCTTGGTTGGCCGTGCTTGGCGGACGACATCACGTCGCCCATTGTTGGTTTTTGGAAACTGACCGGGACCATCGTCAGCGGCGCCACGCCGGCGAAGAATTCCGCGCTCGTGTCGGAAGGCGCCGAGCTTCGCCTCGCCCATGGCGTCGTGCTGCTCGCCAAGTTCGACGGCGAGTTCGCCTCCCACTCCACCACCTACGCCGGCACCGGCACCCTGCGGTATACGTGGTGAGCGCCTGAGGAGCTGCTAGAGAAATCCAGCCTACCTTGTCGCTTGGATCGCGCGGAATGAAATGCGGGTTCCGACGACGAGCCGCGGCCGCACGCCGTCAGACCGTTCCGTCGGCGCTCAGTTGATGAACTCGACCTTGGTCCCCCTGTGGACCATCTTCGCCAGCGCCTGCGCGTCCCAATTGGTGAGGTGGACGCAGCCGTGCGATTGGGTCCTGCCGATGCTCTGCGGGTCAGGAGTGCCGTGGATGCCGTAGTCGTCGCCGAGACCGATCCACGTGCTGCCGACCGGATTCAAGGGACCCGCTGCGATGTCGAAGGGCTTTTTCGTCTTCACTCCCTTGAACTTGAGCTTCGGACTGTAGTGGTAGGTGGGATTCTCCACCACCGAGCGAACGTGCCACGTACCGCTCGGAGACGGCCGATCCGCGCTGCCGACCGACGCCGGATAAAAGCTGATCAGCTTTCCATTGGCGTCCAACGCGCGAACGGTGAGTGCTGATTTGTCCACCACGACCTCGGCCACCCTGTCATGCGACGGCTTCCTCGCGACATTCGGCACCACGATTTTGGTGCCGGCCGTTTCGAACGATGCTTTCGGATTGAGCCGCGTCAACAGGGCGGGGGCGACGTGGAATTTTGCCGCCAGCAGCTCACGCGGGCTGGTGTAGTTGAGAGTTTTCAGTTCAGCTTTTTTCTCAAACGACTGCGGGATCGTCTTGTTGAAAGGGCCTTTCACGTCTCCCGGTTGAATTTCGTACTCCATCAGCGCCGGTTCGCTGGATGTCGCGGTCAGACGAGTCCAGGTTTCCGCATCGAGGCGGCCGGTAGGCTTGAGCCCGTTTGCCTGCTGAAAGGCGGCGAGCGCCTTTTGATCGTTGCTGCCGGCTACGCCATCGATCTCGCCGGGGGAAAAGTCCGCGCGATCGAGCAGTATTTCCTCTTTTACGATCGTCGCAGCGCTCGGAGCACGCGCCCGGCCCTTGCCCGCCGGCGCGGAGAACTGCGCATTGTCGATGGCTTGCGCATCAAGTGCCGGTGTCGCGGCGTGCGAGGCTCTGTGCTTCGCGGCGTGCGAGGCTCTGTGCCTCGCGGCGTGCGCCGCGTCCGCCACCAATAATGCTGCGCAGCAAAAGAGTGTCGCGACGCCGGCCCAGCGGGCGCGGCGGCCGATCAGAAATGTGCCAAGCATTCGAACGACCCTCAACTACCAGAAGGGTCGAGAATGCCCAAGTAGGCGGCGACAAGGCAAGCGCCTTCTTGGTTGTGCCAAGAACGCCGCACCGCGAGAATGTCATATGACGTTAGTCCGCTTTGCGTTACCCGCCCGCAGGTGCGCGCGGGGGTGGCATGGCAATGCCGAACTTGTCAGCCCACGCTTGCAGACCCGGTACGATGGAGGGGTGCAATTCGACCCCGCCGGCGAGTTGCGCCTGCCTGCGCGCGTTGGCTGTGTCGCCGGGCATGCGCACGGCCGCAACTCCCGGCCGCGGCTTGCTGGCGCGGCAGGCTTGCGCCAGCCAGCTCGCCTCCCGTTTGAGCGCAGCAGCTCCTGCGAATGCCTCCGGGTCGATCACCTGAATGAAAACCGGCGAGCCGCCGCCGGTCGGCTTGTCGGCCCGGCCGCTGCCGCAGAGGCCGGCGGTCAGTGCTTCCACGATCAAGCCGAGCGCAAAGCCCTTATGCCCCAACTCGGTGCCACCGAGCGGCAGCATTGCGCCGGCTGGCGTACCGAACAACGCCTCCGGGTCGTCGGTCGGATTGCCGACGGCATCGAGCAGCCACTTTCCCGGCAGCCGGCGACCCTCGGCACTCCACCGACGCACCCAGCCATTGGCGACGGATGACGTGCTGATATCGATCAGTATCGGCTCGTCCTCGGTCGGATAGCCGAACGCCAGAGGATTGGGCGCAAGCTGCGCCTCGCGCGCGCCCGCGGGCGCAACCGTGCGCATGCTGGGGTCTGAATTGGCGATCAAGATCATGAAACCTTGCGTGGTCGCCCGGCGCAGATAGGCGCCCAGCGCCGCGATATGCGCGGTATTCCTGATCACGATCGTGANCCGCCCCTTCATTGATCGCGCGACTGACAATCCAGGTGCCGGGAAGCGTTCTCGCATCCCAGAGCATGGTCGAGCCGCGGTCCAAGATGATCTCGGGCTCGCCCTTGGCACGGATCGCGCCGCTCTCGATGCTCTTGAGAAAGCCTGGCAGCATCGCGAGCCCGTGCGTGGTGTGGCCCATCAGATCCGCTTCGAGCAGGATTTCCGCCTGATCCTTGGCGCGATCTGCCGGCAGACCTGCGCGCTCGCCCAGCGCGGTGGCGAAATTCCGCAACGCCGCATACTCGTACGTGGCTAACGTCATCGTTCTTTCTCCCGCACCATCGCGATCAGCCGCGGAAATGCTCATTCGCCGAATCGCTTCATGATGATCTGCTCCGTGAGCGCCACCAGTCCGTAAAGCACCAGACCGACGATACAAAGCACCAGCAACGCCGCCATAACGATCGCCGTCTCGAATCGCGATCCGGCAAACAAGATGATGTAGCCCAGGCCGCGTTGCGAGGTGATGAACTCGCCCACGATCACGCCGATGATGGCGAGCGTCATGCTGATCTTCATGCCGTTGAAGAGGAAAGGAAGCGAGTAGGGCAG
>VAZM01000237.1:8707-11552 GCA_005883135.1 Alphaproteobacteria bacterium
CTGGGTGCGCGTTGCCGTCAAGCTGTCGCACAGGCGGAGAATGGCAGCGTCGGCGGCGTTCAATCCACTCACTGTCGAAATGACGATGGGAAAGAATGCGATGAACAGGGATATCGCCAGCCGGGACTCCCAGCCGATGCCCAGCCACAGCATGAACAGAGGCGCCACCGCGACTTTGGGAATAAGCTGGAACAGGATGACGTTGGGATAAAGAGAATCGCGGGCCAAGGTCGAATAACTCAGCAAGATGCCCAGGAGCCCACCGAACACGACGGAGAGAGCGAACCCGCCGATGGTTTCAACCGCGGTCGGGATGGCGTTGACGACGAGCAGCTCCCGATTCGCCCACATCGTTTCCAGAACGGCGCCGGGTGCGGGAAGAACAGCCGGGTGGAGCCCCGCGAGTTCGACCGACACCTGCCAGACCGCCAGCAACGCCACGGCGGTCAATACCGGCAGGACGGTCTGGCGCGTGAGCTTGCGGACGTCGCGCGCGCGATCGTCGCGCACGGCTTTCGGGTCGGCGATCAACAGGTCCTGACTCATAACTGCCTCCACGCCCTTGCGTCAGTCCGCAACGCGGCGCGCGTGATTTTCGGCGATCGCTCGCCGTAGTTCCCCGCAGATCCGATTGAAGTCGACGCTCTCGCCGATATTCAGGTCGCGGGGTCGCGCAAACGGGATCGCGACATCCAGCACCACCTGCCCGGGCCAGCCGCCGAGCACGACTACACGATCGGACAAGAACACCGCTTCACGAATCGAGTGGGTCACAAAGAACGCGGTCTGGTGATGGCGCTCCCAGATATCGAGCAGCGTCACGTTGAGCTCGTCCCGCGTGATCGCGTCGAGGGCAGAAAACGGCTCGTCCATCAGCAACAGCTTCGGTTCGTGAATGAGCGCCCGGCAAATCGCCACCCGTTGGCGCATTCCGCCCGAGAGCTGCCGCGGCCGTCGGTGTCGCGCGTCTGAGATCCCGACCAGCTCGAGCAGCGCCTCGGCGCGAGCCTGGTATTTGGCGAAGGGCAAGCCGAAGATTTCGATCGGAAACAGCACGTTTTCGAGCGCTGATTTCCACGGCAAGAGCGTCGGATCCTGAAAAATCACGCCGACGTCGCGGCGCGGGGTACGCATGGATTGCCCGCCGATCTCGATCGAACCGGCGCTGACCGGCTCGAGTCCGGCCAGCATCATCAACAGCGTGCTCTTTCCACAGCCGGAAGGACCGAGGATCGAAATGAACTGCCGATCGGCGACCTCAATGCTGATGTTGCACAAAACCTCGATCGTGCCGCCCTCGACGCGAAAGCTCTTGCCGACCTTGCTCAGTCGTACGAATGCCTGGCCCGATTGCGCGCTACAGGCGGACATGCGCTGGCCGCAGACTCCGTTCAGAGCTTGATTCCGAGCAGTGGCGCAAATTCGCTCGCGGACTTGCGCGCCTGCTCCCATTCGGCGTCGGTGAGCTTGATCTTGCCGGCCATGGCATTGGTGAAAATGAGATCGGTATCCGGCCGTTTCGCACCCGGCGCGACGGCGTACTTCATCACCAGGTCCGCCTGCTTGCCGAGCGAGTCTGGATCGCCCCAACCAATCCCGTGGTTGCGGAGCTCGGGCGTGAGATAAGCGGCGAGGAAGAGCCCGGCGCCGTAGCGAGTATGCGCCTTGCCGGTCGCCGACATTTTCACCTCAGGGACTTCGTTGACGAAAATGTCGACGGCGTCCTCGAAGTTGGTGATGCTGTACTTCAATCCCTCGTTCATACCGTCGGCCCATGCTTCGACGACGGACTTGTTCTCTTTGAGGTAGCTTGGGCTCGTCGTGAGGCAGTTGGAGTACAACCGGATGCCCACATCCGCGAAGTTGTAGAAGCGGAACTTCACGCCCTGCACCAGCAGACTCGGCATGTTTGAGGTCGCGAACACCGAAATGGCGTCGACCTGCTTGTTCATGAGCGTGGTTTCGAGCGCGGTCGCCTGCAATGCGACTCGGCTGACTTTGCTCGGATCGACCCCTGACAGCGTCAGGAAATGATCGATGAACGGCACTTCCGCCGATTGCAGCGTCGAGCCCAGCTTGCGCCCTTCCAGATCCTTGAGCGATTTTACCGGAGAGTCGTCGAGCACGAGGAAGCCCATCGTGGAGTCGTAGCCGGCGATCCCGACCACGCGGGTGTCGAGATTTTGCGCGGCGGCGACCAGAACGGACGGCGCGGCGATGATGCCGGTCTGCATCTGGCCTTGCGTGATCGTCTGGATGGCGGCCGCCGAGCCAAAACCGCGGGCGATGTCCACGTTGAGCCCGCGTGTTTTCCAGTAGCCGCGATTCCTTGCAACGAAAGCGAAGAACTGCGAGCCCTGCGGCAGCCACGGCAGCGTCATCTTGATGTTGCTCGCACCTTGCGCGATCGCAGGTGTCGGAAATTTAAAACCCGCCAACGCCGCAGCGGCTCCGGCCATCGCTTGCCGTCGCGATATTCTCGTGGAGTAGCTCGTGTCCATCACACACACTCCGTTTGGTCACCGTTTCATCCGAACATATTCCAGCGCGCGTCGTGCGTCTGCCGCACGGCATCGAGCTGCGACATGATGGCCGGATCGAGCCGCGTCTCTAAACTGCGCAAAAACGGCTGCAGCTGCTCGAGCAGGCGGTGGGCTGATTCCTCGTCCATTTGGGTACCGAAGGTCATCGTGCCGATCGCGAGACGTCAAACCTCAGCTCCGCGGCCTCCCAGGCGGGTGAACTCCATTGTCACGTCTCATTGCGGCGCGACGGGTTGGGCCATTCCTCTGCCAAAGCGGTCCGCACGATCGCGCTGAGGTCCTCAACCAGCATTTGCGTGAGC
>VAZM01000238.1 GCA_005883135.1 Alphaproteobacteria bacterium
CCGAAGGTGAAGCGCTCGCGGCCGTTGACGACGTCGATGCCAACCGCGGCAGTGAGAAATCCGAGCGCCACCATCAGCGCGCCCTTCACCGGCGAGCCGGTGATCATGAAAAGCGTGCAAACGATGCCGAGCACCATCAGGGCGAAATTCTCAGGCGGCCCGAAACGAATGGCGACCGTCGCGATCGTCGGCGCAAAGAACGTCATCACGATCACGCCGAGGGTGCCGGCCACGAAGGAGCCGATCGCCGCGATACCCAACGCCGCGCCGGCGCGCCCCTGCTTCGCCATCTGGTGACCGTCGAGACAGGTTACGACCGACGCGGCCTCGCCGGGAATGTTCAGAAGGATTGAGGTCGTCGAGCCACCATACATGGCGCCATAAAAAATAGAGGCGAGCATCACCATTCCGCCGACAGGCGTCATGGTGAAGGTGATCGGCAACAGCAAGGCGAGTGCCGCGAGCGGGCCCACGCCGGGCAGCACGCCCACCAACGTTCCGATCAGGCTGCCGAGAAAGCAGACAAAAAGATTATCGAGCGTGACGATGATGCCGAAACCGGTGAGCAGCCCGCCGACGGCCTCCATGCCTCACCAGTCCCACGGACCTCGCGGCAGTGCCATGCCCAGTATCCGGCCGAATAACCAAACCACAACCACGATGACAACCAAGGCGAGCGCGAGCGAGAACCACCAACTGGATTTTTCCACGGTGCGCAGCAGGATCACCATCGTTATGAAACCGGCAACCGCAAACCCCAGATACGGAATGCTGATCGCCATGAAAGCAAGCCCGGCGATGACGCCAAGAACGCGCCACAGCGCGTCGCCACGCGGGAAGTCCGGAGCAATAGTCTCGCTCGACGAGCGCAACAGCACCACGACGCCCGCACCCATGATGATCAAGCCGGCAATAAAGGGAAACAAACCGCTTTCGGGACCGGACGCGCCGATCAAGCCGAGCGTCCACGCATAGGCTGCCGCGGCAGCCCCGAGCAAAATCCAGAATGCATTGAGCGCGCGCTCGAACATGGCAGGCCCTAAGCAAGGCGGCCATCGCGGCCCGCGCATGGCGCTATGCGGCGGGGGCGACGCCGGGGACTTCAGTGCTGCCGCGGTCGCAGCAGTTGCGGCGGATGCCACATTACCGTCTGCCGTCCATGCTTGAACACCGCGAGCGGCTGGGCGATCTCGGCAATCGCCTGTTCCGGGCTTTCCGCATTGAGGATGACAATGTCGGCCGGGCGACCGACGGCAAAGCCATAGTCGGTCAGATTGAGCAGCCGCGCCGAGCGATCCGTGAGCATTGCGAAACACTCGCGCAACCGCTCGGGACGGTCGACCTGGAGAACGTTGGCATAGAGGTTGGCCATGCGAATGAGCGAGCAGTCGCCATAGGGGGTGGCGGGATTGAGGATGTTGTTCGAGGAGAGCGAACAATTCACCCCGTGCTCGCAGAGCAGATTTGCATCTGCGACGCCGCGAACGACGGCGTGGTCGCGGTCACGGCCCATGAGAAAAAGATCGGTGGTGGGGAGAACGGTGACGGCGATACCGGTGTTCGCCAGGGTGCGTGCCAGCGCCGCCACCTGGTCCGGGGGCAACAGCGACAGCTTGGCCATATGGCCGACCACGACCCGTCCGCCGCGCTTGAACTCATCCGTGAGCTCGCGCACCAGGTAGATGTTCATGGCGTCGGCGGTCGGGCCGACGTCGAGATGGATATCGATATCGACGTCGAACTCGCGCGCGAGCTCGAAAATGCGCCTGATCTGACCTGGTTGATCGGTATCGTAGCGCGGCGCGCCCCCGACCACGGGGGCGCCGCGTTTCAATCCTTCGACCAGCAGCTCATCGGTTCCGGGATAGTTGGTGAGCCCTTCCTGCGGAAAGACGCAGATCTCGATGTCGATTGCCCACTTGTAATCGGCAATCAGCGACTGCACCCCCTCGAAGCCGCGCATCCCAATCGCGCGATCGACTTCGACCTGCGTGCGCATGCGTGTAGTACCGTGCTTGATGCAGTCTTGCAGGGTGCGCTCAGCGCGCGCGTGCACGTCCTCGACCGACATGGTCTGTTTCAGTGGTGAAACGCCTTTCACTGGGCTGAGTGTTTTGCGTTCCTGCGGTGCGCAACGGTCGATGATGCGCGATTTGTCGAGATGAATGTGAGTCTCGATCAGCCCTGGACAGGCGAGGCATCCTTTGGCGTCATAAACCTCGGCCTCGCCGGCGAGCGCGGGTTCGAGGGCGACGATACGACCTTGCTCCACCCCGATGTCGACGAGTTCGCCCGACGACCGATCGGCAAGACGTACGTTGCGGACGATCAGATCCACGTGGGATTCACTCGGCCTTGATGTTGGCCGCCTTGATCAGCGGCCACCATTTCTCGATCTCGGCCTTCTGATGCGCGGCCAGCGCTTCCGCGGTTTGCTGCTCCGGCGGCGGAATTTCTTGACCGAGATCGGTCAGCCGCTGGCGTACCGTCGGGTCGGCAAGCGCGTCCATGGCGGCGCTCGTGAGCTTGCGGATTGCTTCGGGCGGCGTGCCCTTCGGCACCCACAGTCCATACCAAGTTGAAATATACACACCCGGCGCACCGGCCTCGTCGACCGTGGGGATGTCGGGCGCCGCAGCCAACCGCTTGTTCGAGGTCACGGCGTAAGCTTTCACTCCGCCGTTGCGCACATGTGGCAGAGCCGTGATGGCTTGATCGAATGTGAGATCGATGTGTCCGGCCACAAGGTCGCGCATAATCTCGGCAGAGCCCGCACGATACGGCACGAACTGGAAGCGCGTACCTGTGACGTCCTGAAAGTAAATCCCGCTGACATGTTGCCCGGAACCGGGTCCGGCCGTGCCTTCGGTGGCCTTGCCGGGATTGGCTTTGAGCCAGGCGATGAGGCCCTTGAGATCGGTGGCGGGAAGATCCTTTCTTGCCACGACCACGTAGGGATTGCTTGGCAGCCGCGCGACAGGCTCGAAATCCGTGCGGATGTCGTAGGGCAGCGTATAAATCGCGCCATTGACCACGTGCGAGGGCCAGTTGCCGATGCTCACGGTATAGCCGTCGGGAGCCGCGCGCACGGCGCGAGCAACGCCGATCGTGCCGGACGCGCCGGTCACGTTTTCGACGATGACCGGCTGGCCCAACGACGTCCGCATCGGCTCGCTCAGGATTCGCGCCAGAGTATCGACCGGACCGCCAGCCCCGTACGGAACGATGAAAGTCACAGGACGCGATGGATATGGCTGAGCCGGCGCTTGGCCAGCGAATAACAACGTTGCAAGCGCCAAACCGAAAAATGCTCTATTCATCTCATTCCCGCTCAGTTGCACCGCCCACGACACATCATGTCTGATCGCCCGCACGTATTCTAGCTGGGGTACCACCGCGCCCAAATCATCTGCGAGCTTGATCTTGTTGCTCCGCACCGAGCGTGGGAGTAGCACTCCCGGCGCAGGCAAATGATCGTCCAGGCGGTGTCGATAGACTTGCCTTTATCCGCACCACCTCACCCGCGCGCAATCCCGTGAGGGCGTGGACGGAGGGGAATGTCTCCTCCGGCACCTAATGTCGAGGCAGACGGCTGCCATGTCATCCTCATCGGCCAAGACCGCGCGGTACGGCTCCTGGAAATCGCCGATCACATCGGACCTGATCGTCGCCCAATCCATAAGCTTGTCGGACGTGTGCCTCGACGGCGAACACCTCTATTGGCTGGAAGGCCGCCCGCAAGACCAGGGTCGCAATGTCGTGGTGCGCGCCGGTTCAGACGGCCGACCCACCGATATCACCCCGCCGCCCTACAACGCACGGACCCGGGTGCACGAATACGGTGGCGGATCGTGGACCGTGCACAACGGGACGGTCTATTTCTGCAATTTCGCGGACGGCCGCCTGTATTGCCAGGAGCCAGGCGTATCCGAGCCGCGGGCGCTCACGCCCGAGCCGTCCGCGCGCGGGCGGCAACGGCGCTATGCCGACGGCATGATCGATGCGCGCCGCAACCGCTGGATCGGCGTGCGCGAGGATCACACCGCCGACGGCGAGCCGGTCAATGCCATCGTCGCCGTCGATCTCGGCGCAGCGAGCGGGCCCGGACACGTGCTCGCCAGCGGGCACGATTTCTATGCTTCGCCGCGGCTTTCGCCGGATGGACGCTGGCTCGCTTGGCTCGCCTGGGATCATCCCAACATGCCGTGGAACGGCACGCGGCTCTACCTGGGCAAGCTGTCTCAAGACGGAGCAATCAGCGAACCCGAACCAATCGCCGGCGGCGCGACGGAATCGATCTTCCAACCGGAGTGGTCGCCCGACGGCGCGCAGATCGCGCTCGTGTCGGATCGCTCCGGCTGGTGGAATCTTTATTCGCTCGATCTCGCAACGCGGGCGATGCGGGCGCTGGCGCCGATGGCAGCAGAGTTTGGCTTGCCGCAATGGCTGCTCGGCATGTCGACCTACGCTTTCGCCGGGCCGAAACGGATCGTCTGCGCCTATTCCCAAGGGGGGCTCGGCTGCGTTGCCGTGCTGGATCTGGCCACTGAAACGCTCACGCCGATCGCGATCCCGTTCACCGAATTCGGTTCGATGCGCGCTGCCGGGCCAGCATCGTGACACTCGATCTCGCCTCCGGTCAGCATTCCGTGCTGAAGAAGGCGACCGATATTCTCGATCGTACGGACCTCCAGCTTCGCGACTACCTCACGCGGGTAGAGAGCGTGGAATTCCCGACCACGGGCGGGGAAACGGCATTCGGCCTGTTCTATTCGCCCCGCAATCCCGACTATGCGCCGGTGGCGCAGGAGCGGCCTCCGCTTCTCGTCAAATGCCACGGCGGGCCGACGTCAGCCGCGTCGAGCACGCTCAATCTGGGCGTTCAATATTGGACGAGCCGCGGCATTGCGGTGCTCGACGTGAACTACCGCGGAAGCACCGGATTTGGCCGCGCCTATCGCGACCGTCTGCAGCTGAATTGGGGCGTGATCGACGTCGACGATTGCGTCGC
>VAZM01000239.1 GCA_005883135.1 Alphaproteobacteria bacterium
GCAACCTGCACCCGAGCGGCCTGCAGCAACCGCTGCGCGTGACGAGTGCCGGCGACGGCGCGGTGCAAGCCGTCGTCACCGTTTCGGGTGCCCCGATCGTGCCGGAGCCTGCCGTCGAGAAAGGATTCAAGATCGAGCGCAAATATTATACGCTTGCCGGCACGCCCGCCGATCCGACCAAGGCCAAGCAGAATGACCGCTTCGCGGTCGTGCTGAAAATCACGGAGCCGCTGCCGCAGTTCGGACGAATCATCGTTGCCGATTACCTGCCGGCCGGCTTCGAGATCGATAATCCGCGGCTCGTGTCTTCCGGCGACACCGGCACTCTCGCCTGGATCGAGGATGCCCAGGAGCCGGTGAATGCCGAGTTCCGAGACGACCGCTTCAGCGCCGCCTTCCAGCGCAAGAGCGGCGATCCATCGGTGTTCACCGTCGCGTACGTGGTGCGCGCCGTGTCGCCTGGACGATATGTCCAGCCGCAGGCCTACGTGGAGGATATGTATCGGCCCGACCGCTTTGGCCGTACCGGCACAGGCACGATCGAGGTCACTGCAGCGAAATGAGGTCGGGAGTAAATCCCGTGCGCCCAGTCCTCTCCTCGCCACGGAGGACTCGAAAGCCGCCGCGCCTGCGGCGACGCTTGAGTCTTATCGCTGCGTCGGGCGCAATCATCGCTGTCGTCTGCTCGGCTGCGTATTGGACATTCGCCCTAGGTCCGCCCCCACTGGGCCAGACGCTTGCATTCTCCACCCTGGTGGTGGACCGCGACGACAAGCTGCTGCGGCCCTACACCACCCCGGAGGGGCGCTGGCGAATCCCGGCGACGCCGGAGAACATCGATCCGCGGTTGTTGCAGCTCCTGTTTGCATACGAGGACAAGCGCTTTTATACGCATCACGGCATCGATCCGATCGCGCTCGGCCGCGCTTTCGCACAGCTGGTCACCCAGGGGCGCATCGTCTCCGGCGCGTCGACTCTCACCATGCAGGTCGCGCGCTTGCTCGAACCGCGTGCGGAGCGCAGCCTCCCGGCAAAGCTGCGGCAAATCCTACGCGCGCTCGAGATCGAGCGCGTCTTGTCGAAGGACGAGATACTCACGCTTTATCTGAGCCTCGCACCCTTTGGCGGCAATCTCGAGGGCGTTCGCGCCGCCTCGCTCGCCTATTTCGGCAAGGAACCGCGCCGCCTGACGCTCGGCGAGGCCGCCATGCTGGTCGCGTTGCCGCAATCGCCGGAGCGGCGTCGCCCCGACCGGTCGAGCCGCGCGGTGCGCGAGGCGCGCGATCGCGTGCTCGAGCGCGCCGCCGCCGCCGGCATCTTTCCTCTGGACGAGATCGAGCGCGCCAAGCATGAGCCGGTACCCGACACACGCAGGCCCATGCCGATATTGGCGCCGCATGCGGCGGATGCGGCGGTTGCCGCTGCCCCCGACCGGAAGCTTCATCGCCTGACAATCGAGGCGGCGTTGCAAGCGAGCTTGGAGGAGCTTGCGCGCGAGCGCACCCGCGCCCTCGGGCCTGATATTTCAGTTGCGATCCTCGCCGTCGATCATGCAAGCGGCGATGTGCTCGCGCGCGTCGCTTCGGCCGACTATTTCGATACGCGCCGTGCCGGCCAAGTCGATATGACGTCGGCGGTCCGCTCCCCGGGCTCGACGCTCAAGCCCTTCATTTACGGGCTCGGCTTCGAGGACGGCCTCATTCATCCCGAGACCCTGATCGAGGATCGTCCCGTCCGCTTCGGCGCCTATGCGCCGGAGAATTTCGATCTCAACTTCCAAGGGACGGTGACGGTACGGCGTGCCTTGCAACTCTCGCTGAACGTCCCCGCAGTGGCCGTGCTCGATCGAGTCGGCGCGAGCCGCTTTGCGGCACGGCTTGAACAAGCGGGCGCCATGTTCGCGTTGCCGCCGAACGAAGTACCGGGGCTCGCGATCGGCCTTGGCGGCGTCGGGGTGACGCTCAACGATCTCGTTGCGCTCTATGCCGGCTTGGCCCGGCTCGGCACCACGGTGCCGCTCACGGACCGCCGCGCGAGCGCGGACGAAGCACCCACCTCGCGCCGGCTGTTGGATCCGACGGCCGCCTGGTACGTCGGCAGCATCCTGCTGGGTGCGCCACCACCCGAGAACGCTGCCGGTGGCCGCATCGCCTTCAAGACCGGCACGTCTTACGGATACCGGGACGCGTGGGCGGTGGGCTTCGACGGCAAACGTACGATCGGCGTCTGGGTTGGCCGTCCCGACGGCGCGCCGGTGGCAGGCCTCGTGGGGCGAGTTGTGGCGGCGCCGATCCTGTTCGACGCGTTCGCTCGGGTCGGCAAGCCGGTGCCGCTGCCTGCGGCCCCCAAAGGCGCGCTCGTTGTGGGGATGAGCAAACTGCCGCCGCCGCTGCAGCGCTTGCGTGGAGGCCTGCTCGCGGGCGAGAGCGCTGGGCCTCAGCTTCGGATCATGTTTCCGCCCAATGGCGCGAGACTCGAACTCGCAAACGACAGCTCCGGCAAGCCCGATCCGATCGCGCTCAAAGTGACGGGCGGAAGTGGGGTGCTGACCGTACTGGTCAACGGCCTGCCACTGCCGAATGCAGCGGGACGGCGCAACCTGTTCTTCGAGCCGCAAGGGCCGGGCTTCGTCCGCCTCACCGTGGTGGATGGCCGCGGTACGACCGACAGCGTCGTGGTGCGATTGCAATAGGCCTGGTGACTGCAGTTACCGCGGGTGATTGGCTTCAACCGACGCTCCAACCGATACGCATGTGTGGCCGTACTGCAACGTCTTCAACAAATCCGATTTGGTCGGCCAACCAAATATTTGACACCGCCTCGGAAACGTCCCGAGCATGAACAAGCTAGTTGTTGTATTTGAATTAGAATAAACAACGGAGCAGAAATCCATCGCGCTGAAATTGGAAGACTTGTGTGACGGCGTTCGGTTATGACCCCAACATCGGTAGTTGGGGGCTGTCATGGACACGAAGGGTCGATGTTCTCGTCGTATCAGGCTTGCAGCACAGATAACGCCATTTTTGGTCAGCTATCTTGCATTCGCGGCAGCTAGTTCAAACCAAGTGAACGCGCAGGCGTCGCCACCCGAGCAAACCGCACCAACAACTCAGCCTGCTTCTCCGCCAGCCGCGCCGGCAACCCAGCCTGCATCTCCGTCGGCCGCAACTGAGCCTGCACCTCCGCCGGCGGCGCCAGCACGGGAGCCTCCTTCGGCGCAATCGGACACGTCCTCACCCCCCGCGGGCACGCCGGCGCAACCGGACACCACATTGCCGCAGGTCACCGTTGAGGCCCCGCGTTCGAAGCCGCGCGCCACACCGACCGTGCAGACCTCGCAGCTGAGCGAGCGGCCGCGAGTTGCGCCTGCGCCAGTCGCGCCACCACCAAACGCGCCCGATTCAACCGCGGCGATCCAGGCGGCCTCGCCAGCCAGCCAGACGCAGGATGCGCGTGTTTGCGAACAGCACGTCGGCGGCGACCAAAATCAACACGCCTCTGGTCAACATTCCGCAGTCGGTCAGCGTCATCACCCGAGAGTTCATTAACGACACCGGCTTTCAGAACCTCGCCGACATCACACGCTACGTTCCGGGCGTCGACATCCACCAAGGCGAAGGCAACCGCGACGAACTCATCATCCGCGGCGTGGATTCGAGCGCGAACTTTTTCGTCAACGGGTTCCGCGACGACGTGCAGTACTTCCGCGATCTCTACAATGCCCAGAGCGTCGAGATCCTGAAGGGACCGAGCGCGATCACCTTCGGGCGAGCCTCCGGCGGCGGTCTCCTTAACCGCACGCTGAAGCAGGCCGACGGACAGACGATATACGAGGAGACCGCGCAGACTGGTTCCTACAACAACCGGCGCTTCACGCTCGATGCGGGGCAAGCCGTCAACGAGGTCGCCGCCACGCGCCTCAATGCCATGTACGAGAAAAGCGACACGTTTCGGGACTTCGGCTGGCTGGAGCGTTGGGGCATCAATCCGACGGCGACGTTCAAGGTCGACGACGCCACCAAGGTCCGATTGAGTTACGAATACTTCCATGACGACCGCACGGCCGATCGCGGCAATCCTTCGCAGGCGCGAAGCGCCGTGGCGCCGGCAGCGACGTCGCTCTATCCGGCATTTCCGTTCGCTCCCGCCGGGGACCTGACCGCGTACTACGGCAGCCCCAATCTCAACAGAGCGAAGGCCACCGTGAACACCGTGATGGCCTTCATCGATCACGATTTCGAAAACGGATTGACGGCAACAAACGGGACCTATTTTGCCGACTTCAAGAAATTCTATCAGAACGTTTATCCCGGCAACGGCCCGCTGTCGGGGGCGGTCAATCCGACTGACACCTCGTTCAATCGCGCGGCCTACAATCACATGACGAATCGCCAGAACACCTTCAACGACACCGACTTCATCTATAAAGGGTACACGGGGCCGATCTTTCACACGATCGGCTTCGGAACGGAACTCGGCCGGCAAGCCGGCATCGATGTCCGCAACACCGGAATATTCCCCAACGGTACCAACACGGAGGCGGACAATCCGTTTGAGCCGACGTATTTCGGGGCCGTCAATTTCGTGCACCAGTACCCGGGATTCTTTCCCCCGGCGTCACCACGGCTGATTCCAACAGCCTATACCAGCTCGACACTCAGTCGGCCTATGTGCGCGACACCATCGAAGTCACGCGCTGGCTGCAATTGATCGGCGCGGTCCGCGTCGATCGCTTCGATGAAACGGCACTGGACCTGAATACGAAGACGGCTCGCAACCGCGTCGACAAGTTGGTATCGCCGGCGAACGCCGTGATCCTAAAACCGGTGGAAAGTCTGTCGATCTATTATTCCTACCAGGTTTCCTATCTTCCGTCCTCGGGCGATCAGTTCAGCGCGTTCACCGACGGCAGCGTCATCCTCAAACCGCAGGGGTTCACCCAGCGGGAAGTCGGCGTCAAATGGCAAGCCCTGCCGCAGCTGCTATATACCGCCGCCGTGTACGATTTGATCCGCACCAACGTTCCGCTGCCCGATCCGAACAACCCTGGGTTTTTCATCTTGTCGGGCAGCAACAGGATTCGCGGCTTCGAGACCGAGCTGAAGGGTTACATCAACGACCGTTGGCAGTCCTGGCTGGGCTACGCCTACACCGATGCGCGGGTAACGAGCGACACCTCGGCCACCATCCGCGCGGGCAACCGCATTCAACTCGTCCCGTACCACCAATTCTCGTGGTGGAACAAGTATCAGATCACGCCGGTCTGGGCCGCCTCACTCGGGGTCATCTACTTCTCGGATTCCTTCGCCTCATCGGACGACACCGTGTACCTGCCGGGACTCGTGCGCTTCGACCTCGGAGTCTTTGCCACCATTGACGAGCACTGGAAGGCGCAGCTCAATGTCGAGAATCTGTTCAATAAGGGCTATTGGGCCACGGCGGACGGAAACAACAATATCTCGCCCGGTCAGTCGCGGACGCTCCGCCTGAAAGTCACCGCTCGGTTTTGACATCGCCGCGCGGCATCCGCAGCCAAGTAACCTCCCTGATCGCGACGGCACGTCCGCTTCGTCCCTGCTTAACGGACATAGTCGGATCGCCTGATGATGTCGCGGAGGTCGTAGGGACAAAGCATGGTCGAGGAGGCTCGCGCAGCACGCGCGTTTTAGAGCAATTCTATGAATTGCAGAGTCGGGATCCGATTGACACTGGGTCCTTGGTTTGTGCCGATACGTCACCAATAAAATGAGCTTCGTTGGGTGGAGAGCTAATCGCTGCAGTGAGTCCCTGTCGCGCGTGAAGTGAAGGTTGCCACAATGGGAGATTTCAATGTTCGGACGCCTGCGCTGGCTAATCGCAGCTGCAATCGTGGTATCGCCTGTGACGGTCGATTTGCGCCGTGGCTTCAATTGGTCAGAAGCATCCGCCCAGTATCTGAATTGTGACCCAGTCGTATTGAACTACTATAGTTTTGACCGGTTTATCGGATCGGTGGTCAGGTTCCGCTCTCCACCGCCAGCCTGTGGCGCGCCCGCATGTGTCCGTTGGGGAGCTTGCGTCTCGGAGGTCAGGCTCGACTTTGGTTTGCTCCAGCAAAATAAGCTCAATCCCAACGGTTGTCTTTTGAGAGTCTGCACGTCCAGGCCGGCCGTGCCGTGGTTCGGTCGATAGCACAAAGCGTTACGGCGGCAACCAGCGCGGCTGCGCGCCTTCGTCAATACGCTGGCTGAGGATTTGTCGTGCTTGCGCGGAATGCTAGGGCATGCGGCCTAAATAAGAGTTGGTTCCGGTCAAATTCAAATATCGTTTGGGAACAAAAGCCCGAGAAAACCCGCCATGCTTGCACGGGTTGATCGTTCGACATATCCGCGAACGTGCCCGATAAAGTCGGAGATCGACACGGAAACCACCGAACTGCTAGTCGAACCCGACCGAGCCCAAAGGGGCGGAGCCAGTCAGTTGATTGCGTCCTGTAGTGCACTCGGCCAAGCTTCGGTGAGCACGGCATTCCTCAGTATACTGACAAATTGATTACCCTCTGTACTTCGAAGCTGCGGCGAACCGCGTGCCTCACCGGAACCACGTGACGGCCTAGGGCGGTCTCACAATGGCAGATTGTGCAATGCTGCCAGGACACTTTCGCGTGACGGCTCTTGTGGTTGCGCCGACCTGGGTCACTTTCAAAACATTGGTGATCATTGTATACGGAACGGGAAAGAGCGGGGAGAACGTTTGGAGAAAGACATGGACGCAAAGACCGACGAGAAGGCAGGGAAGTGCCCGGTGATGCACTCGACTTTCGCAGGCCGGATGAACCGCGACTG
>VAZM01000314.1 GCA_005883135.1 Alphaproteobacteria bacterium
CAGGCCAGGCACTTGGCGATGGCTGTGCACCCGCTACTTCGCGGAATGCGCGGAATACAAACGCCTTGACGCCCAGACTCAGCACGTCCGCCGCCAAATCCTAGAAGCGACGTTCGATGAACCAATCGCACCGGTCTCGTCCAAATTCTTCCGCGATTTTCCGCTTTCCCGAATGACGGCTGACGCGGTTGAAGTTTTACGCGACCGTAAGATTCAAACGCCCGAGTCCGCCATCGCTCGCCTCAAAGCCATCCGCCAGGTTTTTAAGTTCGGAGTAAAAAAGAAGCTCGCTCCAAGCAATCCGGCCCGCGACGTCGAGTATTTCAAGTCCGGCTCAACCGGTTTCCACACCTGGACCCTGGAAGAGGTTCAGCAATTCGAGGAGCGGCATCCAGTCGGAACGAAAGCGCGGCTCGCGTTGGCCTTGATGTTGTTCACCGGGCAACGTCGCTCCGATATCATCCGCTTCGGGAAACAACACACGAGGGATGGCAAACTCACTTTCACGCAACACAGACGTTGCCCATTCTGCCAGCATTGCAGCGGGTCATAGACGGTACGCCATGCGGCGATCTCACGTTCCTTGTGAACGATTGGGGCCGTCCTTTTACCGATGCCGGATTCGGAAACAAGTTTCGGGATTGGTGCAATCAAGCTGGCCTTCGTCATTGCTCCGCTCATGGCTTGCGCAAGGCGGGCGCGACCGTTGCGGCGAACAACGGAGCGACGTCGCGGCAACTCATGGCGATATTCGGTTGGGACACGTTGAAGGAAGCGGAACGCTATACGCGCGCGGCTGACCAAAAGCTGTTAGCCGAAGCCGCAATGCACATGCTCGAAACGCCAGAACAAAACGGCACAGAATCGTGTCCCACCAAAAGGCCCGGTGGGACTTTTTTAGGAAAAAGCTGAGTGGGATCAAAGCCGAATTTCGGTCGTGGTGCCCAGGGGCGGAATTGAACCACCGACACCTGCATTTTCAGTGCAGTGCTCTACCAACTGAGCTACCTGGGCGCCGCGCCCGCGCGAGGGCGGACGAAGGAAGAGCGCGGGGTTTATAGAGGCTCGATTCCGCCCTGTCCAGAATGCCCGCCCGGCGCTGGCAATTCACTCAGGAAGCCTCGTCGCCTCCCTTTGCGCTCGGCGTTCCATCTTCGTCTTCTTCTTCCTTCACCGGAACCGCGTACACCCCGCTGAGCCAGCGGTTGAGGTCGACATTGGCGCAACGCCGGCTGCAAAACGGGCGGAATGGATCGGCCGCGGGCTTGCCGCAGGTCGGACATTGCTTGGTGCACAGCTCGCGCTCGGACATGTCCTCCATATGGTGATCGGCGCAGGCCGCGCCAGAGATCATATGACGTTGAGCCAGCCGGCGCGGATCGGATAGCCCTCGCCGGAGAGGAGCGTGGTCACTTCATAGAGCGGGAGGCCGACGACGTTGGTGTAGGAGCCCACGATCTTGACGATGAAGCTGCCGGCGATGCCTTGCGCCGCGTACCCGCCGGCCTTGCCGCGCCATTCGCCCGAGGCGAGATAGGTTTCGATATCGTCCTCCGACAGGCGCTTGAAGCGCACGCGGGTCTCGATCAGGCGCTGCCGGTAGGCCTCCTTCGGCGTCACCAGGCAGATCGCGGTGTGGACGCGATGATTGCGTCCGGAGAGAAGCCGCAGGCATTGCGAGGCTTCGTCGACCAACTCGGGCTTGGGCAGAATGCGCCGGCCGACCGCCACCACGGTGTCGGCGGCGAGGATATAGGCGCCTTGCAGCTCTTCGTCGGCGCGCACCAGATCGAGCGCCACCTCGGCCTTGGCGCGGGCGAGCCGGTTGGCGCAGGCGCGCGGCAATTCTCCGCGCCGCGGCGTCTCGTCGACGTTGGCGGGGCGCAACGCGTCGGGCTCGATGCCGGCTTGATTGATGAGCGTCACCCGGCGGGGAGAGCCCGATGCGAGGACGAGCTTGGGACGGCCGATCATGTTTGCTGGCGCCGCGGCTGCGTGAGCATCGAAAACACGGCTACTTGAATCGATAGGTGATGCGACCTTTGGTCAAATCGTACGGAGTCATTTCGACCAGGACCTTGTCGCCGGCCAACACGCGGATGCGGTTCTTGCGCATGCGGCCGGCAGTGTGGGCAATGATCTCATGTTCGTTTTCGAGCTTGACCCGGAACGTGGCGTTCGGAAGCAATTCCGTCACCACGCCGGGAAATTCCAACAATTCTTCCTTTGCCATTCGCTACCTTGACGTTGCGGAAACAAGGCGAGCGCGCCGCCCCGGAAGGCGCGCAAGCTAGCGGAATCACTGCCCTCCCACAACTACCGAGTTCGCGCTTGGTTCACTCGTTGGCCCCGCCGGGAGGAGAAAAGCGCTCCCTGATACGCCGCAGCAATTGATCGCGCACCTCTCGATACGCGTCCAATCTTTGCTCGCGGCTGCCATCGATGGCGGTGGGGTCCGCGGTCGGCCAATACTCGACGTCGACGGCGGCCGTGCGCGTGAGCTCCAGCGCCTTGTGGTGCGCTTCGGGCGACAGCGTGACGATCAGGTCGAAATTGAGCCCCTCGAGATCCTCGAGCTCCTCGAACGTCAGCGGCCGGTGCGCGCTGATGTCGATGCCGATCTCCTCCATCGCCGCGGCGGCGAACGCGTCGCGTTCGCCCTTGCGCACGCCGGCGGAGCCGACATAGAGCGAGGTGCCGAGCATTTGCTTGAGCAGCGCCGCGGCCATCGGCGAGCGGACGGAATTCAGGCCGCAGGCGAACAGCACCGCCTGCGGTCGCAACGCCGGCGGTCGCTTCATCCCTTCCAATGCAGCACGCAGATCAACGTGAACAGGCGGCGCGCCGTGTCGAAATCGAGAGTCACCTTGCGCGACAAGCGCTCCATCAGGAGGTTGGAACCTTCGTCGTGCAGGGCGCGGCGGCCCATGTCGAGCGCCTCGATGCGGTCGGGCGTCGCGGTGCGAATCGCCGTGTAATAGCTGTCGCACACGGTGTAATAGTCCTTCACCACGCGCCGCAGCGGCGTGAGCGAGAGCAGATGCGCCACCACCGGCGTGCCGTCGGCGCGGCGGATCTCGAACGCAAGCCGCGCGCCGGTGATGCTCAAGTGCAGCGCGAACGGTCCCTGCTCCTCCTCGTCGTTCGGGGCAAAGGTGTTGTCTTCGAGCAGGTCGTAGATGGCGACCGCGCGCTCGTGCTCGACGTCGGGATTGGAGCGGCCGATGGACGCTTCGTCGAGGGTGACCGCAACGAGGCGGTCCTTCTTGCGAGGCGACGCGCGCGGCGGGCGTGTCATTGCGGGTTGAGGCGCATCGTCACCGAGCGGGCGTGCGCCTCCAGTCCCTCGGCTTCGCCCAGCGCGACCGCGGCGGGGCCGAGCGCACGCAACTGGTCCGGCCCGCACTTGAGGATCGACGTGCGTTTCATGAAGTCGAGCACGCTAAGCCCCGAGGAAAAGCGCGCCGAGCGCGCGGTCGGCAGCACGTGGTTCGAACCGGCCACGTAGTCGCCGATCGCCTCGGGTGTATGCGCGCCGAGGAAAATCGCCCCGGCATTGCGGATGCGCCCGGCCAGACGTTCGGCGTCCTCGCTCGCGATCTCGAGATGCTCGGGCGCGATCGCATCGACGAGCGGCAGTGCCTCATCGAGCGCGCCGACCAGGATGACGGCGCCGAAGTCACGCCAGGACGCCGCGGCGACGGAGGCGCGCGGGAGTGATGTCACCTGCGCAGCGACTGCCGTCTCGACGTTATCCGCGACCGCAGCATCATCCGTGATCAGGATCGACTGCGCGCTTGCGTCATGTTCGGCCTGCGCCAGCAAATCGGCCGCGATCCAGTCGGGATGGCCGGTTTTATCGGCGAGGATCAGCACTTCCGACGGGCCGGCGATCATGTCGATGCCGACCTTGCCGAAGACGAGGCGTTTGGCGGCCGCGACGTAGGCGTTCCCGGGCCCGACGATCTTGGCGACCGGGGCGATGGTCTCGGTGCCGTAGGCGAGCGCGGCCACCGCCTGGGCGCCGCCGATGCGATAGATCTCGTCGACGCCGGCAAGCTTCGCCGCCGCGAGCACGAGCGGGGCGAGTTGGCCCTCAGGCGCCGGTACCACCATCACCAAGCGGGGAACGCCGGCAACCTTCGCCGGCACCGCGTTCATCAGCACCGAGGATGGATAGGCGGCGCTGCCGCCGGGGACGTAGAGGCCCACCGCCTCGATCGCGGTCCAGCGCGATCCAAGCTCGACCCCCAACGCATCGGTGAAACGCTCGTCGGCGGGGAGTTGGCGGCGGTGATAGGCTTCGATCCGATCGCGCGCGAAGGTAAGCGCATCGAGCGCCCGGCGATCGCAGGCCGCAGCCGCGCCGTCAATCGCATCGTCGGTGACTTTGAGCCCCGCCTTGGCCACATCGAACCGGTCGAATTGGCGGGTGAGCTCGATGACGGCGCGGTCGCCGTGGGCCGCAACGTCGGCAATGATCGCGCGCACGGCCGCCTCGACGTCGGCCGAGGCCTCGCGCTTGGTGGCGAGGAACGCGCGGAAACGCTCGGCGAAATCGGGCGCGCGGGAATCGAGGCGGAGCGGCATGGCCCTGTCCTGCCGGACCACACGGGGGGCCGGGTCGGCGGTCAATGGCGTGGCGGGGACGGGCCGTCAACCCCGCAGGTCGGGAGTGCCGTCGGCGTGGACCGGACGGGCGGCCGCGGGCCAGGACGGCCCCAGATCGGCAAGCTCGGCTTCCAGGCATTCGACCTCGAGCCGGAGCATTCC
>VAZM01000315.1:0-2947 GCA_005883135.1 Alphaproteobacteria bacterium
GGATGATGCGCTGTGACAGCATCGGAGGCATCCGGCCACGTTAACAGAATCGCCGCGGCCTCGGAGGGGCGCCCATTGTGCTGCGGCGAGCGCCGCCCCACATAGAGATCGGCTCGGCTCAGGGAGGTTGGCCGATGATTTATCTGTTTGCCGTCATTCTTCCGCCGCTGGGGCTGTTGCTCAACGGCCAGCCGTTCGCGGCGATTTTTAACCTCATCCTGATCGTGCCCTGCATCCTGCTCGGGTTCATTTTTCCCGGTGCCTTCCTCGTTCCGTCGCTGCACGCCGTGATTGCGGTCTACATGAAGCGCGAGGACCGCAAGCACCGCGAGCTGGTGGACGCGATCGAACGGCACGGCCCGCCGCCGGGGTGGCGGCCCTGATTCGGGCGCGAAAGCGGCCACGGCAACGCAGCGCTCGCGGCGAGACACCACTTGTTTCGGTGAATTGCCGCCAAATCGCTAGGATTCGCGGCCGAGCCGTGCTATCGACCGGCGCCAACCCAAAACGGGCCGCCCCGCCGCGCATGCGCCGGGTCAGTGCCCCTGGCGTCATCGGCGATGGCGCAGACGAACAAGCCCGCGATACGGGCCACTGGAGTTGGCGATGGAGCAAAAATCCAACGGAACGGTGCGCGAAGCGCTGACCTTCGACGACGTCCTGCTTAAGCCCGGGCTCTCAGAGCTGCTCCCGTCCGACGCCGACATCCGCTCCCGCATCACCCGCGACATTCCGCTCAATATCCCGATCGTCGCCTCGGCCATGGACACCGTGACCGAAGCCAAGATGGCGATCGCCATGGCGCAAGCCGGAGGGCTGGGCGTCGTCCACCGCAATCTCGAGCCGGACGAGCAGGCCGCGCAGGTCCGCCAAGTCAAGAAGTTCGAGTCCGGCATGGTGGTCAATCCGGTCACGATCGATCCCGGCGCCACGCTCGCGGACGCGCTCGCTTTGATGCAGGACCACCGCATTTCCGGCATCCCGGTGGTTGAGGGGGCTGGCAACGGACGCGCCGGCAAGCTCGTCGGCATTCTCACCAACCGCGACGTGCGGTTCGCCACCGATCCCCGCCAGAAGGTCGCCGAGCTTATGACCAAGGATCGGTTGGTCACCGTGCGCGAGGGCGTTGGACAGGCCGACGCCAAGCGCCTCCTGCATCAGCACCGCATCGAAAAGTTGCTGGTGGTCGACGATCAGTATCGGTGTGTCGGTTTGATCACGGTCAAGGACATCGAGAAGGCGGTTGCCAATCCGCACGCCTGCAAGGACGAGCAGGGGCGTCTGCGCGTCGCCGCCGCCACCACGGTCGGCGACAAGGGCTTCGAGCGCACCTCGCGGCTGATCGCGGCCGGCGTGGATCTCGTCGTGGTGGACACCGCGCACGGCCATTCGCGCTCCGTGCTCGATGCCGTCACCCGCATCAAGCGGCAGTCGAATGCGGTGCAGGTGGTCGCCGGCAATGTCGCGACCGCCGAAGGCGCGAGAGCCCTGATCGACTCCGGCGCGGACGCGATCAAGGTCGGCATCGGGCCCGGTTCGATCTGCACCACCCGCATCGTCGCCGGGGTGGGCGTGCCGCAGCTCACCGCCATCATGGATGCGGTCGAGGTCGCGCGCAGGACCGACACGCCGGTGATCGCCGACGGCGGCATCAAATATTCCGGCGATCTCGCCAAGGCGCTCGCCGCCGGCGCCGATTGCGCCATGGTGGGATCGCTGCTCGCCGGCACCGACGAAACGCCGGGCGAGGTTTTCCTCTATCAAGGCCGCTCGTACAAAACCTATCGCGGCATGGGATCCGTCGGCGCCATGGCGCGGGGATCTGCCGACCGTTATTTCCAGCAGGACATCAAGGATACGCTCAAGCTCGTGCCCGAAGGCGTCGAAGGCCAGGTCCCGTACAAGGGCGCGGCGGCGACCGTGCTCCACCAACTGGCCGGCGGATTGCGCGCGGCGATGGGCTATGTGGGCGCGAAAACCTTGAAGGAGTTGCACGAGAAGGCCGAGTTCGTGCGCGTCTCCGCCGCGGGCATGCGCGAGAGTCACGTGCACGACGTCACGATCACGCGCGAGAGCCCGAATTATCCGAGTCGGGCCTGATCTCGGGTATCTCAGCATCGTCAATGAACAGCGTGCGGGGCTGAACGCGCGAGCACCCGGCGGTTGCTTTCACCTCGCCGGCTCGCCAAGGTAGGCCGCTCTCTCCAGGAGCCCGCCGCCATGTTGATCCAGGCCGCCTTGCTGCCGCTCTTCGTCGAGGTCGCGCTCACCTTCGTGCTGCTGTTCTGGATGGGAGGCCTGAACGTCGCCGCGGTGCAAAGCGGAGCGGTGCGCCCGCAAGACGTCGCGTTGCGCGAGCCGAACTGGCCCGTGCGCAACCGCCAGGTCCAGAACGCCTATCTGAACCAGCTCGAACTTCCGATCCTGTTCTATGTGTTGACCGTTCTCTCGATCGTGCTGCGGCATGCCGATCTGGTCTTCGTCCTTCTCGCCTGGGTTTTTGTGGCGCTGCGCTGTCTCCAAGTTTTCGTCCATGTCACCGACAACGACGTACGGCGGCGGGGAGCTTTGTTTGTGTCGGGCGCGATCGTGCTCGCGGTGATGTGGGCGATCTTCGCCATACGCATCCTGCTTGGGATCTGATGACGCCCGGCGCTCGCCTTTCCGCGGCCATCGAGGTCATCGCCGACATCGAGACGCGGCGACGCCCGGCGGTCGATGCGCTCAAGGATTGGGGGCTGGTGCATCGCTTCGCCGGCTCAGCCGACCGCGCGGCGATCGCGGGGCTCGTTTACGATGCGCTGCGTCGGCGTGCCTCGAGCGCGCAGATCATGGGCGACCAACGCCCGCGCGCGGTGCTGCTGGGGATGCTGCGGCTCGAGCGCAAGCTCGATTGCGAGGCGATCGCGGCGCGCGCCGACGGCGGTCGCTTTGCGCCCGCGCCGCT
>VAZM01000315.1:2963-10430 GCA_005883135.1 Alphaproteobacteria bacterium
CGCCTGGGCGCGGCCGATCTCAGCGGCGCGCCGCCCTGGGTCGCAGGCGACTATCCGCAATGGCTCGATCCCTATCTCGCTCGTGTCTTCGGTGAGGAGCGGATCGCCGAAGGGGTGGCGCTCGCCACCCGCGCTCCGCTCGATCTGCGGGTCAACGCGCTCAAGGCCGAGCGGGAGACGGCCTGCGATGCGCTCGCGCATCTGCATCCTGCGCCGACGCGTTGGTCGCCGGTCGGCTTGCGCATCGCGCTCGATGCCGACGCCAAGAATCCGGCGATCCATGCCGAGCCCGCCTTCATCAAAGGCGTGGTCGAGGTGCAGGACGAAGGCTCGCAACTCGCCGCGCTGCTGTGCGGCGCCAAAGCGGGCCAACAGGTGATCGATCTATGCGCGGGAGCGGGGGGCAAGACGCTCGCCGTCGCCGCGATGATGGAAAACCGAGGCCAACTCTACGCGACGGATTCGGACAAGCGGCGGCTCGCGCCGATTCACGAGCGGCTCGAGCGCGCGGGCGTTCATAACGTGCAGGTCAGAACGCCGCGCGCGCAGGAAAATCTGCTCGCTGATCTGGAAGGCCGCGCCGATCTCGTGCTGATCGACGCGCCTTGCACCGGCATCGGCACCTGGCGCCGCAATCCCGACGCCAAGTGGCGGGTGCGCCCAGGCGCGCTTGAGCTGCGCGTAGAGGAGCAAGCGGAGCTGCTCGACCGCGCGGCGGCGCTGGTCAAGCCGGGCGGCCGCATTGCCTATGTCACTTGCTCACTCATTGCCGAGGAGAACGGCGATCAGGTGCGCGGATTTCTCGCGCGCCGGCGGGATTTTGCGATCGTGCCGCCGGCCGAGGTGACGAGCGCGCTCGAGGAGCGCGGACACGTGTTCCGTCACGCCGCGCTCGTGTCGGAAGAGGGCGTGTTGATGACCCCGCACCGCACCGACACCGACGGGTTTTACCTGGCAGTTCTGATCCGAACCGGGCACTAGGTGCGCGGATGCGAACTAGACCATCCGCGCGGCTTCGTCCTCAGTCGGCACCCGGCCTTGCGGCGTGAGCTGGTCGACGAACCCCGGCAAATACTTGCTCAGCCCGGAGAGCAAGTCGCCGCGATCCATCCCGGTGTGTTGTGACAGCTCGTCGAGCGTGCCGCCTCCCAGGGCATTGGCGAGATCGCCTTGGGAGATCGACTTGTTGGGCCCGGTGCCGACCCACGAGCGGGCGGTGTCACCTTGCCCACTCTCCTGCATTTGCTTGAGGAGGCCGCCGAGCCCGCCATTGAGCACGGTTCCGGCGGCGGCGCCGCCGAGAAGTCCGCCCAAGCCACCGCGCAGCAGGTCGCCGAGGCCGCCGCCGGCCTCACCGCCTTGTCCGCCGGGCAGACCCACGTTAGCGCCGGACGGCCTGCCCTGCTGCGTCGGCGGAGCATCGGCGCGGCGCATGTGTTTCATGGCGTAGATCGCCAGCAGCCCCAGCAGCGCTTTGGCCATCGGCGACATGCCTTGACGCGCCGGCGCGGCTTGCGCGCGCGGATCGTTGGAGACGCCGCCGCCCTGAATGTCATTGAGAATATCGAGCAAGCCCATGGTCAACCTCCTGGCCTGCCCCAACCCCGGACAACATGGCGCACGCGCATGACGCTTGCAAGGCGCTGCCTCATCAAGCGCTTCGGTATGGAGGCCACGATGCCGCGCAGCCTCAGTCGCCTAGCCAACACATACGCGCCTCGGAAGAAGAAGCCCCTGCGAGACTTGTTGCTTCACCGTTCCATCACATCGTGCGGATAGACTTGCGAAGTGCGGGGAAATGGGCGGAAAATGCCGGTTCAACGAGACGTTAGGGAGGCTTTCCGATGACAGTTCGTCAGAGTCTGGCGTGTGTGGGTTTCGTGGCGCTCGTCGGCACGATCTTTGTGAGTTCTGGACAACCCCTGCAGGCGCTCACGATGAAAGAGTGCAGTGCCAAGTACCAGGCGGCGAAAACCGCCGGCACGCTCAACGGACAGAAGTGGCGCGATTTCCGAAAAGCACAGTGCGGTGCCGATGCGACCGCCGCTGCCCCAACCGCGACCCCGCCGGCGAGCGGCGCCGCGGCGGCGCCAAGCCCCGCAGGCAACGCGGTATTTCCAACGGCGGTCGCGCCGAAATACTCGAAGGAGTCGGCGGGAAAAGCGCGCATGCACACCTGCCTCGATCAATACAACGCCAACAAAGCGAGCAATGGGAACGGCGGCCTCAGGTGGATCCAGAGAGGCGGCGGCTACTACAGCCAGTGCAATAAGCAGCTCAAGGGCTGAGTTGAGCCGCTCGAATCACCGTCTCCGCAGGCCGCGCACCGCACCGGCGGCGCGCGGCCGCGCAGCGACGCGGTAGCATCACCTTACCGGCGCGCCGTCGCGGTAACCGCTTAACCGTCGCGGGCACGCTCGCGCGTGCAGCGGAACCATTCCCGTCCGCCATGCATTTATTTGCATGCGGGACGGTCGGGCGGGTGCGCAATCCTTTGGGCGTGCGTTGGTCGCGGGCTTTTTTGCCGCGATCATGTGCGTTGTCGCCGGCGGCGCCGCCGCGGAAGGGCCGCTGAAATTCGCGGGCAGCCAGTTCGAGCCGGTGCAATGGTCCGAGCTCGCGGGGTGGGCGGCCGATGATCATCTCGCCGCCTTCGCAGCCTATCAGGCCAGCTGCCAAGCGTTGCGGAAGAAGACGCCGCGCGGCGACGAGCGCGGACAAATCTCTGCCGCGTTGTTGAACGTGTGTCGCAACGCGGCGGAACTGCGGCCAAAGGATGCCGATACCGCGCGCGCCTTCTTCGAACGGAATTTTCGGCCCGTTCGCATCTCGCGGCTGGGCGAGGGCGAGGGACTTCTGACCGGTTATTTCGAGCCGGTCGTCGAAGGCTCGCGGTTTCCGAGTCCCGAATTCCATATCCCGCTGTATCGCCGACCGAAAGATCTCACGGCCGCCGGATACAAGCCCGCTTCCGTTGCATTCCCGAACAAAGGGGCGCGGATCGGTCGCCGCAACGAGAACAACGAGTTCGTCCCCTACCACGACCGCGCCGCCATAGAGGCCGGCGCGCTCGACGGGCAGAAACTTGAAATCTGCTGGATCAAGAGCGCATTCGATCTGCTCGTGATCCAGATCGAGGGCTCGGCGCGCGTGATCCTCGAGGACGGCACGCCGCTGCGCGTCAGTTATGATTCGCACAATGGCTATCGCTACAGCTCGATCGAGCGAGTGCTCATCGACCGCAATCTCATTCCGCGCGAGGAGATGTCGCCCCAGCGCATTCGCGACTGGATGGCCGCGCATCCCGAGGAGGCTGCGAAGGTGCAAGCGACCAACCGCTCTTACGTGTTCTTCCGCGTCACCGGACTATCGAACGAGGGCGAGCCGGTCGGCGCGCAGGGCGTGCCGTTGACGCCGGGACGGTCGATTGCGGTCGATCGGCTGCACGAGTACGGGACGCCGTTTTTCATCGAAGCGAACCTGCCGATCGACAGCGCCAAGTCTGTCTCGCCCTTCGGCCGACTGATGATTGCGCAGGACACGGGATCGGCGCTCGTCGGACCGGCGCGCGCCGATCTCTACTGGGGCGCCGGCGATGACGCGGGCCGCATCGCCGGCCGCATTCGCCATCGTGGTCGCTTCGCGATGCTGCTCCCGCGTGAGCTCGATATGATGGCGACCGCTTCGCAGGTGCCGTTGCCGGCGCCGAAACCGAAGATCGCCGGAGGCGAAGACAAGCAACCGGACGGGAAGGGCAGGGCAGATTTGGTCGCCGCCGGCGAAACTGGGGCCGGAAAGCGACCGTCGCCAAACCTCAAGATCGCCGCGACCGAGGTCGCCAAGCAGAGTGGCAAAGCCGCAGCGTCGTCCGCCAAGCCCGGCGAGATCGCGACCGGCAAGAAACAATCGCCCAACCTCAAGATCGCGGCGACGGAGGTCGGCAAACCGATTGGCAAAGCCACGGCGCCGTCCGCCAAGCCCGGCGAGATCGCGACCGGCAAGAAACCATCGCCCAACCTCAAGATCGTCGCGACGGAGGTCAGCAAACAGAGTGGCAAAGCCACAGCGCCGTCCACCAAGGCCGGCCAGATCGGGGCGGGCAATAAAATGCCGTTGGTGAAACTCAACACCGCGAGCGAACCCAGCAAACAGGACAGCAAAGACAAAGCGCGGTCCGGCAAAGCCGGTGAGATCGTGGCCGGCAGGCAAATGCCATTGCCGAAACAGAAGAGCGGCGCGAGCGAAGCCAGCAAACAGGAGAGCCTAGGCAAAACCAAGTCCGCCAGGGCCGCGGACACCGTGCCCGCCAAGCAAGCGCGCGTGGCGAAAACAGCGACGCCTGCCGTCGAAGCCACTAAACAGCGCGGCAAGGCGAAAGCGGAGTCCGCGAGCTCGGACGATGCCCCCGACGGCAGGAAGACGGCCTCGTCGAAGCCGAAGGTCCCTCCGATCGAGGTCAAGAAACAGGATGCCCAACGCAAAGCGAAGTCCGCCCCCGCCGGCGAGGATGGGAAGGCGGCGGGGAGACTGGGTGCCGGCAAGCCCGCGCGCGACAAAGCCACGGCGCATTGCAGCGAGTGCCTCCGCTAGTCCGCTCTTCTCTCCCCGTTGTTTTACGGAAAGCGCAGACCACCGCCCTTGACCGGAGCGGGCGCGGCCCGCACATAGCTTCGAGATGACGCTCCTCGATTCTTCTCCTGCGTCCGGCGCTGCCTCCCGGCAACTCGCCGAGCACGACAAGATTCTCATTGTCGATTTGGGCTCCCAGGTCACGCAGCTCATCGCCCGGCGGGTGCGCGAAGAGAAAGTCTACTGCGAAATCGTCCCGTTTCAGAAAGCGGACGAGGCGTTCAGGAGGATGCGGCCCAAAGGCGTGATCCTCTCCGGCGGACCGGCGTCGGTGCTCGATCATGACGCGCCGCTTGCGCCGCCGGCGATCTATGCGGCGGGCGTGCCGGTCCTCGGCATCTGCTACGGCGAGCAGGCGATGGCGCAGCAGCTCGGCGGTACGGTCGAGGGCGGGCACCACCGGGAGTTCGGCCGCGCCGAGGTGACGGTGACCGAGGACTCGCCCCTGTTCGAAGGCGTGTGGCGCAAGGGCGAGCGCTATCCGGTGTGGATGAGCCACGGCGACCGCGTGACGCGATTGCCCGCGGGCTTCCGCGTGGTCGGCACTTCGCCGAACGCGCCCATCGCGATGATCGCGGACGAGCAGCGCCGGTTCTACGCCACGCAATTTCATCTCGAGGTCGTGCACACGCCGCACGGCGCCGCGCTCATTCGCAACTTCGTGCGCAAGATCGCCGCCTGCCGGGGCGACTGGACCATGCGCGCCTTCAAGGCGGAGGCGATCGACAAAATCCGCGCACAGGTCGGCAAGGGCCGGGTGATCTGCGGACTGTCGGGCGGGGTGGATTCGGCGGTCGCCGCCGTGTTGATCCACGAGGCGATCGGCGAGCAGCTCACCTGCGTTTTCGTCGACCACGGATTGCTGCGGCTTGCCGAGGCGGAGAAGGTCGTGGCGCTGTTTCGCGACAGCTACAATATCCCGCTCGTCCATGTCGAAGCGGAAGCGCTGTTTCTCGAGGCGCTCGCCGGCGTCACCGATCCCGAGCTCAAGCGCAAGACCATCGGCCGGTTGTTCATCGATGTGTTTGAGGCGGAGGCGAAAAAGCTCGGCGGCGCGGATTTCTTGGCGCAGGGCACGCTCTACCCCGACGTGATCGAGAGCGTGTCGTTCACGGGCGGGCCGTCGGTCACCATCAAATCCCATCACAACGTCGGCGGGTTGCCCGAGCGCATGAACATGACGCTGGTCGAGCCGCTGCGCGAGCTGTTCAAGGACGAGGTGCGCGCGCTCGGCCGCGAGCTCGGCCTGCCGCAGGCTTTCGTCGGCCGCCACCCGTTTCCCGGACCCGGGCTCGCCATCCGTTGTCCCGGCGAGATCACGCGGGAAAAGCTCGACATCCTGCGCCGCGCCGATGACGTCTATATCGAGGAGATCCGCCGCGCCGGGCTCTACGACGACATCTGGCAGGCGTTTGCCGTGCTGCTGCCGGTGCGCACCGTCGGCGTCATGGGCGATTACCGCACCTACGATTACGTCGTCGGACTACGCGCGGTGACCTCGACCGACGGCATGACCGCCGACTTCTATCCCTTCGACATGAAATTCATCGGCCACGTGGCGACGCGCATCGTCAACGAGGTCAAGGGAGTGAACCGCGTGGTCTACGACATCACCTCGAAGCCGCCCGGCACGATCGAGTGGGAGTGACGGGGAGCGCATCCACATCGTGTGGGGCGCTCGGACCTCGCCTGCCAGCAGCAGCGGGAGCGTTTGACTACTTGCGCTTGGACACGCTGGAATTCGCGGAACTGCTGCCGGGCGCGTTGCTTCGTCTGGGCCGGCGCACGGCTCTCACCTTGCCGCTGCTTCCGCCTCCGCAGAAGAACTGATCGCCGCCATCCCGACTCGAGCCCCGAGACGCCCACTCCAGCGGGCATCTCAAGTTTCTCCAGGACCTCTCCGGTTTGCGGATCGACGCGCCGCAAATCGCTCGCGTCGCCTTCCCAGGTGCCATGCCAGAGCTCGCTATCGACCCAGGTGACCCCGGTGACGACGCGGTTGCACTCGATGGTGCGAAGAATTGCTCCTGTTTGGGGATCGATTTGATGGATCTTCCGCTCCCGATGCTGGCCCACCCAGAGCGTCCCTTCCGCCCAAGCAAGCCCGGAGTCGCCGCCGCCGCCGGGGGCCGGGATGGTGGCGAGCACGCGGCCGGTCTTCGGGTCGATCTTCTGGATGCGATCCTCGGCGATCTGAAACAGGTGCTCCCCGTCGAAGGCCGTTCCTGCATGCGCGGGGACATCGATTGAGCGCAGCACCTTGCCGCTCGCCGGATCGAAGGCGTTGAGCTTGTCTCCACTTGCAAACCAGACGTTCCGACCATCGAAGGTCACGCCATGCACGTGGTCGACGCCCGGAAAGGGTCCGTATTCGCGGAGGATCTCGGCTGCTGATCGTTTCATGCTTCGATCCTAGTCACTGGGCAGCGGAGCCGGGAGTAACAACATAGTCGTGAATCCCGGCACGGGAGGCGTCGTCCAACGACGCGCTCGGCCGCGACCGAATGACTGCACCTTGCCTGCTGCCGCGAGCGACTCGAGTGCCCGCTGCACGGTGCGCTGACTGGCCCCAAGCGCAAGCGCCAACGCCGAGCTCGACCACGACTCGCCGTCGGCGAGGAGGGCGAGCACCGCCGCATGCTCCTCTTCGACCGGGCGCGCCAGCACGACCACTTCGCGTGCGCGGCGCGGTACCAGCGCGAAGCCTCGCTTCGTCGCGCTTATCCCGGCCAGCCTCCGAAGCAGCGTGCGAAGCCGCCCCATTTCGACGCGCAGCCGCGCGCGATGCGATTCATCGGCAAGCTTCGCTCGGAACGCCCGGGCAAGTAGCGCGCGCCT
>VAZM01000316.1 GCA_005883135.1 Alphaproteobacteria bacterium
GCCCACTGAATGAATAGCCACGTCGCCTTCTTCTTGCGTTCGGAGAGCGCCGCGTTGACCGGGAAGCTCCAGTTCCAGATCGAAGTAACGCGCTTGCCTGCGGGGCCCCTCGGCCAGCGCGCGTAGCCGATTTTGCCGATCACTTTGGACTTCTGCGGATCATTGATCACGCCAGCCGAGCTGTGCGCATCGATGTAGACCGCGACCGTCCCCTGTCCAAATGCGTCCGCGATATCAGGCCAGTTCCAGTTCTCGACGCCGGGCGGAGCGTAATTGCGCAATAAATTTACATACCACTCCAGCGCCTTGACGGCCGGCTCGGTCGTCACGACGAGCTTCTTATTCGGATCAAACCATTCACCCCCGAACGCACGAAAGATCGACGGATAGATGTACATATTCTGCCCGGCGCCGCGGAACCCGCGCAGCGCAGCGCCCCAAAGCCGGTTCGCGGGGTCGTGGACTTTGGCTGCGTTTGCCACGAACTGTTCCAGCGTCTGGGCCGGCTTGATGCCCGCCTTTTCGTACACGTCCTTACGATAGACCTGTACGGTCGCTTCACCGTCGAAGGGGATGCCGTAAGGCTTGCCCTCGATCGAACACGCGCTGCGCCAGCCTTCAAGAATATCGTCGTAGTCGAACCAGCCCGGATCGCTGATCTTGGGATCGTTAAGATACGCGTCGAGCGGCTCGACCCATTTGTTAGTCACATACAGCGGATAGTACATCGGGTCGGCAGCGTGCGTGGCATAGGTGCCGGTTTTGCTGGACAGGTCGAGCAATATTTTCTGGCGGATCTGGCCGGGCGGGATCTTCTCGAAACGCACCTTCACGCCGGACAGATCCTCGAACGCACCGGCGACGTCGATCAGGTTGTTGAAATACCCCGCCGGGATCACCGCGACCGTGATATCTTCGCCTTTGAACTGCTGCCAGTCGATCTTGGCCTTGCCCAAGGCAGAGATCGAAAGGGTTTGTGCGAATGTCGGCTGCGCTCCCTTCACAATCGAGGGTGCTGCGACCGCAGCACCCGCCAGCACGGAGCGCCCGAGCAGACGTCGCCGCGTCCAGCCCGAGTGTGAACCTTTGCTCGACATAATGAGTACCTCCCTAACTTGCGGGTCCGTTCTCGCGGATTGTCGGTCCGCGCTGACGCGCTGCCGTCTACATTGACAAAGTTCTTAAGGGCGCGAAACCCGGCAAGAGCGTCAGGGGCGGTCGCCAGGCTACGTTGCGCAGCTCTTGATGCCACGGCCGGGTCCTGAAGACCATCAGCCCAACGCCTTTGACATCTCGTGCGGAAATGCCAGACTGGGGCGACCGGAAAGATCGCGGTCAAGCCGGAGCAGTCGGCCAACGGGTACAGACTGAAGCGGCCAAGCCGCCGCCGAGCCATCCTGCGCAGCCTACTGCGGCGGAGCAGCGCATCGGCGCGTGACCACCCAGCCACCTCTCGGTCATGGCCATGCAACTCGAACTTGGTACTACGCTGCGCGTTGGCGATGTAATCCACATCCGTGGACACACCACCGATTTCATCCAGAAGGTCGAGTCCCTCGAGGTTGATCATGCGCCAGTGACAGAGGTCGGGTCGAACGACGATTTCGGACTGAAGGTGGTCGAGCATGCGCGAGCACGACATCGTGTACAAAGTGCGATCGTAGCGCCACTGGCCGGACCAAGGTGCCGAAGGAACGACGGAGGCGATCATGACGGCTGTTACGAATATTCGCACTGACGAAGTGGCGCTTAGGAAGGCGCCCATGTTGATCGGTGGGAACTGGGTTGATAGCGCTTCAGGCGAGGTGCTCGAGGTTGAGAATCCGGCGCACCGGCGCCCGATCGCCGAGGTCCCCCGAGGCGGCGCCGAGGACGTCGCGCGGGCAGTGCAAGCCGCGGCCGATGCATTTCCCCTCTGGTCGCGCACGATTCCTCGCGAGCGCGGGCGCCTTCTCGCGCGGATTGCGGATGCGCTTGAGGCGCGGGTCGAGGAGCTGGCGCGCACGATCGCGCTCGAGACCGGGAACGCGCTTCGCACCCAGGCACGCCCTGAGGCAAAGACCACGGTCGACATCATCCGCTACTTCGGCGGCTTGGGCAGCGAACTCAAGGGCGAAACGATCCCCTTCGGCGAGCATATTCTGAGCTACACGCGGCGTGAGCCGCTCGGCGTTGTCGGCGCCATCATCCCGTGGAACGCGCCAGTCCTATTGGCTGCTCTCAAAATAGGGCCCGCGCTTTGCGCCGGCAACACGCTCGTCTTGAAGGCCGCAGAGGATGCACCGCTCGGCGTGCTTATGCTGGCTGAAGTATGTCAGGAATTCTTGCCGGCTGGGGTGCTCAACGTGTTGACTGGGCTCGGCGAGGAATGTGGCGCTGCGCTCGCCAACCACCCGATGGTGAGCAAGCTCTCCTTCACCGGCTCGACGGAGGTCGGCAAGCTCATCATGCGCGCTGCCTCCGACCGCATCGTGCCGGTGTCGCTTGAACTTGGCGGCAAGAGTCCCTCGATCGTCTTCCCCGATGCAAACGAGGATTGGGTTATCGATGGAATTATTGCCGCGATGCGCTTCACCCGGCAGAGCCAGTCCTGCACCGCGGGTTCCCGCCTCTTCCTACACCGCGACATCTTTGACAGTTTTCTTAATGTCCTCGGGCAGAAGGTCAAAGCACTCAAGCTCGGTGATCCGCTCGATGAGACAAGCGATATAGGTACCATCATCAACGAGAAGCAATTCAGGAAAGTGTGTGGCTATGTCGAGGAGGGACTTAAGCGACGCGAAGCGCGCCTCGTGATCGGCGGTCTTCCGCCCAAGGAAGGGCCCCTTAGCGAAGGCTATTACGCAATCCCCACCGTCTTCGCGAACGTTGCTAACGACTGGCGCCTGGCGCGCGAGGAGATCTTTGGCCCCGTGCTTGTCGCTATTGCTTGGACCGACGAAGCGGATGCGATTCGCATGGCGAATGACAGCCATTACGGGCTTGCCGCCTACGTCTGGTCTCATGACATCGGCCGGGCTCTGCGCGCGGCACACGCGATCGAGGCTGGTTGGGTTCAGGTGAACCAGGGCCTCGGTCAGAGCCCAGGTCATTCCTACGGCGGTTATAAAGAAAGCGGCATCGGCCGCGAGTTCTCCCTCGAAGGCATGCTCGAGAGCTACACGCAGAGGAAGAACGTCACGATCAACCTGACGCATTAAAAAACCGAGCTGCCGCTGAAATAAATTCCGGGCCTTATGTGCTGACAGGCCGGGTCGCCTCGCTGATTTGCTCACGGCAGGTCAGGCCGCCGGAGGGATTAAGGAAATCGTGCCCATAGCCGAAATTATGCATCGACTCGTTGCTGAGACTGAAGCAGCGCTGTCGAGGGCTCCAGACCTAGTTAACGCCGCTTCGCAGAGAGGCGTAACGAGAAATGTGGATAGCGACGCCTTCATGGTGGAGCAATCAATCGTCATTGATCCAAAACGTCCCGGCGGCGCCCAATCGCCGCATGGCCTGATCCTGTTCGATGGCATTTGCGTCCTCTGTTCGCGCGGCTGCCGCTTCGTCAGCAAACGTGATCAGAGAGGATATTTTCGCTATGTTCCGATCCAACTGGCCGAAGGACGCCCTCTGGCCGAGCAGATCGGCATCGATCCTGATCACCCCGATACCTTTGCATTCGTGGCGAAAGGTCGCGCCTATGTAAAATCTGAAGCCGTGCTCCGCATTGCACGCGAGCTTCCGCGCTGGGGATGGACATGGGTCTTCCACTTTGTCCCGCTACTAATTCGCGACGTGATCTATGACTTCGTTGCGCGCCACCGTTACCGCTGGTTTGGCCGTCGTGACGATTGCATCTTGCCGACTTCGGATCGTTCCTGGTCATCGTGAACTCGGCGGCGGGATGAACGCTGATCAAAGGTGTGGCGTTCTACATCGCGAAGCTGCTCGGCGGGCGAGGCGGATTGCCCGTACCACGTGGGCAAAAGCAGCAGACAAGGGGTAGAAACCATGCCGGGTTCAACACACCATCAGGTTCTCATCGTCGGGGGTGGCACTGCAGGCATAACCGTGGCGGCGATTCGCGTAAAGGCGTGACCGTGCTCAAGAAGGAGACGAATCGGCATGATGAGAGGCTTCCCTCCGCGCCAGCGTGCTTACCATGAGTCTGCGATGAGCTCGCTATAAAATTTCCTAAATTGTGGTTTGGTAAAAAAGCGGACGCTAATCGTAGTTCCAGATCGGCCCTTGACCTCTCGTTGGCTGCGAGCTCTTCAATTCAATCAAGAATACAACTGAGGAACATCCAGGGAGGTGACGGAAGATGATTGACTTCAATACGGCCCGAGTGCGGCGTCATCGGCAAAACATTGAACGGTACTGCAGGCTGCT
>VAZM01000317.1 GCA_005883135.1 Alphaproteobacteria bacterium
ATTGAGGCCTGGACCGCGCTGATCCACGCCTTTCTCCTCGGACGGGCCAATCTCGCCCGCGTCTATCTCCTCGTCGACGCGCGCCACGGATTGAAGACGGTCGACTCGCACGTGCTTGAGACGTTGGACAAGGCGGCGGTCAACTACCAGATCGTGCTGACCAAAGCCGACGCGGCGAAGGAGAGCGAGCGCGCGGCGCTCCTCGTCGCGACCGATGCAGCGCTCGCCAGGCACCCGGCGGCGCACTCGCAGGTGCTGGTGACGTCGGCGCGCAGCGGCGCCGGCATCGCCGAGCTGCGCGCCGCCATGGCGAGGCTCGTCAACGAGCGCGGCGCCGGCTAGACCAGATTTTCCCGTTCACCTCAATAGGGCGCTCCGGCACCCATGTCATTGCCGGGCTTGACCCGGCAATGACATGGTTCTTTTTGATGGATGCCCGGGTCAAGCCCGGGCATGACGAGTCAAGACACGACGTTAGCGCTGTTCGTAGTGCAAGCCTCTTTCGCACCGGCTGCCGGCTCGCTAAACAGACGCAGGGACAGATTCGTCTCCGCGGCGCAAACGCCGGAGTGCCGGAACATTCCGCGATGACCATTTCGCCCCACGATATCGCGCGCGTCCTGTCGGAAGCGCTTCCCCATATGCAGCGCTACGACGAGGAGACCGTCGTCGTGAAATACGGCGGCCACGCCATGGGCGAGGAGGAGATGGCGCGAAGCTTCGCCCGCGACATCGTGCTGATGGAGCAGACCGCCATCAATCCGGTGGTCGTGCACGGCGGCGGTCCGCAGATCGGCGAGATGCTCAAGCGACTCGGCATCAAGTCGGAATTCGCCGGGGGGCTGCGCATCACCGACGCAGCGACCATCGAGATCGTCGAAATGGTGCTCGCCGGCTCGATCAACAAACAGCTCGTCGGCTTCATCAACGCGGCCGGCGGCAAGGCGGTGGGCCTGACCGGCAAGGACGGCAACATGGTGCTCGCGAAGAAGCTCAACCGCACCTTCGTCGATGCCGGCTCCAGCATCGAGCGAGTGGTCGACCTCGGCTTCGTCGGCGAACCCGAGAAGGTCGACACTACCGTACTCGCGCAGATCCTCGGGCGCGAGCTCATTCCCGTGCTGGCCCCGGTCGCGGCCTCGACCCAGGGCGGCACGTACAACGTCAACGCCGACACCTTCGCCGGGGCGATCGCCGGCGCGCTCAAAGCAAAGCGATTGCTGTTGCTCACCGACGTGCCGGGTGTGCTCGATAAGTCCAACAAGCTGATCAAACAGCTCTCCCCCGACGACGCGCGCGGGTTGATCGCCGACGGCACCATTTCCGGCGGCATGATTCCCAAGGTGGAGACCTGCATCTATGCGCTCGAAGCGGGCGTCGAGGGTGTGGTGATTCTCGACGGCAAAGTCCCCCACGCGGTGCTGCTCGAGCTGCTCACCGACCACGGCGCCGGCACGCTGATGATGCGGTGACGCGCCCTGCGCAGGGGGTAAAGCGCTCACGGGCGTCCTCGGCGAGGCGCCATGGAGCCGTGCTCCATTTGCGAAACCCTGGAACCACATAGCAATCGCTCGTCAGTTCCCTGTCAGGCGATCCTGAACAGTTGGTCATCGAACAATCGCGCGCGTGCGCCGCGTGGTGCGAAACCAGCGCGCCGCTCAGACGTTATTTATTTGCCGGCGGACGACTCGAGAGGTGGTGCCATGTTCCAGCGCAATATTCGCATCGCGGGACTGTTGATCGTCTGCGCTGCCATGGCAGCGCCGGGCGTGGCGCAAGCGCAAAAGCCAGGAGGCGGGCACGGCGGCCCGGCAGCTGCCGCACCGCACGCGGCGGCTGCGCCGCGCGCGGCCCCTGCCCCGCATGTTGCGCCCGCTCCACATATTGCCGCGCCGCACGCCGCGCCTGCGCCACATGTCGTCGCCCCGCGCATCGCCGCGCCGCACGCCGCACCCGCTCCACACATCGCCGCGCCGCGCCACGCGCCTGCGCCAGCTGCCGCACCGCGCCACGGGCCGGCGCGCGTTGCCACACCGCACACCGCACCCGCTCCACGCGTCGCAGCCCCGCGCCATGCGCCTGCGCAAGCGACCGCCCCGCGCGCTGCACAAGCGCCTCGCCCAGCACCGCGGCAGGCTGCGCATCCCACAGCCGGGCCGGGCGGGGCCTTTGCCGCGGCCCCTCCGACGCATGGCGGCCGCAACGCCGGGCCACGGCAAAACGCGGCGCAACAACCCAACGCGGCTGCGCGACAAGGTGTGATGCAGCCGAACGAGGCGGCGCGCGCCATTCCACAGTCCGCGACCCGCGCCCGCGCGGCGATCAACCCGCGCGCCTTCTCCGGAGGCGCGTTGCGCAACCAGAGCTTCGCCAATCTCGCTGCCGCGCGCGATCCCGGCGCACGCACGCTGGCGCGCTCGACCTTCCAGGGCCGGTTCTTCGACCCGCAATGGCGGCGGCGTTTCAGCCATCCAATCGTGATCGGCTGGGTCGGCCCGCTGTTCTGGCCTTACGCCTATTCCGACTTCGTCGACTACACTTTCTATCCCTATGCCTATGACACGTTCTGGCCCTACGCCTACGACGACGTCTACGACGGCATGTTCGGCGCCTATGCGCTTGGCTATGGCGGCACCTATGCATCGGTCGGCCCGAGCGGCCAGGACGGCGGTTACGCTCGCGGCAGCTCCGCGCGTGGCCGCTCCGCCGCGCGAGAAAATCACGGCGGACGAAGCATCGAAGCCGATCTCTGCAGTGGGCAGACCGCTGGGCTGACCGATTGGCCGATCGAGCGCATCTCGCAGACGGTCGAGCTGAACGACGACCAACGCGCCATTCTCGACGAGCTCCGAGACGCCACCGCGAAGGCGCTCGACCAGCTCAAGGCGGCGTGTCCGACCGCGCTGCCGAGCACACCCACGGGGCGGATCGAGGCGATGGGTCAGCGGCTCGATGCGATGTTGGCGGCGGTGCGCACCGTGCGCCCCGTGCTCGAGAAATTCTACGACTCGCTCAATGACGAGCAGAAGGCCCGCTTCAATGCACTCAACCCCGATGCGGCGGGTCAGCAGCAGGGACAGCGCAACCTGGCGCAAGTCTGCGGCCAGCGCGCCTCGGGCATCGCCGGCCTCCCCTTGGACCGGATCGACCGGGTGGTCGAGCCGGACGAAACGCAGCGCGGCGCGCTCAAGGAGCTGCAGAACGCCACCGCCGAGGCGGCCAAGCTCTTGAACTCGGAATGCCCCACCTATAGGGCGCTCAGTGCGGTCGGTCGCTTGCAAGCGATGGAACAGCGCCTCGACGCGATGCGCCGGGCGGTCGAAACCGTGCAGCCCGCGCTCGAGAAGTTTTATGGCTCGCTCAGCGACGAGCAGAAGGAGCGCTTCAATCGCCTCCCGCCGGCGCAGGGGTAATGCCCGCGGGTGAGGGCTGCGTCATGGCCGGGCGCAGACAGGTTTACGCAGTCTGCGCAAGCTTGACTGCCTGCTGGCCATGACGAGTCGAAAGCAACTGCTCTTGAGATTACTCCGCCGCGATGCGCACCTCGGGCGCGGCGGAACGCACGTCGGCGTCGACGTGCTGTTCGTACTTGACGAAATTCTCCTGAAACATGCGCACGAGCTTGCGCGCGGTCTCGTCGAACGCCGCTTTGTCCTTCCAGGTCTTCATCGGATAGAGAAGGTGCGGCTCGACCCCGGGCACCGATGTCGGGACGGCGAAGGCGAAATAGGGATCGGTGCGGAAGCCCACCTCCTTGAGCGAACCATCGAGCGCGCCGGTGACGAGCGCGCGCGTCGCTTTGATCGGCATGCGCCGGCCGACACCGTAAATGCCGCCGGTCCAGCCCGAGTTGACCAGCCAGCAATCCACCTTGTGCCGAGAAATGTACTCGCGCATCAGCTTGCCGTATTCCGCCGGCGGGCGCGGCAGGAACGGCGCGGCGAAGCAGGTCGAGAACTCGGGCTCCACGCCGACTAGCCCCTTCTCGGTGCCGGCGACCTTGGCGGTGTAGCCGGAGAGGAAATGGTACATCGCCTGCGCCGGCGTGAGCTTGGCGATCGGCGGCATCACGCCGAAGGCGTCCGCGGTCAGAAAGATAATGTTCTTGGGATGTCCGGCACGCCCGCTGCGCGAGGCGAGCGGCATGAAGTCGAGCGGATAGGCCGAGCGCGTATTCTCGGTCTTCCCCTCGTCGTCGAAGTTCGGAATGCGCGTGTCGGAATCGAACGCCACGTTCTCCAGCACCGCACCGAAGCGGTTGGTCGCAGCGTAGATTTCCGGCTCCGCCTCGGCGCGGAGTTTGATGCATTTGGCGTAGCAGCCGCCCTCGAAATTGAACACGCCGTCCGGTCCCCAGCCATGCTCATCGTCGCCGATGAGAACGCGGTTGGGATCGGCGGACAGCGTCGTCTTGCCGGTCCCAGAAAGGCCGAAGAACAGCGCCACGTCTCCATCCTTGCCGACGTTGGCCGAGCAGTGCATCGGCATCACGCCTTGCGCGGGCAAATAGAAGTTGAGCGTGGTGAACACCGACTTTTTCATCTCGCCGGCATACGACGAATTGCCGATCAGAACGATCTTGCGGCTGAAGTCGATGGCGATGACGGTCTCGCTACGCACCCCGTGCCGTTCGGGGTCGGCCTTGAACGAGGGCAGATCGACGATGGTGAGATCGGGGACGAAATTGGCGAGCTCGGAGCGCTCGGGGCGTATCAGCAATTGGCGAATGAAAAGGGAATGCCAGGCAAGCTCGGTGAAGATGCGCGTTTTGATGCGGTATTTCGGATCGGCGCCGCCATAGAGGTCCTGCGCGTACAGCGTCTTGCCGCGCGCGTGCGCGATGAAGTCGTCATAAAGCCGCTGGAAGTTCTCCGGCGTGATCTTGCGATTGCCGCCCCACCACACCGTGTTTTCGGTCAACGCATCGACGACCGTATGCTTGTCCTTGGGCGATCGGCCGGTGTGGGCGCCGGTCTCCGCGCACAGCGCGCCGCCGTCCACGACCGTGGCTTCGTGCCCGGCGACGGCGCGTTCGTAGAGGAACGGCGCGGTGTGATTCCAATGGACCGCCGTGAGGTCCTTGAAGCCAAATCGGCCGGCGCCGTAGGCGCGGTTGCGCAAACCCGTTTCCTGCACGAAGACCTCCACGACGCAGCCGGCCGCCGCCGAACCTACTCCCCGCCGCATATGCAAGGATTAATGATAGCGCCCGCCGCCCGATCCCGCGACCTATAAATGGCACCCCGCGGCTGTCAATGCTGCGCCGCAACAGCACGCGTTCAGTCCGCCAAACCCTTGCCGACAAGCCATTTCTGAATGACGTCGGCGACCATATCGCTGTTCTTGTCCATCATGACCATGTGCGAGTTGCCCTTGATCCCCACATCCGGCAGATCGACGACATCGATGCTGCCGCCCGCGGATTTGAGCACCGCGGCGTAGTCGACGCCGCCCTGGCGGATCTTCGACCAGCGCGGATGGTCTTTGGCATTGTCGCCGTAAAGCACCAGGATGGGTGTCCCCTTGATCGCATCAACCTTGTTGCGGTCGCCACCAAGCGTCGGCTCGACGGCGACCAACGCCTTGACCTTCTCCGGCCGCGCCTCGAGCACCTTGTAGCCGAACGAGCCCGACTGACTGTGCACCAGGACCACGCAGGGGCAGACCTTGTCGACGAGTTCGATATAGGCGGCCACAATCTGCTCGTCGGTGGTGAGCCAGCGCGGCACGGCCTGTTTCATGAACTGCGCGTACGCCTCGATCGGAAACTGGACGCCGGGATAGCTCGCGCGTTTGGCTTTGTCCTCGTTCCATGAACCGGGCGGGCCGATGCGAAAGCGCTCCCACGGATCGCCGACCGGCAAGAACAACGGATCGCCCTTCAACGTGTTGGTCCAGCCGGCGCGGCCGCGCTCCACCGCGTCGGAGATGTAGGTGTCCCAGCCCTTGCGGATGAAATAGGTGAGCCAGCCCTCGCCGCCGTCGGGCTTGGTTTCGTAGGTCACGCCGGTCAAGCCGCCGCCGTGCCACAACAGCAGCGGCAGCTTGCCCCTGCGGTTCTGCGGCAGGAAGTACTGCACGTACATCTGCTCGACCTGGTACTTGCCGTTGGGATCCATCTTGGCGGGCACGCCGCCGGGCGTGAACACGACCTCCTTGATCGGCTGCCCCGTGATCTCGATGACCCGTCCGCCGATGTGGAACGAACCCATCCCGAGCCCGAGTGCCAACGCCATCATGGAACGCCGCATCGCACCCTCCCTTCTTGGTCCGCAACGGCGCGCTCACGCGGCGCGCCGCGCATCCTCCGCCATTTGCTTGAGCACGTGGCGCAGCGCGTCCGGCGCGCGCACCCGCTGGGGGAACGGCAGCCGCAGCGCGGTGCGCTCGAGCTGCAGCTCGAGCCCTTCCGGGTCGCACCCCACGCAGCGCCAGTTGCCGTCCCGCGCGCCCAGCAGTTTGGTGGCGTAAAGCCGCACCGCGTCGGCATGGTCGCCGTTCATGTGGGCAATGATCTGGGGCTCCGCGGCAACGAGCTCGGCGGCGTCGCCGGTCTCGGTCAGAACCTGCTTCGGCGCGAGATCGACGATGCGGCCGAAGCCGGCAACGAGATGCACCGCCTTGAGCGCCATCCGGTAGAAGGCGAAATCGGCAAAGCCCGCGAACATGTCCGCCTCGGGCTGACGGTCGAGATACCGCCGGCGCACACCCGGATCGTCGCTCGTCGCCGCGGTGCCCATGAGCATGACACGGGCGCCTTGCAAGGGATCGCCCGGCTTGCGCTCGTCGAGCATGAGCGACACGCGCGGGTCGGCGAGAATGTTCTTGGTGTGGACGGCAAGGCGCGAGATCAGCAAGAGGGGCGCGCCGTCGGCGGCGGTGGCGACATTGACCAGCGAGCAATAAGGGTCGCCCGAGGGCGGCATCAGGGTCGCCAGGGCTCCCGAGCGCCCCTCGCGCAGCAGCTTCTTAGCGGCCGTGACGGGGTCGAAATCGGGGCTCGGCTGCATTTGGCGTCTCCGGCAAAGGATGTTACCAAGCGCCGCCGGCTCAGCGAAGCCGGCGGGAAAAGCTCGATTCTCGGCGCGCCAGCTTGAGCGGGGGCATGATCGCCGGTGCGAGCTATGCTAGAAACCCCCTGACGAATCATGCGTTTGCCAGGGATTCGCCACATTTCGGCCGTGCTTTGGGGGCTTTCAGAGTCGCCAGGGCGAATGCAGGGATAGGGGTTCATGCCGACCATCGCTCTCGTCGATGACGATCGCAACATCCTGACCTCGGTCTCGATTGCGCTTGAGGCCGAAGGTTATCGGATCATGACCTACACCGACGGCGCGTCGGCGCTCGACGGCTTCAAGACGTCGCCGCCCGATCTCGCCATTCTCGACATCAAGATGCCGCGCATGGACGGGATGGAAACGTTGCGGCGGCTGCGCCAGAAGTCCGACATGCCGGTGATCTTCCTCACGTCCAAGGACGAGGAGATCGACGAGCTGTTCGGCCTCAAGATGGGCGCCGACGATTTCATCCGCAAACCGTTCTCACAGCGTCTCCTGGTCGAGCGCGTCAAAGCCATCCTGCGCCGTTCGGCGCCGAAGGACGGCAGCGCGCCGAAGGAGACCGATGCCGCCAAGGTG